>NZ_JBOCCY010000003.1:0-339395 GCF_050586445.1 Bacillus coreaensis
TTTAGAAAACAGGGGCTCTATATTTAAAGAGTAAGATTGAATATACGGGTAAAAAGCCGGCATTAGGGCTTTTTACAAAACAACAAACTTTACGAAAACAGCCTTTTATTATTTTCTATTGTAGTTACATATAATCATAAACTGAATCATCAAAATAGAGCCAGTTGTAATATTCAATCTGTGAATCTGTCATTTTAGAAATTTCTTTCTCATTGAATTTTTGTAGCTCCATTAATTTCTGCACTTTTGTATTTCTTTCAACTTGGCTCATTTTAAATCCTCCCTATAATGTGAGAAGTAAGTATGTATTTGAATATTGTTGAAAACGTTTTCTTTTCTTGTTTTTATTATATATCTAAATATTAGATTAAACCAATATCAAATTTAGATTGTTTTTTAGAAAATAATATAGAAATATTATTTATCTACTTACTTTGAAGATGAAAAAGGGTATGAGTTGCAGGCTGTGGATGGTTAAGGGGGGTGAAGTAATGTCAATAAGTTGCACTGGAGAAAAATTAGGGATCAAAAAAACAACTCAGATGAGTTGACAAAAAGTACATACATATAATAGAATTATCTCAGGTTAAAGATATTTGGTTTCGAAATAAAATAAACACTTTATTTTTTTGGTTGTATATCTCGAAATCAAGATAACTGAAATAGAGGAATAATTCATGTGCATATAGTAAGTTCTACATCCTGTCACAGCAATGATCCATATTTCAGAACTTAAAAGGAGGTGAAAGTAGGAAATGGGATTATTAGATAAATTATTTGGAAAAAAACAAGAGGAGGAAGAAACAATGACAAAATTAAACATTGGGATTATTTTAGGTTCTACACGTGAAGGTCGTGTAAGTCCACAAGTAGCTGCATGGGTAAAAGAGATCGCTGACAAACGTGATGACGCAAACTATACCATTATTGATATTGCTGAATACAAATTACCATTACTTGGTGAAGCTGGCGGAGATGCTTCAGGAGCTGCTGCTTGGTCAGAAATAATCGCTAGTCAAGATGGATTCGTATTTATTGTTCAAGAATACAATCACTCTATTACTGGAGCACTTAAAAACGCATTAGACTATCTACGTGTAGAGTGGAACAATAAAGCAGCTGGAATCGTTTCTTACGGTTCAGTAGGTGGAGCTCGTGCGGCTGAACATTTACGAGGCATTTTAGGTGAATTATTAGTGGCTGACGTTCGTGTACATCCAGCACTATCGTTATTCACTGATTTCGAGAATGGAACTGACTTTAAACCACAGGCAGTTCAAGAGGATTCTGTCAATCAAATGCTAGACCAATTAATTCCTTGGTCAAAAGCATTATTCACGATCCGATAATTTACTAGGAAATCTACCTGAAGTATAAAATATGTACATGAGTATTTTCTAATACCCATGTACATATGACCAATCATTAAAGGAGTATGAAGGTTGAGCAGGTCATATTAAGCAAAATTGATAGATGTGCTCAGTAGTTATGCTAATGTGATCCTAATGGTAGGATCGGCAAATAGGTTATTCATCCATTCAACCAAGCGTACTATTAAATCTGAATTTTCTAGGAGGAAAATACAATGAACCAACTTAAAGGAATACATCACGTAACAGCTATTACCAGTAGTGCAGAAAAGAACTATGAATTTTTCACCTATGTATTAGGGATGCGTTTAGTTAAAAAAACAGTCAATCAAGATGATATTCAAACCTATCATTTATTCTTTGCTGATGATAAAGGCAGTGCTGGCACAGACATGACATTCTTTGACTTCCCAGGCATTCCAAAAGGTATACATGGTACAAACGAGATTTCTAAGACATCTTTCCGTGTACCAAGTGATGCAGCATTGGAATATTGGGTAAAACGATTTGATCGTTTAGACGTCAAGCATACGGGAATTAAAGAGCAATTTGGCAAGAAAACTCTGTCTTTCGTTGATTTCGATGATCAACAATATCAATTAATTTCAGATGAATTAAATAGAGGGGTAGAATCTGGTACAGCTTGGCAAAAGGGTCCTATCCCATTGGAGCATGCCATTACGGGTTTAGGTCCTGTCTTTATTCGAATTGCCAACTTTGATTATTTTAAAGAAATGTTGGAAAAAGCGCTATTATTTAAAGAAACGGCTCAGGAAGGATCCTTCCATTTATTCGAAGTAGGGGAAGGCGGTAATGGAGCATCCGTTATTGCAGAGCACAATACGATTCTCCCTCAAGCTCAACAAGGTTATGGCACCGTCCATCATGCTGCATTCCGCGTAGAGGATCGCTCCGTATTGGATGAATGGACAGAGCGATTGAATAGTATGGGATTCTCGACATCTGGTTATGTCAATCGTCACTTTTTTGAGTCATTATACGCAAGAGTTGCTCCACAAATTTTATTTGAGTTTGCGACAGATGGCCCTGGTTTTATGGGGGATGAACCTTACGAAACCCTTGGGGAAAAACTATCTTTACCTCCGTTCTTAGAGCCTAAACGAGCTCAAATAGAAAAATTAGTACGCCCCATTGATACAGTGAGAAGTACAAAGGACATCATTAAAGAATAGTATCGTTTCTTCTTTTTAATGCTCCGTTTAAAAGGAAAGTGTTCTGTTTGTTTGAACAGGATGCTTTCCTTGTTTGTTTTTTTTGCTATACCTTTTTTAAAATTCCTAATGTATCTTCTTTAGTCTTTCTCAATTAAAAGCGTTATAATGTCTTCGTTTGCTTCACAATTGTTTTTAGGTGGTTGATTATTTCTTATTGGTAAAACAACAATTAACCAAGTCTCTTAAGAAATAAGAATGAAGAGAGCGTAAAGGGTATGGCAATTCTAGTTAGTAGTATTGTAATCAAAGGATAATGGATGAGTTCACGCTGTCGATGGAGCAAGAAAAATCTATACCTTTACTAAATAAAATGGTTATATTATTATTAACATAATTAACTAAACATCTTCTACTAGGGGTGCCCTATCTTCGGGCTGAGAGAAAAACGTCAAGTTTTTTAACCCTTTGGACCTGATCTGGATTATACCAGCGTAGGAAAGTAGCCAAGCAGTGAATGAATGTAACCATTCTATAACTAACAAGGCTAGGTCCATTTATTATTGGAGCTGGCTTTTTTGTGTTTGATAGTTTCAGAGTTTTCCTATGTAAAGCTCATCACGTGTTCGTAATAATGTAAATCTGGTTGTTCAGGTACTACATGGTATTGCCTTAAGAAAAACATTGAGTGCTTATTAATAAATAGGAGGATTTTGTAAATGAGAAACACACACAAACTTACATTAACAGCCATGATGATTGCCATTGGGACACTTTCGAGTAATATCTTTTATATTCCAATTGGATTTATAAAGGTATTTCCCATTCAGCATTTTATCAATGTGTTGTCAGCGGTTCTATTAGGACCGTTTTATGCAGTTGCTCAAGCACTATGTGTTTCCATATTGAGAAACATCATGGGAACCGGCTCAGTTTTTGCTTTTCCAGGAAGTATGGTTGGAGCGTTGTTGGCTTCTCTTTTCTTTTTGAAAACAAGGAAGATTTATATGGCCTTTTTAGGGGAGGTAATCGGTACGGGAATCATTGGGGCCATTCTTGCCTACCCAATTGCCATATTAATGCTGGGGCAAAAAGCGACCTTGTTTGGATTTGTCCCTTTATTTATTTTTAGTTCTCTTGTGGGCGCATTTTTTGCTGCTATCATTCTAGCTATCTTTTTAAAGAAAAATATAGCTGTTTTTTTGACAAAGTGAATTAGAAAAAGAATTTAGTAGGGAGTTGTTTACTATAGGTATGGGGGAATTTGCTCTTTTAGTAGCGGCTGGGTTAAAAGAGTTTTCTTCACACTTAATGCCACAGGAAACGGGAAGTCGTCCACTATGTGCTGGAAGGATTACCAAACCTAGACATTGCCAAAAGGCTTTTTATCAGTGAGGTGACAGTAAAAAACACCTAAGCTCCATCTACAAAAACCTCGAAGTGAAAAATCGGAACGAACTACTTATGCTTTTGGTTAGGAAGAATGGGAAGTGAATGGTTATATGGAAGTAATTTTTCTCCACTGATAACGGAATGGCGGGCTAACCTAATTCGCTGAAAAAACCATCCTATTGGATGGTTTTTTACATCTATGTTTTTCCTTGTATCTGTAAGGAATCTCCAGAAACAATTCTTTAAATGTATTATAGAAAATAGCACGTTTAAATAGCCTGCTCTTGCATTTTTGTATTAACATTTTTATCAATCATGGTAATCTATACATAAATGATGTTTCCCTAAGGGAGGAAGAGAACGTATGCGTAGAATTGGAGTCATTGGACCTCCTCCGTCTATCGACCGTATTTTTGAGGTTGCCAATGAATTTGAACATGACATTGAATTTATTCCTTTTCCATATGAGGAAGCACGAGATGCAAAGAGGATTGTAATGGAGAATAATCAGAAGGTCAACGGGTGGTTCTTTTCTGGGCCGATTCCTTATGTGATGGCAAAAAATGTGTTAGATTCTAGTATAGATTATGTGTATTCACCGAATACAGGTTCAAGTTTATATAAGTGCCTTTTGCAATTGCATTACGAGGTGGGTCATGCCTTAGATGGTATTTCAATTGATATGATTGAGACAGAAGATGTTCAACGGGATCTTGACGAGTTAGGTGTTTCAGTAGGAGATGTGTTTATTAAAACATTCAATCATGACTATCTTCCACAAGAATTGATTGATTTTCATTTGGAAAGATACGAGGCTGGTAGTACAAGCGGCGTACTCACCTGCTTAGATTCTGTGTATACTTCATTGAAGGAAAAGGGTGTCCCCGTTATTCGAATTCTAATCACCAAGATGGAAATCAAACAAGCACTAACCATCATTTTGGAAAAGGTCAAAAGCTCCTATTTTAAAGATTCACAAGTCGGTGTGGAAATTATAGAAATTCAGGAATATGAACGAATTGCTGAGAAAGTGAACACGAGAGTGCAACTACAACAGGTAGAGCTGAAAATCAAACAAACTCTTCTTGAATTATGTGAAAAGTTGGATGGATCTTTTTTAGAAATTGGAACGGGACGTTATCAAATTTTTAGTTCTCGTGGAGCCATTGAAAGAGAAATTCTTGTGCTCGGACAAACAATTAATAGGTTAAAGCTGGAGGCGGGTGTCCCAGCAATTGTCGGAATCGGTTACGGGGAAACAGCTGCATCGGCAGAAAATAATGCTTATAAAGCCATCCAGCACTTACGAGAACATAAAGATCATGAGATAAGTATTGTTCAAGAAGATGGAGTCTTCACCGAATCAGTAGGTAATGAAGATGAATTAACCTATTCCTACCGGACAGAAGATAAAGATCTGTTAGATCGAATTCACCAAGCGAATATTAGTATCAAAACGTATCGGAAAATGGAGGCAGTTGTCCAAAGAATGGGTTGGAACGGTTTTACAACGGCCGACATAGCTACTCATCTGTCCATGACCAAACGGAACGCACAAAGAATTGTTGCAAGCCTATGTGAGGTGGGACTTGTGGAATACAAGGGAGAACAGTCCCATATTACTAGAGGAAGAGCAAGTAAGATCTATCAGCTTACTCAATAAATCAAGTTTGATCAGGTGATGGGAACCATCGAGTGGACCCTGTAATAAATAAGAAAGTACTTCAATAAGATGGACTTCTATTAAGGAAGAGATACCTTTTTTATGAGGTGTCTTTTTTTGTTTTGTAAAATAATCTCACAATTCTGTTGATTAAGTCTATTCTGATAGATATAATAACACTAATTACGAAAATGTCGTTTTATATTCGTTAAATAAAGGGGGAGGAAACAACCGATGAACCAACAACTTATCAGTGAGCGGGTACAGTCAGTAATAGATGATGTCATTTCGTGGAGACGACATCTACACACATATCCTGAACTTTCCTTTCAAGAGGAAAAAACGGCACAATTTGTGTTCGACACCCTCCATTCTTTTGGAGACTTTGAGTTGTCACGACCAACTAAGACAAGTGTTATTGCGCGCTTAATTGGACAAGAGACAGGGAAAGTGGTTGCATTACGTGCGGATATGGATGCATTGGCTATTCAAGAAGAAAATGATTTTTCATTTACCTCTAAGTTTCCAGGGGTCATGCATGCATGTGGACATGACGGGCATACGGCGATGCTACTGGGAGCTGCAAAGATCCTTTCACAATTTAGAGATGAGCTAAAGGGGGAAATTCGTTTCGTCTTTCAGCACGCGGAAGAAATCCACCCCGGTGGAGCACAAGAGTTAGTGAAAGAGGGAGTATTAGATGGCGTAGACTGTATGATTGGTACTCACTTAATGTCCAATCTAAAAGTCGGACAAATGGGGGTTATTTATGGACCCGTGACAGCAAATTCTGATCGTTTTGACATTACGATCAAAGGCAAAGGCGGACATGCCTCCACACCTGAATCTGCGATTGACCCGTTACTCATCGGAGCCCAAGTTGTCACCAATCTCCAACAAATTGTCTCAAGAAATACTTCACCACTAGATCAGGTGGTCGTATCTGTGACCAATTTTCAGGCTGGAACTGGAGCTTATAATGTCATTCCTGACTCGGTAAAGCTAAGTGGGTCTGTACGGAGCTTTGGATCAGAGGTAAGGGAGAGTACGGTTGAAGCAATCGAGCGAATCATCAAGGGCAATACACAAGCCCATCAAGCAACATATGAATTGGATTACCGATATGGATATGGTTCCGTTGTCAATGATGAAGAAGTAACAAAGCTTTTAGAAGAAACCATTTTACAAGAATGGGGAGAAGAAAGAGTGAGCTATTTACCTCCGCTCATGGGAGGTGAGGACTTTTCCGCTTATTCTCAAACAGTTCCTAGTTGTTTCGTACTGATCGGTGCCGGTAATGAAGAAAAAGGAATCGTGTATCCTCACCATCACCCTCGTTTTACGGTTGATGAAGATGCGCTAGAGGACGGGGTATCTCTTTTTGTTCATGCTGTCCACAAGATTCTAGGATAAAAATAGATAGATATCATATTTAGGGGGATTATCATGACGAAACATTCATTAGGTGATGGAGTGGTCGAATCAAATGTAGAACAAAAAGGAATCTTGAAATGGATAGAAAAAGCAGGAAACAAGTTGCCTCATCCCTTCATGTTATTTGTATACTTATGTGTCATCTTTATGGTTCTTTCCGCTATTTTAGCAGCTATGAAGATATCGGTTATTCATCCGGGTACTGGTGAAGATACAGCGATTAAAAGCTTGTTAAGTCAAGAAGGAATCGGTTGGCTCCTTACCAATATGTTAGGCAACTTTACTAGTTTTCCAGCATTAGGTCTTGTACTTGGAATGACACTAGGAATTGGTTTGGCAGAAAAGGTAGGTCTAATTCAAGCGGTTCTTCGTGGTACGGTAGTAAAAGTACCGAAACGATTTGTTAGCTTTGCTGTTGTGTTCGTTGGAACACTTGGAAATATCGCCTCTGATGCTTCCATTGCCGTTATTCCGCCAATGGGAGCACTTATTTTCTTAGCCATGGGGCGCCATCCTCTAGCTGGTTATGCTGCAGGGGTAGCAGGTTGGGGAATTGGATTTACCGCTAACCTGTTTATTGCTGGAACAGATGCCTTATTATCAGGTATAAGTACACAGGCAGCAAAGATCGTGAATCCAGAAACTGTGGTCACTCCCGTTGATAACTGGTTCTTTATGTCAGCTTCTGTGTTTATTTTATCGTTTTTAGGTGCGTGGATTACGGATAAAATGATTGAACCGCGGCTTGGAGTATATAAGGGTGATAAAACGATCACGATGGAATCCTTTTCTTCAAAGGAGAAGCGGGCATTAAAGTTCACTGGTATTACCGCACTTATCTATTTAGTGATTATTGCTTTACTTGTAGTACCTGAAGGGGGACTATTACGTGATCCTGAAACAGGGGGAGTTCTTACCTCACCATTTCTAAAAGGAATTATCCCTATTATTCTCTTATTTTTTGTTCTTACATCATCTGTGTATGGAAAAATAGTAGGGGTCATTAAGACTACATCTGATATACCAAAATTAATGGCCGAATCGATTCAAATGATGGCCGGATTTATTGTACTTGTGTTTGCAGCCGCACAATTTGTAGCTTTTTTCAATTGGAGTAACATGGGAATTGTTTTGGCTGTGAATGGTTCCGACTTTTTGAAAAGTATTAATATGACAGGCTTCCCTATTATTGTTCTCTTTATATTATTTGTTACAACCATGAACCTGTTTATTGCCAGTGGTTCCGCCTTATGGGCGATGTTGGCACCTGTATTTATCCCGATGTTTATGCTTTTAGAATTCAACCCAGGCTTTGTCCAAATCGCCTTCCGGATTGCGGATTCTTCTACCAATATGATTTCACCGGTCAATCCGTATCTTCCGTTAGTGTTAGCTTTTTATCAACAGTATAAAAAAGACGCAGGTCTAGGAACGGTCTTTTCAACCATGATGCCGTACACCATTCTGTATTTAATTGTATGGATCATACAGCTGGCCATCTGGTACGCATTAGGCTTACCTATTGGGCCAGGAGTATTTGCTAGATAAACATTTTATCATAAAACAAAAATAGGAGTGGCTAGGATTGGATGTAATTGCATTAAGAAGAGACTTGCATAAGCACCCCGAGGTGGGTTTTACAGAATTTCGAACAGCATCAAAAGTGGTAGAAGAGTTAACTAAATTAGGATTTGATATTATATATGGTCAAGATGCGATGGATGGAGAGTCCAGACGAGGGGTACCCTCCGACGAGGTATTACGTGTGGCTTATGAGAGAGCGATACAAGATGGGGCACCCATTGATATTGTCGAGAAGATGAAGGGCGGTTTTACCGCGGTAATTGGTGTATTAAAAGGAAACCAAGAGGGTCCTACCGTTGCTTTTCGATTTGATATGGATGCTTTACCGATACTCGAAAGCAATCAAATCGAGCATTTTCCAACTCAGGAGGGATTTGCCTCCATGTATCAAGGAAATATGCATGCTTGTGCTCATGATGGGCACACGGCAATTGGATTAGGAGTAGCGGAAAAACTGGCAAACCAAGATTTCTCAGGAACGGTTAAACTGATTTTTCAACCAGCTGAGGAGGGAGTTCGAGGAGCTTACGCCATTGTCCAAAAAGGATTACTAGATGATGTCGATCACATTTTTTGCCATCACCTTGGGACGGATGTTCCTTCCGGAGAATTGTATGGTGGATCAACAGGCTTCCTAGCCAGTACGAAATTAACGGCACATTTTCATGGGGTCTCCTCACATGCGGGAGCTTCTCCTGAAAAAGGGAGAAATGCATTAGTGGGAGCAGCAACGGCCTTGCTAAATATACACGCCATACCAAGGTTCAGTACGGGAGCCACTCGAATCAATGTGGGTGTATTAGAAGGGGGGACGGCGACCAATATCATTCCTCAATATGCAAAAATGATGGTTGAAACTCGTTCCGTATCAGAAGAAACCAACCAAGAGTTGGAAAAACGCGTCCGAAAGATCATCGCACATAGCGCGGCTATGCATGAACTAGAGCACGAAATTGAAATTATTGGCGGGGCCATTCCGATTACATGTGACCAAGAACTAGTCGATTTAGCCATGGAAGAGGCGAAGAAGATTGAAGGGTTTTCTTCCATAAATGGTATTCGTCATTCTGAAGCTCTAGGAAGTGAAGATGCCAGCTTTATGATACGTCGAGTTCAGGATAATGGGGGAAAGGGTACGTATATGGTTATAGGTAGTGATATCCCTGCCCCACATCATAACCCCAAGTTCGATATTAATGAAGAGGATTTGCCGAGAGCAGTAAACCTATTGCACTCTATTGCCAAACGAATACTGAAGTAATCGTATATTCATCCACCTTTCACACAAGTTGAAGGTGGATTTTTTTTAGTAGCATATTTTCAAATAATTTAAGAGGGATATTGGCAGAAACTTAAGTGGCTACCGCACTTGGAACTCTAATGTCATTGTTACTGGAAACAAACAAAAATCCCAAGGAATAATGGTTAATCCTGCTGAAAGCCAATTAATATACTTTATACAAAGTTCCCCTGAAAACATGCAAAAAGCAGTGTGATTTTATACGAGAAACACATTTGATGAAACGATTACAATGTCATATGTACCTTTTAACATTATGGCTGGTTATTTTTCTCGCTATCTTAACACTTGTATTCTTCTATCTGGTTTTATAACAACCTTACCTTATTGATGGTTGCATCACCTGACGAGTGGCTAACTGAAATTTTCTTCCTTAGATGGTTAGGTTACTTTGCGATTGCATTTGTGATCACAACGTTAGTAAATAACAATTGAAAATTACGATTCGGGGAACAGATACTCAATAATGTATTGAAATCTTGTTTGTTAAGTACATGGGCATTCCTTTAATTGGGATGCTTTTATTATTGTAAAATGAGGCTACTGTTGAAGGTGCGCCACATCAATGTTATAAAAATTATACTGTTTATAATGATAGGTTAGTGCATGAACGATTACATATAATGCTATTTACTGGATATTTTAAGAATGGAGAAAACGAACAAAAGGGGATGATGAAGCTATGACAATAAAAATTCAAAGGTTCCTAAATGTTGCTAATATATTACTATCTTGGGCCACATTACCTTTTTTGGGGATACGAAATATAAAAAGATTTCTTACTGCCTCATTACTTATTATCCTAATAGAATTTATCACTACGCTAGTTGGTAAAAGAAGAAAATGGTGGGATTTTTATAATAAACCGAATTCCGTTTTATTCGATGAGTTACCTTTTCTCATTGGACCGTTTTTTGTAGGTTCCCTTTGGATATTAAAATGGACATATGGAAATTTCAAACGGTTTGTATTACTTAATGCAATGGTGAATGCTTTCTTTGCTTTTCCAATGGCAAGATTTGCAAAAAAAATAAAACATTATAAATTAGTTCGGTTAAATGAATTTCAGTTTTTCCTCTATTTTTTTCCTAAAGCATTTTTACTGTATTGGTTTCAGTACGTTATCGAAAATAAAAGAACTAAATTCTAACGAACTAACCCTCATCAATTTTAGGGTTTGATTCTTCAATATTGAAGGAGCATTTTTTTGTCTCACTTAATGAAAGCAGATTGTACCCATGGTTGGTTCACTGGTTATATTAGAGAAAAATTAGGAAACAATTCTTCTTAAAAAATTTATTGATGAAACGAAGAAAGATAGTTGAAATTAACCGCCATTTCTAAGGTCTTCACCAATCGGGCGGAATGTCAGAAGATCACTAGCCAAATTCCTCAGTGAAAATTATTAGGAATTTGGCTTTTCACTTCCCAAAGCCTTGACGTTACATTCATAAAAAGACTCTATTTTGTAGAAAGATTGATTAAAAGGTAGTGGCTTTTATAGAATCATAAATAAGAAAAATGGAAAGGTGGCTATTTTTTGCTCCGTCTATCTGATTTTTACTATGATTTTCCCTTTCGCCCTTCCTGACTCCGCATATTCCATCGCTTTTTGAGCATCTTCAAAAGGAAAAACTTGATCAATGATAGGTTTGATTTTACCAGTTTCAATAAAGTTGGCGATTATACGTAATTGCTCTCCACTTGGCTTCATAAACAAAAACGAGTATTGAACATTATGCTTTTTTTCAAGCTTAGTCAGTTTATGGCTTGCTGCTGAAAACAACAACGTTTTAAAAAATCCAGAACCATATTCTTTGCCAAAACGAGCATTCGGTAATCCAGAAACGGAAACCAGTTTTCCTCCGCTTTTTATCACTTCGAATGATTTTTCGAGTATCTCGCCCCCAAGTGTATCAAATACAGCATCATAGTTTTTCAGTTTCTTTTCAAATTTTTCTGTCTTGTAATTGATTATTTCATCTGCACCAAGAGATTTTACTAAATTCGCACCAGCTTCACTAACAGTTGTTGCAACAGTGGCACCCATCAATTTGGCCAGTTGAATAGCAAAGGTACCAACACCACCAGCCCCAGCTTGGATAAAAATTTTTTGTCCGGTTTGTAATTGTAAAATGTCTGTTAGGGCTTGATAGGAGGTTAACCCAACCAGAGGAATCGAAGCTGCTTCTTCAAAGCTCAAATTATTAGGTTTTAAGGCGATGTCATCTTCATGTATAGCGATATATTCAGCAAAAGTACCGATTTTAGACTTACGTGGACGGGCATATATTTCGTCACCAACTTTAAAACGAGTCACTTTTGCGCCAACCTTTGCAACGACACCAGAAAAGTCATTCCCTAAGATTAGAGGCATTTTATATTTAACTAACAATTTTACTTTCCCATCTCGTATCTTAAAATCAACAGGATTAATACTCGCAGCATGAATTTCTGCGAGTACCTCATATTCACCTATTTCAGGTGTGGGCATTTCTGCCAAACGCATGGGTACTTTTCCATACCTATCAATAACCATTGCTCTCATAGCCTGTACCTCCAATTAATGTGTGTGTAAATTCCATCATTTCTATAAAAGTTCTGCATGAACTTATCAATATCCAGCACGAGTGTTCTTAATAAACTTAATTCGGTTCGTACATTAATATAGTAAAAGTTTTTTGTCCCTTCTTTACGCATTAAAATAACACCAGCATCGCGTAAAACCTTAAGATGATGGGACACAGCAGGACGAGAAAGATGTGTTTGTTCAGTGATTTCTCCCACACGTAATCCCGTTTGACAATCCGTCGCCATTAGAACTAACAAGATTGATTGACGTGTTTCATCACCAATTGCCAATAGTACTTTTTGACAATGAATAAAATCTTCTTTGATTATATTAAGTTGGTCCTGTTTATTCATTCAGTAAAATACCTCCCATAATTAGTTTAATGGTTTAAGTTGATGAACCATATCAATGAATACAACAATATACGATTATTATGTTAGCTGCAATATTGAGAAAGCAAATCGAGACGAATACATCTTAGAGGGAGGCATCGCTGAACAAGACATTTTCCTGGTTTATAAAACTCTTTGTATGTAGCTAGAAAGAAGGGCATTCTAATGATAAAAAAAGGGGGTGCTTTTCTTGTTAGCTCGAAAAATTCTATTGCTACTATTTTGCTCATTTATCTTTTCAAAAGTAACAAGCGCAGAAGTACCATTAACCGCTGCGTTTATTCGTGACAATCAATTATGGGTAAAACAAGGAGACCAAGAAACGCAACTGACTCATTCACGATATGTGCATTCGCCTCAATGGTCCTATGATGGCAGATTCATTGCTTACATTGATGGTGATGAGCAGGGGGAGAAAAATGATTTATACATATATGATTTGGAGAAAAAGGAAAGTTATCAGCCTTACATAAAAGTGGAAGCAATTGATTTCAAATGGTCACCTATACGAAATCAACTAGCCTATAATGATAGGGGCTTACTAAATGTGACCCATATGGAAGATGGACGACCAATGGGTTTTGAAAACGTTTCATTAGGTGTGAGTGGATTTGAATGGTTTCCGAACGGGAAAGAATTTATCGTTTCCTCACAATCTAATTTGCTTCCAACAGGTTGGGGACCAATCGATTTGTATAGGATTCCAGGATGCTAATCTAAAAATTGACAAGAGGAATCATTTGTATACCATTCATACCAATGATGATTTATTTGCGATTAGGACGGATTACTTTAAATGGAGCCATGATGGAAAGTGGATTAGTTTTCTTGGAGAGCCTACGGCTTCGTGGTCTATGGATAGTAATCCGTTGTGTGTAATTTCATCAGAAGGAAAAAACTTTAAAGAAGTAGGAAAAATGCTTGGATATAGAGATTGGTTCAAATGGGCTCCATCTAAGAATCAGTTGGCTTATATTTCTGGAGAAGGAAGATTCTTTGTGGAAAATAAAAGAACAAAGATTGCCGAGATGCCAGTTACTTTGCAGCAGAAAGAATATACCCCAAAAGGTTATGTGGATCTAGACCTGGAATGGTTTTCACCAGAGAAGGTGATTGTGGCGCGTACAAAGGAACATCTGGAGTGGAAAGAAGGACCCGTTCCAACCATGTTTACCAGTCTTTATTTGATTGATATAAAATCTGGAGAACAAAAACTGATTACTTCACCTGGAGAAAATAAGAGAGATGTAAGCCCCCAAATAATCAATGACCGTGTAACGTGGGTTCGCCATAATGGAAGGGAAATAAAAGGGGATGTCTGGATACGGGAGGGATTAAAAGGAAAAGATCAGTTGTGGATCAAAAATGTTGAATATTCACCAGTATTTTATAAAGGGATATAGGGAGCAACCAATCCAAGGATGATTGGTGTTTTCTGATTGCATTTCACTAAATATAGAATAGGGTTTCCTATCCTTGTATGCAGCTCAGTTATTGGATAGATGGCTTCAGTTCACTTATAGGTAACATCAAACCAAGTTGATAAGTCCAACGTAGGGCGAAAACAAGCTGCAAATAATTAGCAGGTTTAGTCCCAACCAAAAAACTTAGTCTAAAGAAAATAATGATGACCTGTTTATAAGTTCTCTTACGATTTGTTCATCAAGCTATCTTATAAACATTGTTGCGCGCGTTTAGGTATTCTTGGAATGCCTCTACCTTGGCGCGATCCACGTTCGCATGTAATCGTTACACAAAGATTTAAACGTTTTTTCATTTTCTTTATAGAAACTTTACCCTCCCTTTATTCAGGTGTAAAAGTCTTAATTTACCCTAAGAGTATATTTGAAGGGAGGGTTTGATATTGTCAAAAATTCAAGTCATGATTCCTCTACTTATCTTGACCCTCTTGATCGTGGGGTCTTTTAAATTGGCAGAAACCAATGCGACTCCATCGTCAGCGAACCAGTATATTGACGTACAGCTTTTAGGTGTGAATGACTTTCACGGTCAACTTGACAAAAATGATACACTCCAAGGGACCCAAGTTGGTGGTGCTGAATACTTGGCAGCCTATTTAAAGAAATATAGGGCACTAAACGAAAACACTCTACTTGTCCATGCTGGTGATATGATTGGAGGTAGTCCTCTTCTTTCTTCTCACTTTCAAGACGAACCCACGATTGAACTACTTAACCTATTAAAGTTTGATGTCGGCACACCTGGAAATCATGAATTAGACGAAGGAGTTAAAGAGATGAAACGTCTGATTTATGGTGGCTTCCATGAAAAAACAGGTATGTTTCCAGGTTCCGTTACCACTTATATTTCTTCAAATATGATCGACAAAAAAACGAACACCCATCTTTTGCCACCATACGTCATTAAAGAATTGAACGGAATAAAGATGGGGTTCATCGGCGTTCTTACAACCGAGACCAAACAAATCGTCCTCCCGGAAAACCGAAAAGAAATTGAAATCATCGATGAAGTACAGGCAATTAATCAAACCGTTGGCCTTTTAAAAGAGAAGGGAGTAAGATCCATCGTTGTTCTTGCTCATGTTGCCGTTACATCTGATTCAAACGGAATGAATGCAGAAGGGGTTTTAGCAGAGATGGCCACAAAGATCGATCATGAGGTCGACGTCATCCTTGGTGCTCATAATCATCGATACGCGAACACGGTAGTGGATGGGAAACTAATCGTTCAATCGTATTCTAACGGGAAAGCCTTTTCTCAAATTCTATTAAGTATTGACCAAACAACAAAGGACATCGTAAAGAAGGAGTCAAACATTGTTCTTACCTCACATGACTCGATCGAACCAGATAAAGAAACATTGGATCTTCTTCAAATATACAGAGATAAAATGAAGAAGTTCTCACATGAAATGGTTGCTGAAATTCCTGAAGGGTTTTCTCGAAAGAAAAATGATAAAGGAGAATCCCCTCTGGCAGAAATCATTGCTGAATCTTCGAGGAATGCCATGGATACACAAATAGCATTTATGCATCACGGAGGAATACGAGCTAGTTTAAGCAAAGGGCCTATCACCAAAGAAGACCTCTACACCGTTTTGCCCTTTGATCATAGATTAAGTAAGCTAACCATGACTGGAGACCAAATTAAGAGAGTACTAGAACAGCAGTGGATGAAGGATAAGGATAATATTTTACAAGCAGTAGGACTCACGTATCTTTGGGATCCGGCTGCTCCGATTGGTAGCCGGGTGGTTGAGGTGAAGGATCGAGAGGGGAGGGTTCTTGAGCCAAACAAGGAATATCATGTCGCCGTGAGTGACTATCTTGCATCCGGGGGAGACGGATTTACGGCATTTAAGCAGGGGCGAGTGGTGGAATCGGGTCCTAAGGTGGTTACAGCTTTTATGGAGTATATTCAACAGGAGTATTCGTATTGATTGTTGGGGTGTTATAAGTATTTGAATAGTTAATCATGAAGAAGGATCCTAATATGGCTCCTTCTTATTTATGTATCTGAGGAAACACGTTAGAGAAGTATTACTAAATAATTTACTCGATGTAAATTTACCATTAATAAAAAAATGCACTATATCAGTGTTTTAAAAAAATGAAATCATATAAATTTTTAGAAAAGTTAGTTTTTATACTTGTAAGCCCTTCCAAATGATGTTATGATTCGAATATAACCGTAAATATTTTAGTAATTGATAGGTAAAATATTTACGGGAGTTGACAAGAACATGAAGAGGGTTATGAGATGGCTACTATCAAGGATATTGCGGACAAGTCCAATGTGTCGGCATCTACGGTTTCACGGGTCTTAAATAACGATGATACGATTTCCGTTCAGGATGAAACGAGGGAACGTATTTTCCAGGTGGCTAAGGAGCTTGGATACGAAACGATTCTAGAAAGACGATTGAAACAAAAACAGCAGACTTCGAAACATGTCGGGATTATCGTTACCCAATCATTGGACGAGGAGATCAATGATCCCTATTTTTTATCCATCCGCCAAGGAATTGAAATGGAACTTGCGAGTCATGGGATCAGAACCGTTACATTTCGTTTACATGAAACGGAGACCAATCAAATGATTGACGGCCTTGATGGACTCATAGTCGTCGGCAGGGTAAAAGAGATGGCGCTCAAGGCCATCTGTAAAGTGGAAAATGTGGTGTATATTAACCATTCGCCTAACGAGGATTTGTATGATGCGGTGGTGATTGATTTTGAAAAGGCCACAGAGAAAGCGATCAAGCACCTATTAGCCACCGGCTACCAGAACATCGGGTATATCGGTGGAAAGGAGAAGGAGCATGGCAAAAATCAAAAGTTCAACTCTGAAGATAAACGTCTCACCACCTTTGAACGCTTGATGAAAGAACAAAAAATGTTCGACCCGGAGAGCGTATTTATCGGTGAGTATACCATGGCACAGGGGTATGAATTAATGAAAAAAGCGATTGATAGGAGGAATTTCCCCGAGGCGTTTTTTATTGCCAGTGATCCGATGGCGATTGGGGCGTTACGAGCATTACAAGAAGCCAATCTCAATGTTCCTGAGGATGTAGCCATTATTGGCTTTGACGATATTGAAGCTGCCTCATTCGCAAGTACACCTTTGACGACCATCAGAGTGCCTACGAAGGAGATGGGGAAAACAGGAGTAAAACTTTTACTAGATCGCCTGAATGGGAGAGAGATTCCATTAACGGTGACCCTGCCGACCACTTTGGTGATCCGGGAGAGCTGCAAGAAACATAAATAACTTTTTAGGAGGTGGTTCTCGGAAATTACGACCATGTATATCTAGTTCAGCGTTTTCATGCCCACCCTGCACAGCATGAAAGCTTACAGGGTGCAAAGTGACTGCCATCACATTGCATTGGGCGAAAACTAACAAACTACTCCACCTATGAACGGGAGCTAATTCTATTATATAGTTGCTCCCAAACGTCAGCAAGAAAATGAACTCATTTTAATAGGTAATTTTACTTATTGTTTAAAAAATGACTAAGGGGGCGTTTATTTTGAAAAAGCTTTTAAAAACGGTGGCGGTTGCAGCCGCATTGACAACGATTGTGACTGGTTGCAATAAGGCTTCCAGTGGTAATGAAGCAAACAGTGACATGACGGTTGTGAACTTGTATTCGACGGTAACAAATGAAGCAGATAAAATCACGCTGCAAAATGTGGTAAAAAAGTTTGAAAAGGAAAATCCTGATATCGATATTAAAGAAAATTATCCTGCTGACGGGTATGAAGGAATGCTGCGAGTCAAAATGGCGGCCAATGATATGCCTGACTTATTCGATACTCATGGCTGGGCGATTCACCGTTACGGGGAATATGTAGAAGATTTAAAAGATATGGACTGGGTGAAGGATCTTGATCCAGCACTGGAGCAAATTTTAAAAGATGAATCTGGAAAAGTCTATGCGTACCCTCTAAATCAGGCAAAAGACGGACTTACATATAATGCAACACTGCTAGAGGAATATGGAATTGAGCCGCCGACCACCTTTGATGAGTTCGTGACAGCACTTGAAACCATCAAGAAAAAAGGAAAGGGCGAAGTGACGCCACTTTGGTTTGCTGGTGCTGATAAATCCGCATTCGGACAGTATTTTGATCAGTTTTCTACACCACTATTAATTACTGGAGAACAAAACTTCCAAAAAGAGTTGCTAGATGGGACGTTTGATTGGTCAAATTATACGTTTTTAGCAGAAAAACTAAAGGAAATGCACGAGAAGAAGCTCCTGAATGAAGATATATTGACGGCCCAAAATCATCAGATGGTCGACTTAAT
Source organism: Bacillus coreaensis (assembly GCF_050586445.1). Classification (NCBI taxonomy): domain Bacteria; kingdom Bacillati; phylum Bacillota; class Bacilli; order Caryophanales; family Bacillaceae; genus Bacillus; species Bacillus coreaensis. Next base: position 18,679 of record NZ_JBOCCY010000003.1, read on the forward strand.
GGTGCAAAACAAAATTGGATTTATCGTTGGCGGCGGAATGCTTGGTCCTTCTGTTGAAGAGGTAAACCCAGAGGTCAAGCTTGGAGTCATTCCCATGCCTGTGATCGAGGAAGGCGACGAGCCGAGCTGGATTGGCGGGGAGCGTCATACCTTAGCAGTTTGGAAAGATTCTAAAGTCAAAGAAGAAGCGAAAAAGTTCTTAGAATTCATTTCGCAGCCGGAGATAGTGAAAGAGATTGCGGAGGGGACGTCTCTTCCAAGTGGTCTGACGAATACGGAATCGAAAAACTATTACTCTGAATACTACGAAAAGTACGCGGATGTGAAAGTGGAACCTTACTTCGACAGAATCTATCTGCCAAGCGGTATGTGGGATCCAATGGGTACTACTGGTCAGGAATTATTGTCCGGAACGATGACACCGGACGAAGTTTCGAAAAAGATGGAAGAGGAATATAAGAGATTGCTAGCGCAGAAGAAATAGTTTTGTGAGGGAGGAAGGTGTTATCGCCTCTCCTCCTAATCTAACATTCTAGGAGTTGGTGACGGTGATAGGAGTGGAGACAAGAAGCAAGTCGATGGCCGGCTCTTCTATAGAAGTGAAAAGGAAGCGTAAAAAGCGGAAGGAATCCTCGCTTTGGTGGATGTATCTTCCCGCTCTAGCTGCTGCCTGCTTTTTCATCCTTTATCCATTTTTAAACGGAATTAAAATTTCTTTTACAAACTGGAACGGGTTTTCACAAACGTACGACTACGTAGGGTTCAGTCAATATACGAGGATGTTGAAGGATCCGGATACGTGGCTGGTCGTAAAAAACACCTTGCTGTATGGTGTGGGCAGTACCATTTTGCAAAATGTGATTGGTCTTGGGTACGCCCTTTTATTAAACCAAAGAATTTACATGAAAAATTTTACGAGGACCATTGTATACCTTCCGGTTATTATCAGCCCGCTGATTATGGGGTATATTTTCTACTTTTTCTTTGCCTTCCAAGGCGGGGCACTGAATGATCTGCTTGTATTTTTCGGATTGGATAAAATTAATGCATTAGGCGATCCAAAAATTAATATTTGGTTGATCGTTTTCGTTAATACCTTCCAGTTTGTCGGGATTGCAATGATTATTTACCTGGCTGGATTACAAAGTATTTCAAAGGATTATTACGAAGCGGCACAAATTGACGGAGCGTCTAGTTTTCAGCAATTTAAAAATATCACCCTGCCAATGTTAATGCCTTCGATCACCATCAACATGGTTATTAACATTATTGGGGGATTGAAATTGTTCGATGTGATCATCTCGCTGACAGGCGGCGGACCGGGTTATGCGTCGCAATCCATGTCTACGTTTATGTATGACCTTTATTTTAATAGACAAGATGCGGGCTATGCAGCGACGCAAGGTGTATTTATGGCTATCATCATTTTGATTCTTAGTTTGGCAGCGCTTGTGTACTTCAAACGGAAGGAGATTGAGGCGTAATGGACTATATGGGTAAAAAGAAAAAGTGGTTACTCTCAGGAGTCGCGCTTTTGATCTCAGCCTTTCACCTAATTCCTTTTTATATTTTGATTACGACCGCGTTAAAGGAAAGGGGAGATTTTAGTTCAAAATGGGTGTTTCCCAAGGTCCTTGCGTTTGAGAACTTTGCGGAGGCGTGGGAAACGGCGAGTCTTGGCAATGCGCTTTCGAATACTTCGATTATTACCTTTGTAAGTGCTTTATTATTGATTGTTTTTGGCTCGATGGCCGCCTATCCCTTGGCCAGAAGGCAGACGAAACTAAATAAATTTGTTTTCATGATATTTATTGCGGTGATGGTGATTCCGCCTTTAACCGCTTTAGTTCCATTATATAAGCTTGTGGTCGACATCGGAATGATGAATACGCTCGAAATTGCCATCTTGAATAATGTGGCGTCCTTCCTTCCATTAACCATATTCTTGTATTCAGGCTTTATTCGCTCAACGATCCCTAAGGAATTGGAAGAAGCCGCAAAAATTGATGGTGCTAGTACACTGGGAATCTTTTTCCGAATTGTATTTCCTTTGTTGAAGCCGGTTACGGCATCCATTTTAATCATTTCATGTGTATTCATCTGGAACGATTACCAATTCGCCATCTTCTTCCTTCAAGCAGAGGAAGTGAAGACCAGTACCGTTGCGCTGGCAGGATTCTTTGGCGAAAATGCCAACCGAATGAATCTTGTTGCTGCCGCAGCCATTATGGCTGTCCTTCCAATGGTCGTTTTGTTCCTACTATTGCAGAAGCACTTTGTTAAAGGGTTGGCATCTGGATCGGTTAAAGGATAATTTATGGGAAAAAGCTTCATATATTTAAACTCACTTAAAAAATTGGAGGTTCACTTATGTCTAAAATTACTTTTCTTGGCGCAGGTAGTACCGTATTTGCAAAAAATGTGTTAGGAGATTGCATGTTTGTTGACGCGTTGGACGGCTTCGAATTTGCCTTATTTGATATTGATGAACAGCGTTTGCGTGATTCCGAGCAAATGCTGAACAATTTAAAGGAAACACTCGGGAAAAACCTAACGATTAAAGCGTATACGGATCGGAAGGAATCTTTAAGAGGCGCGAAATATGTTATCAATGCGATCCAGGTTGGAGGCTATAAACCGAGTACCGTGATCGATTTTGAAATTCCGAAAAAATATGGCTTACGGCAGACGATTGCCGATACAGTTGGGATCGGGGGGATCTTCCGTAACCTACGGACGATTCCAGTTATGCTTGATTTTGCAAAGGATATGGAAGAAGTTTGTCCGGATGCCTTATTTATGAATTACACCAACCCGATGGCTGTCTTGACTGGGGTTATGAATCGTTTTACAAATATTAAAACGGTTGGCCTATGTCACAGTGTGCAGGTTTGTACCAAAGATTTATTTGAGGCATTGGGCCTGGACCGTACAGGTGTGAAGGAGAAAATTGCCGGGATCAACCACATGGCGTGGCTGCTTGAAGTTAGCAAGGATGGCGTGGACTTGTATCCTGAAATTAAGAGAAGAGCCCGTGAATTGCAAAAAACAAAGCATGGCGATATGGTTCGATTTGAGCTAATGGATAAGTTTGGATATTATGTGACGGAGTCATCTGAACACAATGCAGAATATCACCCGTACTTTATCAAATCTCGTTACCCTGAGTTAATTGACCGTTTTAATATCCCGCTTGATGAATATCCACGTCGCTGTGAAAAGCAAATTAATGACTGGGTAGCTATGAGAGAGGATCTGGTTAACAATCATTCCTTGAATCATGTTCGTTCTCGTGAATACGGATCGCGCATTATTGAAGCCATGGAAACAGATGTTCCATTTAAATTTGGTGGGAATGTCTTAAATACCGGAAGACTGATTAGTAATCTTCCAGAGAAAGCTTGTGTCGAGGTGCCTTGTATCGCGGACCGCAGCGGAATTACTCCAACCTATGTGGGAGACCTTCCAGAGCAGCTTGCAGCATTAAACCGTACGAATATCAACACGCAACTCTTGACCATCGAAGCAGCAGTCACGTTGAAAAAGGAATATATTTATCAAGCTGCTATGCTAGACCCACATACCGCCGCTGAGTTATCCATGGACGACATTATCTCTCTATGTGACGACTTAATTGAAGCACATGGTGAATGGCTGCCTAAATTTACAAGTGAGAATGGTGTAGCGATTACATTATAGGTCCTAGTCGAAGTTTGTCTATCATAAAGGAGAGGGTGTCCCAAAAGTATAACTAATGGGCACTCTTTTTTTAGTATAAAAAAATAAGAAAATCGCTCTCTTTCTTCCTCGCATGCAAAAATATACCCCTTAGGATATTTGTCATCAGGTTTGCCTTTATCAACCGAACTAATTAAATCATTTAAAGAGTCAAAAGAGAGCGGTTTATCTAAAAGTAGATGTAATTATGGCAATATAGAGGCTGAATGAAGAAAACTGCACTTCTAAACAAAATATTTACAGGGTTATATAATATTGGAACCTCGAAGGCCATGAGGTCGACTTCAATCTTCTTGGGTAATCCAAAATTAAACAAAAAGATCTTACTTCTAAATTGAACAAAAGCCCTACTAGATCCTATTCGCTAGTAGGGCTTTATCACGCGCAAAACTTCCGATTGTCCCCTTAAAGAACCGTCCACTTGGTCTCCCCAACAATTGAATTTTTATTAATAAGTAAAGCGTCTTGTTACTGTTAGTGACCATATTTATGACCTTCAGACACTATTTAATATGACTTTTCATGATTAATGTAAAGGGGATAGAAAAATTAATGATAAGGAAGGGATTACGTATGAAAAAATATTGGATTCTGTCACTGCTTATTGTCTTTATAATTACAGGTTGCTCGGTTGAAATTGAGACTTCATCTTCAAAGTCTGAGGAGTTTGCCTCCACTGCCGATGAACTCTCAAGTACTTTCGTGGATGTGAAAGATAAAATGGAGTCCTTGGTTGTTAAAAAAGAATTATCTTCCGAAGATCAAAAACTAATTGTTAAACATGTAAATGACCTTACTATGGAAATCCAGAAATTTAGAGATGAAGAAGCGCCATTTATGGCAAAAAGAATAAAGAAAATGGCATTAAACGAACTGAACAAAAAAGAAGATATCCTAGTAGATGTCAAGGAAAAAGCCGAAAATGATATGGCTACTGTGGAAGATGTAGAAAAGATCATAAAAACAATTTCCGATGATTTTGAAATTAATCTATTTAAATAACTATACCTTTTGGAGGTTTATAATGAGTAAAAAAATTAGTTTGTTTCTTTTGGCTATTAGTTTTTTCATCGGTCTCTTTTCCACTAATGTAACAGCAAAAGCTGAAATTTCGAAGGAAAATCTAAATAATGTTAAAGCGTATATAACGCAACAATTTCTAAACGCAGGAATTGTTGGTGGGTCCTATGCGATTGTTTCGAACGGTCAAGTAATTGATTCTAGCGGGGTAGGTTACAGTGATGTGAAATTAGAAAAAAAGGCAACTGCTGAAACGATATACGCAATCGCTTCTGTAACAAAGTCATTAACAGCAACAGCAATCCTTCAACTTCAGGAACAGGGAAAGTTAAATGTGAATGATCCTGTTCAAAAATATCTACCCTGGTTTACTTATAAAGATAGAGAAAAATCAAAATCAGTAACAATCCAACATTTATTAACACATTCAGTTGGTGTAAATCGAATAGATGCCGATGGGGCGATATTTACAGATGAAAAGAGTAATAGAAATTCATTAGATGATTCGATAAGAGCTTTAAGAAACGTTGAAATGATAGCGGATCCTGGCGAAAAAGGTCAATACTGTAATTCCTGTTTTAACACACTGGGCTTAATTATTGAGGAAATCACCGGGATTAGCTATTACGACTATATGAAAAGCAAAGTATTTCAGGTATTAGGGATGGACCATACAGCTTTTGGTCAAGACCTTAAAACGATTGATTCCCAAGATATTGCCAAAGAGTATAGCTGGTTTTTTGGTTTGCGAAATACGAATTTATTAAACCATCAAACATTTGGGAAAAGTCAGGACCCTGAAGGCGGGATCTATACAAATAGTGTAGATCTAGCTAAATATGTTTCTTCCATTTTAGGCAATGAGCCCAACCCACTTTTAAGTCAAGCAACCTTAAAGATGTCTTATGATGGGGTAGTTGCAACTGAGCATAAATCCTGGGAGTATACAAATGGGGGTTTAGAAGTAGGTGAGCTTTCGAATCAAACACTTCTTTACAAAGGCGGGGATGGAATTGGATCATCTGCGGTGATAATGATGTTACCTGATGAGAACTTGGGTGTTATCCTCATGATTGGAGAGTCGAATTCTGAACCTAAAAAAGCAATTGCAATGGGTATGCTGCAAATTTTAATCGGTGAGGAGGCAACTCTTTCCGATTTTCCTCCGCCCCCGTTTAAGATTATTGGGTTCATGATGTTATTTTTGGTAGTTGCTAGTATTGTAATATTAGTTTATTTAGGATGGGCTATTACAAAAAGGCTGAATAGAAAAGATAGAACCATTAAATACCGTTGGCTTAAGATTTGCATTGGTTTATTATGTTTACTTTCTTCCATTATCATCGGTTATTTGCTTTTATTTGTAAGGCCGACTCAAATTGGTTTTTACGGTTTTTTATACGATTGGGCAATTGGTTTAATTAGCTTAGAGATTACTTTATTAGTAGGGGTTTGTTATAATTTTTATTTAGGTATCTTCGGTAAAAAAGGAAATAAAAGGGAGAAGTCTGCTGATGGAAAAAAAACTAGGAATTTATAAGAAAATTACCATGATACATCTTTTATTCTTACTAGTTATGCTTGTTTTTGCAGGTGGATATGCCATGTTTGGATTGCTGGATCATATAAGAACGGATATTACCTTACTACATTTCAACAACATCTTAATGGGAGCAACCTTAACGATCCTTGTATTATACGTATTTAGCAAAAACAATAAGGTATCTGTAAAGCGTTTAGGCTGGCATCTAACTTTAAAGGATCTTAATTTTATACTAGTTGTGTTTTTTGTAACATTGTGCACCTTGGGGTTATTTATAATAGTACTAAAACAAAACAAAACACTAAATGTTACTTTACGATTAGATAGATTCAAAGAGTTTCCTTATTATTTACTGTTACTTTGGGCTGTGTTAGGCTGGATGCTAGCAGCCCTAAAAGAAGAGGTCCTCAGTAGAGGATTTGTTTTATTTAACTTAACACAAATGAACATAGGGAAGATGATTCTGGTATCAGCCGTGGTTTTTATGGTACTTCACATCCCGACGAATGGGTTTGACGTATTTAAAATGTTTAGCTGGTTCATGGGAGGAGTAGTGTATGCCTATATTTATATAAAAAGCGGTTCACTCTCTGTGGCTACGATCATACACATGATCCATAACTTTTTAAATGATTGGGTAATAGGTAACAATAGTCAATTTGCAATTGTTGAACTTAGTCAGAAACTAGCTCCTGATGATAAATTAATTTATGAGTTAATACTAAAGGTAGTCATCCTCATATTTACCATTGCCTTTTATGGAAGAAGTGGATTAACTACTCCTGCACCGAATCTTAAAGAATTGTGGTTCAAAAATGACCGTAGTAAAGTTGATGCAGAAAGAAGCATAAACCCATCTATCTAAAAGGTTTATCAATGGCGAGGTTATAAAAGCCTGCACATATATGCGTTTCAGCTTGTAGGCAAAAGGCAACCGAATGATCCGATTCAGTTGCCTTTTGTCATTTTTTAATCTATTGATATTGAATTTCTATTAAACTAGATTAATCCGTTATTTTCATCACATTCCTTCACATTCCTTGATAAATATTATTATAAAAGGATGGATCATTGCGATCCATCCTCAAAAATAGCTTTTCCTAGACGTGGAAGGTGCCTTTTTCTTCGACACTAGATTGAACATTATTACGATAAAATACATTTGTTAGAAGGATTGTGATGATGGAATAGAAAAAGATAAAGATTAAATTATACACTCCTAAATCACTGTTGTATTTCAATAGTGCAATATCGCTGTTTCCCACAAGATGTGACGTAGTAAAATTAAAGATCAAATGGGCGAACGTACCAGGAAGCAAGGAACCACTTCTTAAATAAACATAAAGGAACACACAACTTATAACCATTAAAATCAAGATACTAAAAATATCTAATCCTTTAAAAATGTGAAAGATCATAAAGATGAAACTCGTCATAAGATACAATTTTTTTGTTGGAAGGAAGCCTAAATTGGCTGTAAAATAACCTCTAAATAAAAGTTCTTCATAGAAAGCAGCGATAAACCAGGTTGCAAATACCAATATAACTGAAAAGTAAAAACTCACCTCTGTAAATGCTCTCGTATTCCATTCCGCCGATATCAATCCTATATTGGATGCAATCATGACGACTATTATCATTAGGACAATCGTCCCTGTGATAGAAGTAATCGAGAACATAACGTCTTTTCTTCTAAACTTGAAACCTAACGTTCCAAATTGTTTCCGATCAATTAATTTATAAAATAATAGGGTAGCAAGGGCAGGGATTCCACTTACCACGATCCCAACAATTCCAAACATTTTAAAATCTGGTGTAGCAATGTACTTAAATAAGCCCAACGGGAAAAGCAATAAATAATTTAGTACAAAATTGATCACGCAAATGCTAATAATTCGAATTAAACCAGTTTTCATTTTCATCATCCTTTTTGTAAATAAGATATTTCTAATTTTATCTACAAAAAGTAATGCTCATAAGTGACATATGGATAAAGAAAAGTAACATTCTAAACATTGCTTGAACATTAAGTTTAGAATAAAATTACTTTTTTTCCAAAAGTCACTTTATCATGTGACTTTTTACGTGTAGATTATAAATAGATTGCGAGCCAAGAAAAAACTTGGATGAAAGAAGATGATAAAAAGTGTTATTAGCACGAGATAAACGAACCTGGAACTGGTTGGATACCTTTTTGTTTTTCATGCGCACGTTATGGATTTACTATAATGCAAGTTGGGTTTTGGGGGTCACGATTAATAATTCAAATAAATGGTTTTTATTTATATGGTTTATCGCTATTTACCTAGTTCCGCTTATATGTTATCGCCCAGGATATATTAATCTCGTATATTTTTTTATTTTAGAAACAGTGTTGACGGGAAGTATGTTTTTTTTCATGATGAAGCAATTTCAACTAATTGGTGCCTATGACTTCATATATTTACCGCTTATTATGATTGCATACGTCTGCCAGGTTCGACCATTAATATGGCTTGGTCCATGCATAAGTCTAATCATTTTCCTCATTGGTACATGGTTAGGAAATCAATTCACAAATAATTTCATAGATATCCTGATTAATACACCTCTGTATTATATGATTGGAATCTGCCTAGGCAGGGTAACATTCGTAAACAATAAAAAGAAAGAATTAATAGTATCGATACAAGAAAAAAACAAAGCCTTAGAACAATATTCTAAACGAATTGAAGAACTTACGATAATGGAAGAAAGGAATCGTGTATCACAGGACTTGCATGACACTGTCGGACATATTTTAACTTCTGTCATTACAAGCTTGGACGCACTTCCATTCATTATGAAGGCCAATCATGAAGAAGCAGAGACTAGTATAAAGGAAATTTCTAATCTTGCTAGAAAAGGGTTGAGCGATGTAAGAATAACTATACATCAGTTATCACCTATTGAAGACCATCTACTCTTATCTCAATCCTTTCAACAGGTAATTGACGAATTTAGGAAGCACACCAGTACAAACGTTGAATTTTTGATGGATGGGAAAGAAAGAAATCTTGGAGAGAGGACTAAATATGCATTGATTCGATGTCTACAGGAAGGGTTGACGAATGCAAAAAGGCATGGACAGGCAACTCATATATCTGTGAAAGTAACCTTTAAGGCAGAAGAGCTTGCCCTACAAATAAAGGATAACGGGGTAGGAGTAGATTCACTCCATCTAGGATTTGGCTTAGAAACCATGAAGGATCGGATAACATCACTTAGCGGGTTATTAAGCATTGAATCAGAATTGAATGAAGGAACGGTAATTCGTTGTTCAATCCCTTTAGCAAAGGAAGTGTTAGCATTATGATTAAAACCATTATCGCGGAAGATCAAGAGTTGATCCGCAAAAGTTTAAAAATTGTTTTGGAGAGTATTTCGGATATTGAAATTATCGGGATGGCTGCGAATGGGGTAGAAGCAATTCGATTATGTGAACAAGAAAATCCTGAAATTGTATTAATGGATATTCAAATGCCAGTGATGGATGGGGTAAAGGCAACTGAGGAAATAAAAAGGCGTTTTCCTGATGTTAAAGTGATTATCTTAACCACCTTCCAAGATATCACACATGTAATGAATGCTTTAAATGCAGGTGCAGAAGGATATATATTGAAAGCAGTAGACCCTCAGTTTTTAGTAAATGGTATTAAGTTGGTCTATCATGGAGGATCCCTAATCCCACAAGACCTAGCAAAAGAGGTTTTTCAATCGACTCATTATCAGCCTGTCAAGGAACCAGAATTTATGGTACTATCTCCCACAACCAACCCTTATGAATTAAATCAACAAGAATTGAAGGTATTGAAATATTTGGCACAGGGACTTTCCAATAAGGCAATCTCTGAAAGAATGTTTTTATCGCTAGGAACTGTGAAAAATTATATCTCGAATATTTATTCCAAACTAAATGTAAAAAATCGTACCTCAGCTATTATGAAAGCAATTGAAGAAAGTATCATCAAGGATAAATAATGACTTTTAGTCACTTTCCGATATGACTTATTATCAATACCATTATAAGTAATAAGGAGGGCTGATTTTAGTTGAAAATACAAGTGTTATATTTTCTTAAAGGTTTAGTATTCGTGTCTCTAGGTTCTATAATTTCGGGTTTTGGTTTTGTGGGAGTTGTGTTGCTTGGAAAAGTAACATCCCAATTATTGGGGGGGAGTACCGCTTCTCTGATTGAAGTAATGTTTACACTAATTTATGGATCGTATTTATTCCTTCTGTGTTGGTTGGCAGGGAAATATATTGTTCCTCTTTATACTGTAAAGATAGCAAAATAGATGGGCTAAAACCACTTGCAAATATGATAATGCTGGTAAGAGATCATATCTTTATATCTTTAATAGATTGCCGTACTGAGTGGACAGTTGAACAGGCATCAGATGAATTGAAACAAGCAATAAAGGATAAAGTGGAAGTTCAATATTCATAAAAACATATGATCCTTTATTAAATGTTTACCTATAGAATGGTGGTAGAATTGTTGGAAATTCTACCACCTTATTTTTTGCTGTCCGTAATAATTACAGAGTCTTTTTAAAAATTAAATATCCACCTTGCAGGTCTATCGAAAAGGATGCACCTTCAAAAAGTTACTCGCATGATTCTCAATCTCCTGAAGGCGGAACTCCAGTACACTTTCTGTGGTGCCAAATTCATCCGCTAGAAAGAATAACTCAATGTTTAATAAGAAATTGTAAATTTGTAACGAAACATTCACATATTTTCCTCGCGAAAATCGCTTTAAAACCACCCAATATTGAGAATAACATCCTTTTAAAAAGATAGAGATAGAAAAAATTTTAATTATTCCCTTTACAATAAATTTTCAAAATATTAGTGGTCCGTATAAGGTTGCTTAATATCGATCTTTTACACTTACTTTAAGAGTTTGGAGAGGTGGTTGAGATATTGGGATTTACATATCCACTCTGAGTATTTGGACGAGCAGTTGTCACCAGAGAGAAAGATGAGCTTCAATCATTAACAAACCTTTTAGATACGAATGATTATGGGAAATTAAATCAAGGATATGTCAGGATTTCTCCTATTACACTTCGAAGCTTTGAAAAAAGAAAAATCGACCAAATAAGAACGATGGTTTAAACATTTCAAAACACAAAAACAACATTCTTAAGGAGGAAGTAAACATGAATAAAGTAAAAGGTGGACTACTATTAGGTCTAGTATCATTTGTACTTGCTGGCTGTGGTAGTGAGGAAAGTAATACAACTAGTGAAGGTACGGCTGGAATTGAAGGAGATTTATCTTTTTACACCTCACAACCAGATGAGGATGCTCAAAAATTAGTAGATGCGTTCACAGAGAAATATCCGGATGTAACTGTTCAAACGTACCGTTCAGGAACAGAAGAGGTCATTAGCAAAATTAAAGCGGAGCAGAAAGCGGGAGATGTTCAAGCAGATGTCTTACTAGTAGCGGATTCGGTCACCTTTGAGGATTTAAAGGAAGAAGATCTATTGCTTGAGTATAAGTCAGAGGAGCTCAGTGAAATACCTTCTAATCTAGTCGATCCTGATGGCATGTATGCTGGGACAAAGGTGATGGCCACAGCCTTAGTAGCAAACACAGCAAATGTATCGGAAATGCCAGACTCATGGGATGTTTTAACAGATGAGAGTTCTAAAGGGGAAAGCATCATGCCAAGTCCCTTTTATTCAGGTGCTGCTGCTTATAATTTAGGTGTGTTTACACGAAATGACACCTTTGGCTGGGATTATTTTAAGAGTTTAAAAGAAAATGAAATGACGGTGACAAAAGGGAATGGAGCGGTTCTTCAAGCGGTTGCAGGTGGTGAAAAATCATATGGGATGGTTGTTGACTTTATCGTCGCACGAGCAAAAGCGGAAGGATCTCCGGTTGAACTGATCTATCCAAAAGAAGGGGTACCAGTGATCACGGAGCCTATTGGAATTATGAAGGATGCGGAAAACGAAGCAGCAGCCAAGGCGTTTGTTGATTTTGTTTTATCAGAAGAAGGTCAAGAATTAGCTGCGGAAATCGGCTATACACCTATCCGCAAAGGGGTGGAAGCTCCAGAAGGCTTACAAACGATTGACGAAATGAAGGTGATGGATGCCGATATTAGCGAATTATATCAAGCAAGAGAAGATGATAAAAAGGAATTTGAAACTATTTTTGGACAATAAAGTTCTTCATATCGATAAGGCTGCTCTAATACTTACATTGAGCAAGCCTTATTTTATAAGGTCATAATCATCTAAGGAGAGAAATCCTGAATGTTGCAAAATGTTATCAGTCGAGTTCCAAACCAAAATAAATGGTGGTTTTTCATTGGTGTCGTATTCGTTGTGGTCTTTTTTGTTCTACCTATCTTTAGACTGGTTTTTCTAAGCTTTTCTTCCGAGGGTGGCTTAACAGTAGGAAATTATACGACCGTCCTTCAAGATCGTTCCACATGGAAAACAATTGAAAATACGTTATATGTGGTTGGAGGTTCGTCAATTATAGCAATCATCTTAGGGGTGATCATGGCTTGGGTTGTGGCGTACACCAATATTAGGTACAAAAAGCTGCTTCAATTATTCATCTTTTTGCCTTTTATCATTCCGTCCTATATCACGACATTAGCATGGACTCAGTTCATGAGCAAAAATGGATTTCTCGCTTATCTGTTAAGTATGCTTCCGGGATCAGTCGAACCATTGAACATGTATAGTTTACAAGGAATCATCCTGGTCATGGGATTCTCCCATTATCCACTTGTCTATTTATTAACGGTGGGTGTTCTTAGAAAAATTCCTCGTGATCTAGAATATGCAGCAAGGATTTCAGGATCAAGCAAGTGGCAGTCTTTTCAAAAAATCACCCTTCCGCTAGCATTACCTGGAATAGCGAGTGGTGGGTTTCTAGCCTTTATTGCTAGTTTAGATAATTTTGGTATTCCTGCGTTTCTTGGAATCCCAGGTAATATCAGAGTGCTAAGCACGTATATCTATGAGCAAATCGTAGGGCTAGGGCCAAATTCCTTTGAACGGGCAGCGACTTTATCGGTTATATTAGGAGTCATTGCCTTAACAGGTACTTTTATTCAGTGGTTGCTGTTAAAGAAGTCTAAACATACGGAAACAGCGGTCGAGGATAAAGAACCAAGATTACTGTTAACTAAAGGGCCCCGACTTACGATTGAACTGCTTTTATGGAGCTTTTTGCTAGTAACAACCTTGGTACCGCTTATATCTATGCTTTCTGCCTCACTGATTAAAGCGTATGGGTTGCCGTTTGCTCCAGAAAATATAAGTTTAAAAAACTATCAATTTGTGTTGCTAGAGAATCAAAAGGCCATCACTTCTTTAAAAAATAGTGCCAATTTGGCGATCATCACGACTGTTTTTTGTTTGGTGATAGGTACGGGAATGGCTTATGTTAGGACAAAAAAGCCCTCTATGATCTCAAAAGGTTTAGAAATGATCATTGGAATTCCTTATGCATTACCTGGTACGGTTTTAGCGTTAGCGATGATTTTTGCTTGGATGGAACCCATCCCGGGTTGGAATCCCGGAATATACGGAACCATCACGATTCTATTCATCGCTTATGTGACACGTTTTTTAATTTTACAGGTTAGGGGAAGCATTACCGCGTTTATGCAGGTTGACCCTTCGATTGAGGAAGCAGCGAGAGTAAGTGGTTCGAATGGATTTTTTAAATGGAAACAAATCTTGATGCCATTGATTTTCCCTGGAGTCATCAGTGGTGCGTTTCTCGTCTTTTTAACCGCATTAACGGAACTAACGGTTTCCTCCCTTTTATGGTCTAGTGGAACGGAAACGATCGGACTTGTGATCTTTAATTTTGAACAAGCAGGTTATTCCACTTATTCCACTGCTTTCTCAAGCATCATTGTTTTATTTATTTTGTTAGCTTTTATAATGGTAGCTGTTTTGCAAAAGGTATGGGATAGGAGGGTGCTGCATCATGACCACTCAAATTAAGAACGTAAATAAAAGCTTTGGTTCATTTCAAGCCTTGCGTCAAATCAACTTGGATATAAAAGAGGGTGAGTTTGTTGCGATTCTTGGTCCATCAGGCTGTGGGAAAACCACATTGCTTCGATTATTAGCTGGTTTTGATTCACCCACTTCAGGAGAAATTTTGATGAATCATAAAGTAATCGCTCATTCAACCTCCTTCTTGCCACCTGAAAAGCGGAATATCGGGATGGTGTTTCAATCCTTTGCTTTGTGGCCGCATATGAATGTCAGGGATCATATTCGCTTTCCACTAAAACATCATCAATTTTTAAGTGAAGAAAGTAAAACAAGCATCGATGATAGAGTGGACGAAGTGTTAAAAATGGTAGATATGCTTCATCTAGGAGAAAGAATGCCAAGTGAACTATCAGGAGGTCAAAAACAAAGGGTGGCTTTAGCACGTGCAATCGCTCCTAAACCCGCCTTATTGTTAATGGACGAACCACTTAGTAGTTTAGACGCTGAATTGCGAATGGGGATGCGAAAGGAGATTCAGCAACTACACGAGGTGACAAAGGCTTCGATTGTGTATGTCACACATGACCAAAGTGAAGCACTGGCCATGGCGGATAAAATCGTTGTCATGAATAAGGGGGAAATTGAACAAGTAGGGACGCCAAAAGAAATTTATAGCTCCCCAACCTCACCATTTGTTGCCTCTTTTGTTGGGCAAGCGAATTTAATAAAAGGGAGATGGGAAGGTGCAACCTTTTATCCTTTTCATCATCATTCCATTAAATGGGATGGAACTGGGGTCACCTCAGAATTAAGAGCGAAAAACATCTTTCCAGCTCGTCCTGAACAACTAGAAATCTCATTTAGTGACGATGGTGTAAAAGGAAGGATCACGAATGTGCAATATCAAGGAAAAGAAATTCACTACACGGTTACGGTAGAAGGGGAAGAGTGGGTGGTTCATCAAGATATTTTTGCTGAATTTTCCATCGGGGATGAAGTGTATGTTCATTTGAAGGAGTGGACATATGGAAAGAAGATGGATGAGAAAAAAGAACTTCATTTTGCATGAAAGAAAAACAGGGCTGACTTAAGAAACCGAATGAGTCTGGCCTTGTTTTATTTTTTACCCTAATCAGAAGATGAACAAATTTGAATTTCAAAAGATAGGTCTAAATGTAAGAGAGATTTATAGTTTTTTTGGGCACATCCTGTAATAGATAAGGAATATAGTAAAAGAAATGAATGTCACATCGAGCGAGATCACAGGAAGAGCAATCTTTCTGTGCAAAGTGCTAGATTTAGAGAATTCATAAAATAAAAGTGACTTTAGTCATTGTGTGCGTTTTCAAACACTGGTATTGTGTAGGTGTATAGAACCACGGGAGGGACCGACATGATATTACAAGAATTAATTCAATGGGCCAAAGATGAATATGAATCAGCCAGAAAACAGTATATGAAAAATGGAGATGATTACTGGTTTGGTCGTATGAACGCTTTTAAAGAAATACTTAATCATCATCGTGTCGAACTTTCAGACACGTCTAAATATTGTTGCAAGGTGATTAACTAACAAATATTTTAATTTTAAATATGTAGGAGAACGATCACTTGTTATGTTTAATCAGCTATAGACATTATTAGAATTTAGCTGAATTTCCCACTTCAATAACTCAAATGTAAGACAATATACATAGTAAATAACCATCGATAATGGCAAAAATACTGAAAAATAAGGACGCAAAGCTACGGGTCTAAAGCTTTAGTTTAGCAATGACGGCTGGGTTTCCGAAAAGGGTTGGAATAATTTTACGGGGAGTCTGCTCCATTCTATTAAAGTTCACCAATTTTGGTGAGCTTTTTTACTAAATTCCTAAATCTTAAACTTTTCGAGAACTATTAATAAATTTAATACTGTATAGGTGAGAAAAATGGCTATGGTTTTTTTACCAACTTAGGATAAAATATAACTTTATTCATAGTCATTCATATAAAACACCTATGAGGACAATGATAAGACAAACGATTTATAACAAACATAGAATTTAAAGATTTTCATTAATAAATTTAGAAGGTGTAGTCATGCGATGGTCCACTAATTATACATACCTAGTCTTATTTATATACTTTCTGATGATGTTTCTAACTATCTTTCTTGACCACATAATCATTTACAACCTATCCCTGGCTCTAGATATCCATTCTTGGATATTTCAACTTGTTTTGATGTTTATGTCTAAATTCCGTTGTATATCTTTTTAGAGTATGTGAAGAAACAACAGTTAAAATATTTTGCTTACGAAGTGGAAATCGAAAAGTATAAACTAACACTAGAAAATTCGACCATAGCTGCTTATATCTATAAAGATAATGCTTTCCTATACGTTACTCCTGCTTTTGCTGAATTATTCGGTTATACACGAAAAGAAATCTATGAAAAACCAATAACCTCGTACGATTTATTGACTGAGGATTACCACGAAATAGTTTCTACAAATGTCAAAGATAGGCTTGATGGAAAAAAGGTAAGTAGCAATTATCAAGTGAAAGGGAAAAGAAAGGATGGTATTGAACTCTACTTGGACCTTTATCCTTCTTTACAACCCTTTAATGGGCAAAATACAATTGTGGGAAGTGCGGTTAACGTCACAGAAAAGCGTCAAATCCAGAATGAATTGGAAAAGCGTGAAAAAGTGTTATCACAGGCCCAAAAGATTGCAGGCATTCTCTACTGGGAATTTGACAATGTGAACAATAAGTTAACCTGGCCCCCCCAGACTTACAAACTCTTCGGGTTGTCTCCAAATATCAATCCTACGTTTGAGTATTTATTGTCTAAAGTTCATTCTGAGGATAGAGATACTTTAATAAATAGTAGAGAAAAGGAAATAAAAGGGGATAACGTTACGAATATCTACCGCATAATATTAGAGGATGGAAGTTTAAGAACACTACATTCAATCTCTCAATGCCTTCTCAATGATTATGGGCAGCCCATTCAAACAATTGGAACGATGCAAGATATTACAGATCGCCTTGTAGAAGAAAATAAACTAGAACTAACTGAAAATCGCTATAAATCTCTATTTGATAACAACTTAGATAGTGTGTTCTCACTAGATCTTGAAGGAAATATCATCACTGTTAACGAGATGGCCATTCGAACATTTGGGTATTCAAGGGAAGAAATGATTCAACAATATAATTGCACCTGAATTTAGAAATGAGGCAGAACAATTATTTGTACAAGTTTTGTCAAGTAAACCACAACGAATACAGATTCAAGCATTTCATAAAGAAGGCCATACGGTCGACCTTGATGTCACGGTAATGCCTATCATCGTCAAATCAATCGTAACAGGTGTATTTTGCATCGCAAAAGATGTTACCAAGGAAAAAGAACATATAAAAACCATTGAGCAACTGGCCTATAATGACTATTTAACAGAATTACCAAACCGTAGAAAATTATTAGAACTTATGCATTGTCATATACAAGAAGCCAAAAAACATGGATCCATGATGGGGATCTTGTATATTGACTTAGATGACTTTGGTGATGCAATGTTCATCGAAGCAGGAAACCGAATAGTAAGCTGTATAAGAAATGAAGATACACTTGCCCGAGTAGGGGGGGACGAATTTGTCCTGATTATTCCGAATATCAGCGAGTTTGATTTCACAATTAACATTGCTAAAAGAATTATAGAGGCTTTTAAACCCGGATTTTATCTCGAAGAAAAATTATTTCGTACGACAGCTAGTATGGGAATTAGTGTATTTCCTACTCACGGAGAAGATATTTACGAATTACTTCGCAAAGCAGATAAGGCTATGTACTATGTTAAAACAAGGAAAAAAAACGATTACAAAGTTTTTGAAGAATCCATGGTAGAGCAAGAAGAACGAAAATTCCTAATTCAAAATAGCATCGAATCGTCTTTATCTAAAGGAGACTTTTTTCTTGAGTACCAACCAAGAATAGATGTGAAAACAGGAAAAACGTCAACCTTTGAATCATTGCTAAGGTGGAAACATCCTGATTTGGGTTTGATTAGCCCAGAAGAGTTTATTCCTTTGGCGGAAGAATCGGGAGACATTGTTCTCATTGGTGAATGGGTACTTAAAGAATCTCTACGAACCCTTAAGCATATTCACTTAATAGGAAATACAGATATTCGAGTCTCTGTTAATGTCTCTGTTAAACAATTGTATAAATCGACTCTAGACCAAGCCATTAATACTATGTTACAACGATATAAACTTCCTCCCAAAACTTTAGAACTAGAATTAACAGAAAGTATTTTGATTAGTGACGAACAAAAAATACTTGATATACTAAAGAACTTGAAAAGCTTGGGTGTTCTTTTGTCCATTGATGATTTTGGTACAGGAAATTCTTCAATTACTTATCTAAAAAAATTGAATATGGATATTATTAAAATTGATCGCTCCTTTGTGAAGGGCGTTCCCGAAGCAAAAGAAAACGCAGCAATCACCTCAGCAATGATTAATTTAATACATGACCTTAATATGAAAGTTGTTTGTGAAGGAATTGAGACAGACGAAGAACTTAAATACATTATTGAAAAAGGGTCGGATGAAATCCAAGGTTATTATGTTTCCTACCCACTACTAAAAAATGACCTCTTTCAATTCCTGCAAAGAGAAGCTATAAACGGACCAAGGCTACAATATCAATCCAAAACAAGTTGGAAATAGACGATAGACAAATTGATAGAATTAATGTTAGCTATAAAGAGATACAGATGCAGGCTTCTTCGCGAAAGTGGAAGTCTCCAAGATATAAACTCCCCCCCTTATTGTCAGATATTTATCTAACAATAAGGGGGGGTTATATGGCTGAATTTACAAAAGATGATAAATTCACAGCTGTTTATTTGTCCTTTTTTTCAAATACTTCTGTTTCTTAGTGCCTCTCTGTCTACATTTTGAGGAGGTTGTTCTAACCAATTGTTTTCAATCATTAATTTAGTACCGTCGCTAGCATACTGCATTATTTCTGCCATTAACCTCGTATAATGACCTACCAGGTCTTTTCTAAGGCTCAATCCCATTGCCACCCCATAACCCCCGACGCTCACTGCACTAAGATTCATAACATGGAACATCATAAGTTTATCAGAAAATGGTGCATCGATGGATTGTGAAATGGTTGAATCCCATGTGCTTGGCATTGGTACTCCCTCTTTCTGCAATAGATCCCTAAAAACCGCTTCCTGCTTTAAAGCTATTTCTGCTCCTCTCTCCATATATTTCCTAACATTAGATGATTGAGCTGTTTGTGAAAGCCCAGACACAAATGTTCTTCCAATTGAATTCGTTTCAGTATTTTTTGAAATATGTGCAAGTTCAACAGCGGTTAAAGGTCGATGTGTCCCAATTAGTCCCGATAAAAACGATTCGCTATGTATATATTCCGCCTTTTCCATCGGTGGTATAGTAGGGGAACGGACAAGAACACCTTTTTTCAAAAGTAAATCACATGAATCATTGAAAAGCTTCAAAAAAATCTCTGATATTTTACTGAAAAGTTTTCTAATATCATCCCTTGCTAAAACTCCCATCAAAAGTGAGGCTGCGGCGGTGCCTGCTGCTCCCATATATTTAATATATCTTAGTGCAAATATATCTGAATAGACTCTTTTTGCTTTTAAATTCACATCTTCTTCCGTAAATCCAATGGGAACTGCATGATTCTCCAATTGAAATATTCTTTTCACTTCATTCATTACAAATTCACAATTTGATAAAGCTAATTGAGTAATCTTTGCAATATCGTGGTCTTCATTTACCGATTGCATATGTTGAACAACGCAGTAAGTCATTGAATTTTCCATATATGCGGCCCATAGTGCGGCTATCTCTGATGAAGTAAGATTTGGATTGTGTGCCATATTTTATGTCATCCTTTTTTTCTTTTATTATCTGTTTTATTAATGTTTGATATACTAAGCGATAATGATATGTGCAATTAAATACATATCACTGATCTATTAGAAAGGAATCTAAACACAGAAGAATTAGTAACTAACAAGTAGATAGATGCTTACTAGAATATTCAAATTTCTCTGTCAGAATTAAGCGTTATATGGTGCGATTTTGTGATATCGTTTGTACATAAACAAATCTTTTACTACTGTACTTAGTTGAATTATCAAATTCGTTAATATGAAATGAAACTAGAAAAAGGAGATTGCTTAGCAAGATAGTGAGATTTATAGTAGATATAATAGATAAACAAAGTAATAGTTAGATATTGTCTAGGAGGGTATATGAAGCGATTTCTTTCTATCAGTTCCATTCTTATCATTCTCTTGTTAGCGGGGTGTACAGGAAATGAATTAGATCAATCTCTCAAAAAAGAATATAAGATTGAACTTGAATTTTTTTCACCGAAACCTGAAACAGAAGTGATCCTTAATGAACTCATTTCAGAATTTGAAAAGTTGCATCCTAACGTTACGATTAAGCAGGTCATTGTACCTGAACCGATGACCGTGTTAAAAGCAAGAATTGCAAGAGGTGATATTCCAGATCTATTTAATACTTATCCGATCGAACAAGATTATAAGGTAAGAGCTGAAAAAGGATATCTGCTTGATTTATCAAATGAACCCTTTATTAAAAATATCCAACCCACTATCCAAAATCGTTATCTTATAAACGGAAAGATGTACGGTGCTGCCATAACTCAAAATGCAGTAGGTGTTCTATATAATAAGGATCATTTCGAACAATTAAATTTATCGGTTCCTAACAGTTGGAATTCGTTTGTGCAAGTTTTGGAAGAGTTACAGTCTAATGGAAAAACAGCTTTACTCATGCCAAACAAAGATGCAAATCAGGCGAGTATTTTTAATCTAAACTTAGTAGCAAATGAATTTGAAACGAGCTATTGGGAAAAGGATGAGTTTTCAATTGTATCTGATCCGAGGTGGAGGGAAATATCAGAAAAAACCATTACTATGCTGTCATATGTGCAGCCAAGTTCTTTTGAAGACAGCTATTATGATTGTAATAAAAAATTTGCAAACGGTGAAGGTTCTATGTACATTATGGGAACTTGGGCGTTAACGATGATCGAAAAGTCGAATTCCTATTTAAATTATGGTATTTTTCCATTTCCAGCATCAAATCAAAAGGATCAAAATGTATTGGGAGGAGTTGATATCGGTTTTGCCATTTCAGCTGATACAAAACATCCTAAAGAAGCGAAAGCGTTTTTAGCATTTTTAATAAAAAAGGAAAACGCTCAAAGAATTTCTGATTTTGAAGGTTCGATCAGTGCTGTTAAAGGAGTTACAAACACCCATAAAGAAGGTCATATAATAAGAGAAAAAATTGCAAGCGGGCAAGTAGTAAATTGGCCAAATCATTACTGGGCAGGAGGAACTGCTGCAGAATCCGAGTTTCGAAAATATACGGCACAGTTTTACTATGATCAAAATATGGATGTTTATCTTAAGAATATAGAAAAGATGTTTAACCGCTATTCGAATGCTAATTAAAAGAACTAGGTGCCGATATGATAAAATTTCAGCATAAGTTAATTATAGCCTTTATCTGTTTTGTATTAATTCCGATTATCATACTAGGGATTGTTTCTTACAAAATTTCATCCACCACATTACAAAAAAATATTAGTGAGCAAATGATCCAAACGTTAAAGGCGGTTGATCGAAATTTATTAGCCGCTGTTTCTGAAGTGGATTCCTTTTCTGACTACGTTGTTTCATCAAGTGCCATTCAGGATTATTTAAATATACAAAATACGTCCTCAATCTATGAATTTTACAGCGATCAGCAGGAAATCGCCGGAAAGATGTATGGAAATTCACAGATTGATAATCTTGTTCTTTATACGAATGATGGGAATGTGATTACTTATACCGATGATATGGTTACAAGCTTAGAGGCGCTTCGCTCAAGTTTGTTTTTGGATGAAGTTTTACAGCAGAAAGGTCGTCCGGTTTGGTTAACTCCATATGAAAATCAAAATCTTTTTTTTAGTCAGAACTATATTCTAACACAATCAAGAGTCGTAAAGGATCTTAACACGCTTGATAATTTAGGGTATTTAATACTACATGTAAAACTAGATTTATTTGATCCGATTTTTAAAGATATTTATGGAGGTCCCAGCCATGAATTGATTGTAAATAAAGCGGGGACCGTGCTTTATTCATTAAATCGAAATTTCATTGGTAAAACTCTGGACATTCAAAGTTTTTCTGAATTTCCAACAAATAAAAGTGGTTACCTCACTGATGAATGGGACGGTGAAAAAAGTTTGATTACTTATATGCCGTCTAGTTTTGAAACGGGAGGTAACTCACAGCTCATCCTAGTATCAATAAAGCCTATGAAGGCGATTTCCAGTGAAATCGTTAATATCCGAAACACCATGTTACTCGTTGTAGGGTTTACGGTGTTAACCGCCGGTTTATTTAATTTTTTGTATTTAAAAAGAATTTCTCGTTTTATTCATGAACTGTTAATTAGCATGAAACAAGTCGAAAGCGGCAGGCTGAGCAAACGAATGGGGAGATTTGAATTTCAAGAATTACAAAACATTTCGCAGGGCTTTAATAACATGATCGGAAAACTTCAACAATTGATGAGTGACATTGAGACAGAACAGGAACGCAAGCGTGAGGCTCAGTTTAAAGTGCTACAGCAGCAGATCAATCCTCATTTTTTATACAATACACTTGAATCTATTAATGCACTCGCCGCTTTGAACGGGCAAAGGGAAATTAGTAAAATGACAATTAACCTCGGTAAGCTGCTGCGCATCAGTATTAATGGAGGTTATGAAGTGAAAGTAAAAGATGAGATCCGTCATGTGATCAGCTATCTGGAAATACAGAAAATAAGATATAATAATCGATTTTCTTTTGAAGTTGATGTAGTGGAAGAACTGAATCATTATCCCGTCCTTAAACTAATTCTACAGCCACTCGTAGAAAATATTTTAATCCATGAGTTTTCAAAAAGAGATGATGAAGAAGGGTTGATTAAAATTAGAGGTACGGTTTCAAACGGCCAGGGCGAGTTATGGATTGAAGACAATGGTAAGGGTATTGATGAACGTGTACTAATGGAATTAAATAAGTGGAAACTAGAAAATCATCATACTCAGATAAGTAATGGTCACGGTGTACGCAATGTTGATGAGCGGATAAGACTTTTTTATGGAGAGAAATATGGTCTCATCATTTGTTCGACGAAAAATGAGGGTACATTAATTAAAATTTCATTTCCGATTAAAGGTGATTAAATGAGATATAAAGTAGTAATTGCGGATGACGAAAAGTTAATCTTAAAAAATCTTGCACAAATCATCGATTGGCACGGATTAGACTGTGAAATCATTGGGACAGCTGAAAATGGACAAGAAGCCCTGGGCATCATCGGAAATCATGGTGCAGATCTTCTATTAACAGATATTTCAATGCCTGAAATGAGCGGGATTGATCTGTTAAAGACATTAAATCAGATCGATCATAAACCAATGGTTATTTTAATAAGCGGTTATGATGATTTTGAATATGCAAAAGAAGGAATTAAAAATAACGCGTTCGACTATATTTTAAAGCCAATTGATTATGACGAATTGGAAGATTGCGTTAAAAGAGCGCTTAACAAAATAAAAGAGCAAAAAGTAAGTATGTATGAGCATGAGAAATATGCGATTTATAAGCTGATTACATCAGGGAAAGTGGACGCACAAATCAAGAACAAACAAGCTCTTTATTTCTCAGTGATTGTAAAAAACTATAAGGAAGACATTGAATTAATTTTTACAAAAAATGCAGAGTTCCTTTCTAAATGGAATGCGAACCTATTTGTTTACAAGCTGTCAGATAGAGAAGGGATGGTAGTCGTTGAAATGGCAAAACACTTCATCAATCAAGCAACAGATATTACGGATGCATTTTCACATCAGCTTCTTCATGCAGTCTCTGATCAATGCATCATCTCGGTTGGTAAAGTCGTTGAACAGTTATATGAAATAAAGCATTCCCTTGATGCTGCCAAGGAATTACTAAAGTATGAAAACTATATAAGTGGCAATGTTTTAACAGAAGAGCGATTAAAGAAAGAATATAAGCCCAGCCAATCAGCAGCCGATATGATGGAAGAGGCGCTCGACTATATCCGAAATAACTTTCAATCAGATCTTGGTATGGAACAGACAGCCGAACAAGTAGGATTAAGTGTTAGCTATTTCTGCCTGCTTTTTAAACAAAAAACCGGTCTTACATTTCTTGATTATTTAACAAATGTCAGAATGGAATATGCCTGCCTTTTCCTGCAAAATACAGATCTTAAAACATATGAAATTGCCGAAAAAGTCGGCTATACCGATCAGCGCTACTTCAGCCAAGTATTTAAAAGGAAAATGAAAAAAACACCAAGTGAATATCGTAAACTAGTAAAAAATAAGTAAGCCCTCTCCCTACTAGGTGATGAGGCTTTTCTTTTTCAATAATAAGAATTTAAACATTTTTTAGAGAAATGCCTCATTTTGAAAGCGCTTTAAGCACTATATTATTAACTTATGAAAGCGCTTGATTATATATTAAGAGAACGAGGGGGAGAAGTATGAAAAAGTTAATATTGTTTGTTTCAATACTGTCTTTAGTCTTTTCGTTAGTAGCATGTAGTTCAGACAAAACTAGCGGCAGTGACAAAATTGTAGTTTGGACACAAGCCGCAGCAGATCATCCAGAAGGAAAGATGTTTGCTGACCGAGTAAAGAGCTATAATGAGGCTCATCCAGACGGACCTAAAGTCGAAATACAAAACATCACTCGTGCAGGAGCTGGTTCAGGATACATAGATAAGCTGAATGCAGCAATTACAGCAAATGACATGCCTGATATTTTTACATTAGACGGACCTGATATTGGGGCTTACGTTGATTCAGGATTACTTGGTGAACTAGATGGATACATGAGCGAAGGATTCAAAGATGGATTCACGCAAGCGATCATCGACCAAGGAACAGTGGACGGGAAATTCTACGGAATGGGTTATTCAGACTCAGGCGTAGCCATCATGTATAACGAAGATATGATCAATGCACTACCTGAAGATGTAAAAGCATTAGTTCCTTCACTTGATCAAGACTGGACATGGGATCAATTTATTGAGTTATCAAGAAAAGTGGACGAGTTTGCAAAAACGTCAGATGATCCAGTGTTTGCAAATTATGAAGCGGCTGTAAGTTTATTACTAACAGATATTACTGCAGGTGCCTATGAATTAGGAACATACTATTTCACACCACTTCTTTGGGGGAATGATGCAAACATCGTCGATGAAGATGGTGTCACAGTTGATGGCGTCTTAAACAGTGACAAGAGTGTAGAAGCATTAACAAAGTATGCGCAATTATTTGCTGAACCAGCACTTGCTAGTGCGACAGAATCTGAAAAAACATTCCATACAGGAAAATCAGCACTATCAGTTAGCGGATTCTGGTATGTAAATGAACTGATCAATAATTATCCTGACTTAAAATTCAAAACCGTTCGTTATCCGAAAATGAGTAAAGACTTTGATGGGTTATACACACCATCAGGTTCTTGGGCATTTGTACGTAACGGACAAGAAGAAGACGAAGAACGCATTAAGCAAATCGTTGAAGTCATGGAATGGTTAACTAACGACGAAGCATCAAAAGAATATTTCGCTAAAAACGGTTCTATTCCAACGAGAATCAATTCTGTTGACGCGATTGATACAAATACAGACAACCCATCTCACAACGATGCTTGGACCGTATTAAAGTATCAAGTGGAAAACACAAACAAATCTCGTCCGGTATCACCTGGATATCCTTATCTTTCTGAAACCTTTGCAAAAGACGTTATTCTAAAAATCGCTCAAAACAAGGCGACAGATGAAGCAACGATCAAGAAATATTTAGACGATGCAACGAAGAAAATCGAATTAGAATTTGCAAAGTACAAAAAATAATCGTTTGTAAAAAGTAAGAGGTGAGGCAATGACCTCACCTCTTACTCTTTTTTTAAAAGGGGTGTGAACCATGAAGAAATTGATCAAACGTATTGTAAAAGTGAGAAATACAACCGAACACCTCAGACAAAGTGAACATTATAAAACAAAAGATATCGTGACAGCTTATGGATTTTTGACACCTGCTTTAATTCTTGCGATTCTCTTTATTGTATTACCAATTATTCTAGCGTTTACGTACGGGTTTACGGATTACTATTTATTGAAACCAAACGACAAAGAATTTATTGGACTTGAAAACTTTAAGCGAATGATAACAGATGAAGTGTTGATCCAAAGCTTTAAAAACACGATTAAGTTTGTGGTATTTGTTGTTCCTCTGCAACTGTCGATGGCACTTGGACTTGCGCTCATTGTTAACAAAAAAATCAGAGGCGTAGGGTTCTTCCGTACCGCGTATTTTTCACCAGCTGTTTTATCTCTTGTTGTCATCTCCATTCTATGGACGGTCATGTTAAACCCAACATCGGGATTAATTAATGAACTCCTTGCGAATGTTGGGATTTCTAAGCAACCTTTCCTCTCAAGTGCGTCTCAAGCCATGTATACGATCATTGCAATCTCTGCATGGTCAGGGTGTGGGTATCAAATGATGATCTTTTTAGCAGGACTAAAAAATATTGATGGCAGCCTTTATGAAGCAGCGGACATTGACGGTGCCAATGCATTCCAAAAGTTTTTATTTATTACCATTCCGTCATTAAAACCCATTCTGATGTTTTTAGTGATTACCACCACGATTCAGGCGTTTAAACTCATTGTTCAACCGATGGTTATGACAGGTGGAGGTCCAGATTACTCAACGATTACCATTTTGCAATACATTTATGAGTATGGATTCCGTCACCGAAACGTAGGATATGCAAGTGCCATTACATTAGTGTTCACGATTTTCTTAGTCGTGATCTCAATCATTATTAAAAAGCTATTTAGAGAGGAGAAAGTAGCATGAAAATTGTAAAGAAAACCTTGTTCTATATCTTGGCCTCTCTTTTGGCATTACAATTTTTACTTCCTCTTATTTGGATGATTCTTTCCTCATTTAAGATCGATGAAGTGATCTACAAAGATATGGATACAATCTTTGCGTTTGTTCCAAGATTTTCTGATCTTTCGTTTGATTCTTATGTGGAGTTATTAGGTTTTTATAACATTTTTAAGAACGTAGGAAATAGTTTGATTTATGCGTCTATTACAGTGGTTGTAGGACTAACCATCAATTCATTGGCAGGTTATGCTCTAGCAAGATTTAAATTTCCATTGAAGGATTGGATATTAATTTTTATTATTGCACTTATGATTGTGCCGATTGAAGCGACTATTCTTCCATTGTTTTTAGTGGTAAATGAGATGGGATTAATCAACACGATTCCAGGTTATTTGCTGCCATTTATCATCAATGTGATGAACATATTCTTATTCAGACAACATTTCTTATCCTTCCCTGGTGAATTGATTGAATCTGGAAAAATTGATGGACTAAGTGAAGTAGGATGTTTCTTCCGAATCGTCATGCCGTCAAGCTTAAATATGTATATTACGGTTGGGATTTTAACGTTCTTGGCTTCGTGGAATGATTTTTTATGGCCGGTTATGGCGTTATCAAACGCAGATTTGATGCCAATTCAAGTTGCCCTTAATGCGGTTTTTGCAGATACGTATAACATTTTCACAAGTCACATGATGGCAGCATTAACCATCGTAACGATTCCAATTGTTATTCTTTATATCATTTTTCAAAAATACATTGTGGAAGGTTCCATGCAAAGTGGAATTAAATAGAAGAGGTGCCCTATGAATCGACTACAAAAAGCAAACAACTATATCAAAGAAAACAAACATAAAACAAATAACCGCCCCCTTTTTCACTTTTCACCAGAAATCGGATGGATCAATGACCCAAATGGTTTTTCCTTTTACAAAGGGAAATACCAGCTCTTTTATCAGTATTACCCGTATGACATCGTATGGAATGACATGCATTGGGGTCATGCAACAACAAATGATTTTGTCCATTGGGAATACCTCCCCGTAGCGATGGCCAATGACAAAGCGTATGATGCAAACGGATGTTTTTCTGGAAGTGCGATTGAAAAGGATGGGAAGCTCTATCTCATTTACACAGGCCATATTGATCCTAACTTAGGGTTTGATAAAGATGAATCACAAATTGCTGAACGTCAGTGTGTGGCAGTATCAGAGGATGGTATCCATTTCGAGAAATCCAAATTAAATCCCGTGATTGGGGAAAAAGAATTGCCAGAAGGGTATCTCATTTGTGATTTCAGAGACCCTAAAGTGTTAGAGCGCGACGGGGTATATTACTGTGTAGTAGCGGTAAGAAATGCGAAACGTCGTGGTGAAATCATCATGTTCCAATCAAAAGATTTACTTCAGTGGAGCTTTCATTCTTCAATATTTCAAATGTCATTTGAAGAAAATACGTTACTAGAATGTCCAGATCTCTTTCACTTAGACGGGAAAGATGTGCTCATTTTCTCAGAAATGCCATGCGACCCTGAATTTGAGGGAGAAGTCGAGAAAAAGACGTCTTATGTAATTGGGCACATGGACTTTAAAGACGGAGCATTCACTCCTGAGGCAAAGGGCTTGTTAGATTATGCAACGTTTTACGCACCTCAAACAACGGACGGTCCAAACGGAGAGAGGCTGTTAATTGGATGGATGCATCGCTGGTCAAAAGCAACACCACCAAAAGAGTACGGCTATAACGGCATGATGAGTTTACCAAGAAAGTTACACATCAAAAACAACACTTTGATTCAACAAGCTTATATTAACCATGACGATTATTTCACACCCGTTGCTTTCCATGCACATGTTTCATTACATGAGGACTTGCACATTGAAAGCGGAAGAACAGGATATTTATCCCTATCACTATTATCTAAGAGTGAATCGTTTGTTGTTGAATTAAACAAGGAAGATAAAACAGCAACACGCGTGAGTGTGGATCCATCATCCAATTCTGTTGTGATTACTTCTGATTATGGAGATAGTGAACCAATTACCGTACGTGACTGTTTTAACAATGAAGAAAACACACTAGAAATTTATTTGGATCTTCATTCAGTTGAAATCTTTGTGAATAAGGGGGAAAAAGTCGTAACATTTACGGCATATGAAAAAGAAAAAGGAACAAGCATTGTCCTTTCAGGAAAAGGAGCCCAATTAAAAGAAGTTCGTTATGAGGCGTTTCGTTCTTAATAAACGAAAAAACATAGCTCTGTTTAACAACAGGGCTGTGTTTTTACTTAAATACTATCTTCTTCTCCCTGTACGTGATAGATTCTATTTAAAAAGGATTTTAGAATATGATGAAAAAATATTTATCCTATATTGAAGAAATCGTACCTTTATACTTCCCAAATGAAAAATGGGAGATTGTTCCCGGGCCAAGTGGGGAAAACAATACAACCCTATTTATTCTGGCAAACGATGAGAAACACGTACTGAGAATTTACGAAACCCATCAAGATGAAGAGAAGGTACACTTTGAACATGCTGTTTTACTAGCATTAAAAGAACGACCTCTTTCCTTATCCATTCCAGTACCGATAAGAACAAAAGATGGGGCAACTACTGTCAAAACTGGGTCCGGATTTCTTGCAGGATTGTTTCAATTTATCGATGGGACAAATCCTCCCCTAGTGGACTTTGAACAAATCTATTCATTTGGTATGGCAGCTGGTCAACTTACTGCAGAACTTGCCGAGGTCAGAGTAAATCTACTTCCCGTATATAGACCGTATTATGATATGGATCATACGCACCCAAGATGTTCATTGGATCAGATTAAAAATTTTTCCCTAAATCCATCTGAGGACTTTGTGGAATTAGCTCAAGAATTATTAATTATCTACAAACAACTAGTTTCATTTCAATACAGAGTTCCATTTTTAAAAAGACTTCCTCACCAGCTTGTCCATGGAGATTTAAATGCTTCCAACATTCTTTCGGCTGGGGATGGGAAGATTTCCGCCATTCTTGATTTTGAATTTGTTACCCATGATTTACGAGTCATGGAAGTTGCGGTTTCTATTTCCGATTTTATAGATGATGAAGAGGATGAGACCATTATTTTTAAAAAGATTTCTGCTTTCCTAACAGGATATGGAAGTAGAATTAAGCTGACAAAAGAAGAAATTCATGCCCTTCCTCTCCTCATTCAGCTTCGAAGTTTAGATGTATTTATCCATTTCCTTGGCCGTTATTGGGACGGGGTGGACTCGATTGATACAGTCAAAAAGTATATTCGAAAGGCTGCACGAAGAGTTTCATGGATTTTAAACCATCAAGAAAAGTTTATCAAATACAGTGAAAAATAGTTTGATGTCCGCAATTTTGTTGGCCCTGCGGAAGATGGATTTACTTTTTCTAAACCACATAGAAGATCCTTCTTCATCTCAGGTTAATCCTACAAAATGGTGCACAAATTGTCGGGTGGATACATTCATTTCCTGCTAATCTATTGGTAAAGGAGGGGTATAGTAGTGGATTCTCTTAAGAACATGAATGATGCAATGAAGTATATTGAGGAAAACCTTACAAACGAAATTGACTTCAAAGTGGTGGCAAGGTTAGCTCATTGTTCCGAATATCATTTTAAAAGGATGTTTTCTTTCCTTGCGGGTATTACCTTATCAAAATATATCCGCCGTATAAGACTTAGTTTAGCAGCATTTGAGCTTATAAATAGTAACATAAAAATAATTGATTTTGCGATTAATTATGGTTATAATTCGCCGGACTCTTATACTAGAGCTTTTCAAAATCTACATGGTGTAACACCATCCGAAGCAAGGAATAATGGTAAGCAATTAAAAGTCTATCCACTCATGTCCTTCCAATTATCAATTAGAGGAGGAAATGAAATGAATTATCGAATTGAACAAAAAGAAGCATTTAACATTGTTGGAATTATGAAAAGAGTACCAATTATTTTTGAAGGAGAAAACCCAGAAATCACACAGATGTGGAAGTCCTTGTCAATGGAGAAGATCATTCAATTAAAAAACCTCTCTAACGTTGAACCAAAAGGGATGATCCAAGCATCTATAAACTTTTCAGAAGGACGTATGGAGGAAAAAGGAGAGCTTGATCAGTATATCGGAGTTGCAACAACACAAGAATGCCCTGAAACCTTTTCAAAACTTGAGATTCCAGCATTAACCTGGGCGATATTTGAATCAATAGGTGCCTTTCCTAGTACGCTACAGGAAACTTGGGGAAGAATCTATTCTGAATGGTTTCCATCTTCCAACTATCAATTAACAGAAGGACCCGAAATCTTGTCGATTAAAAGTAGAGATTTAACTGCACCATCAGTGAAAAGCGAAATTTGGATACCTGTAATAAAAAATAATCCTTAATTTTATTTTAGATTTAGACTCTATGCGCCTCAATCTGAAACGGTTCTCATTTTGGACCAATTCTTAGATCAAAATAAAGTTTCCATAACCTCATTAAGAGTGTTTAATACAAAAAAGGATCGATCGAGCAACTTTACTTGCTCTTCGATCCTTTTAAATTTATAAAGTTATACGAGTGTTTTCATTGATTCTTATTTCGCAGAAAGCTCACTTTCTGTTACCCATTGATGATTGGTTACTTTTTCTCCACCTGATGTCGGAGTGTAATCCACCATGTATACAGTTGTTTGTTCAGCTGAATCAATTACTGCAGTTGCACCTTCCATCCCTTCCATATGGTCAGCTTCTACGGTAACCTCATCACCAGGTTGATAAGGTTGGTCACCAGCATCTTTAATTTCTTCGTGAATAATCCATTTGTGATTCGTTACTTTTTCTCCGCCAGTTGTAGGTGTATAAGATATAGTATAGACGGTTGTATCATAAGCACCAACAATGGTTGCTTCAGCGCCGTCCATCCCTTCCATATGGTCTGCTTTCATAATCGCTTGACTACTCAGTGCAAACGTTGGATTTTCAGCATCTTGTAGGCCTTCAGGAATTTCCCCTGATCCAGAATGATCCATTCCTTCATGACCTCCGTGACCTTCACTGCTAGTATCTTGTTCTTGTCCTGTTTCCTCA
The DNA here is from genome assembly GCF_050586445.1 of Bacillus coreaensis. NCBI lineage: Bacteria > Bacillati > Bacillota > Bacilli > Caryophanales > Bacillaceae > Bacillus > Bacillus coreaensis. The sequence goes on from NZ_JBOCCY010000003.1 coordinate 51,138, forward strand.
TTGCTGTTATTCGAATTGTCTTGTTCATTCTCCTGATTATTGGAACATGCTGCTAAAAAAACTGCGAAAATCAAGGAAAATAGAAAAAAGATTGTACGTTTAATACTCACTATAGCAACCTCCTTTATATTATTTACAATCATACTACGATAAAAATTTGCAGAAATTGTGGAGAATGCCAAACGATATTTGCGATCTCCTTAAACCTTTAAGGAAGTTACATCATATTTTCATACCTTATTAAGTTCACAAAGCTGTCAAACTCTTAGTCGGATTCCGCAAATTTTCTGCACGAGTATTTACTATAGTGAACTTACCAAAGATAAGGAGTGTTTAAAGATAAAAAAAACTATTTTTATAAGCTTTTTATTATTATTTAGTATTACTCTAGCTGCATGTGGTAATACAGCAAATAATGTGGTGGAGGAGAAGAGTACCGACACGATAAAAGATAATAAATCCAATCAGGAGGGAAATGAGCAAGAGAAAGCTTCGTTCTACTATACCGCGGAAAAGGTAGGCATCACAAAAATCGATGCTACAACTAACAAGTCAGTGAAATCAATTGAAATTGAGGGTTCGGTTCATAATGTTCAACTTTCACCAAACGGAAAAGTAATAGGAGCTACAGTTGTTCCTGAAACTGGTGAACATGGGGGAAACGATAGTGGACATGAAGTAAAAACAGCAGGACTGGCGCTGTTTTATGATGCGGAAACAGATGAATTAATCAGTCAAGTGGAAGTCGGATCTCATCCTGCTCATATTGTGTTTACTGAGAATATGAACTATGCATTAGTAACAAACAATGATGATAATCATGTATCTGTAATAGATGTAGCAACATATAAAGTGATTCAAAATATTTCAACAGGAAATGGACCACATGGTTTTAGAGTAGCAGCCGATAGTAAAACAGCTTATATTGCAAATATGGGAGAGAACACGAATCGAACTACAAACCAGAAAAAGTGGTGGCAACCATTGAAGTGGGCGAAGGTGCCCATGAGATTGTGACGAGTGAAGACAACCAGTTCGTTTATGTAACCAATATGTATGATCATACAGTAAGCGTAATTAAAAATGATGATAACCAAGTAATTGCAACGTTAGAAGTTGGAGAGGAACCAAATGGGATTACCATAAAATGATGATTTTTTATATTAAAGCAAATTCACGTCTAATGAAATCGCTCTTTTAGGTGAAACCGATATAGGTGGTGTTAGAAACGAATCACCATCACTCTCAGAATTAATTACCAGGTCTGTATCGATATTCGGCACATAGATATAACAACGAGAGTTGACAACCAAGACATATCCAGCAAATCGATGCTGCTTGAGTTTAGCGGTGTTAAAACTGATGCATTTTATATTAAGTTTTAATAGAAAAATATAAACATGGTTTATATTTTCTTGGAAACAAAAGACCTCTCTTATTTGTCAAAGCCACATGCTTTGCAGGAATTAGCACCTTTTTAACAAATCTGTTAAATGGTTGCTGGGCTTCATAGGGCCAGTCCCTCCACCTCTCTGAATAAGAGTATTTTATATTTATATGTTTGTACTTGTTAATCATATTAGTATGTTAAATTCAGCCTGTAAAAAAGAATTTTGAAAATTCTTTGAATCAACCATTACACTAGAACTGTCAATCGATTTTTATTTATTTTAGCATTATCTTCCTTTTAAGTGAAAAGGGCATATTAATATTAGTCTTATAATAAATCACTCTATGACTTTTATCGCTTTGGGAAATTTTGATATTTGTTATAATAATCACAAATAAAGTGAAAGAAGGATAACAAATGCCAAAATGGACATTGGTGGTACTATCTTTAATCATTCTATTCCTGCTGTTATTAATTGTTGTTCCAAGAATAGCTAGGGTTTTGTTTGTAAAGAATGGTGAAAACCAAGTTGCTACTTTGTTTAAAGATATTGATAAGCAGAGTACAAAAACAATTGTAAGAGAAGACATTAAAAACCTTCCCTCTCCCGTTCAAAAGTGGTTAATACATTCCAATGTAATCGGAAAGGAAGAAGTAAAAACTGTTCGTCTTAAACAACAAGGTAGAATGAGGACAGAAAAAGGTGGCAAATGGATGCCTTCCAAAGCAGATCAGTATTTTACCATTAATGTACCAGGATTTATCTGGATTGCGGATGTTCAAATGGCACCTCTAGTGCAGTTATCTGGAATCGATTCTTATAAAGAGGGAACAGGTAAAATGAAAATTAAGCTCTTCTCTTTATTCCCAGTTGTGGATGCAGAGGGTCCTGAAATGGATTCAGGCACTATGATGCGTTTTCTTGCTGAAATGATGTGGTTTCCATCTGCTGCATTAAAACCTTATATAAAGTGGGAAGAAATTGATGAGGGCTCCGCAAAAGCTATCATGGAATATAAAGGTATTTCCGTCTCTGCTATCTTTTATTTTAATGAGGAAGGCGACATCCTCCGTTTCGTTGGAAAAAGATATAGAGAAGTAAATGGTAAGTATGTATTAAGCGATTGGGGAGGAATAAACAAAGAATTTAAAGAATTTAATGGAATTCGAATACCTAGTAAATCGGATGTTACATGGTTCGAGGAAGAAGGAGAATTTAGATGGTTTGAGGTGGAGATCACCCAACTCCAATACAACGTTCCTTCAATGTATAGGTAACTATAGGAATTATTCATTTAAATATTTTAAATTGAGCCCTTACTCAACCAGTAAGAGGCTCGTTTTGTTATGCTTGCGAGAATACAACTCTATCACAAAGATGCAAAAAATGTTAATAGTGGGCACCTTTTGAACTTTCGATTTTTTTTATTACTGTAATTTTAAATATGATGTTAAGTGACCTTACACGAATAATGAATTTTGTTAATTGTTAGATTAATATTTTTTACAACAAGGATTTCTGTATTGTCGACAGTCGACAATGCAGAAATTTATCTCAAGGGAGGATTAAGAATGAACAATGAGTTATTCAATAATAACGCATTATCAAACTTGATTAAAGAAACAATTATGAGAGATATTCTTTTAGGTAGCTTGATTCCAGGTGAAAAATTGGTAGAAGCCCAATATGCTGAAGCGTTTGGTACCAGTAGGGCACCAGTTCGTGAAGCATTCTATTTGTTAACGCTTGAAGGAATTGTAAAAAGAATTCCTAGGAAAGGAACCGTAGTCCGGGGGTTTTCTTCTGAGGAAACAAAGGATTTGATCGAGATTAGATGTTTCCTAGAAAATATGGCTCTCGAAAAATTACGGAATAAAAATAATGAAAACTACCTCCAAACTATGGAGGATATTATCATTAAAACAAAGGATAAACAAAGTTATGAGTATGCGGAACTAAATTACCAATTTCATCAGCAATTGATAGTAGCAAGTGAAAGTGAAGTTATTAAATTGAATTACGAACGTTTAGGGAATATCTTGTTATCTATTCAAAATGTAGCATTTATGAAAGAGGAAGATGTTAGAAAATCGATTAGTGAACATGAACAATTAGTTAAATATCTTTATGAGAAAAATATCGATGATGCGAAAAAGTTACTTGATTCTCATAACCGAAGTGTCTTTGACAGAGTCGAAAGAAATGTTCAGGGTTACAAAGAACATATTGAGAGCTAATCAATTAATTACAATTAAAAAATTAGGAGAGTAGAATGGAGAATATCTTATTGCTGTTAATTGGTATGATTGCAGCTATTTTTGGTTCACTGGTTGGGCTTGGTGGTGGTTTTATTATTGTCCCTAGTTTAGCACTTTTATATAGTTATCCCGTTGCGGACATTGTTGGAACATCCATGGCTGTTTTAGTGTTTAGCTCCCTCACGAGTACGTTTGTATTTGCTAAGCAAAAAAGAATCGATTATAAAAGTGGTGGCTTATTTGCATTCGCTATGATACCGGGTTCAATCCTTGGAGCTTGGATAACCGATTTTATTACAAGTAAAGCTTTTTTTATATCTTTTGGTGTATTCATGTTATTGATGGCGATCAGCTTAATATTAAAGCCTAGTAAGGGAATATCCTTCAAGCCGACAACGAATAGAACAATAATAGACTCAACAGGTAAGGAATATTCATTTTCTTTTAATCTAAAGGTGGGTACCTTTATTGCCATCTTGGTTGGATTCTTATCGAGTTTATTTGGTATTGGTGGGGGATCGGTTATGGTTCCAACGATGGTTTTATTACTTACCTTTCCTGTGCATATTGCGACTGCAACCTCGACATTTTTTATTTTGATTACAGCGGTGATTGGATCCATATCTCATATGATGTTTGATCATATTTTATGGGGAAAAGTTATATTTTTAGCACTTGGTTCATTAGTAGGGGGACACTTTGGAGCAAAGCTAGCAGCCAAACTCCCAGAAAAAACAATACTAGGTGTTTTATCTACTTGCTTGATCGTTGTAGCGATACGATTGATGTTTAATTAACTATGGTAGCCATGGGATAAAACCTAACAAGATATTGACAAGAAAAGATGGATTTATAGAAAAATATGTAATTTAATCTTACAACTATGTAGATGGTAAAAAAAATATCTGCTAGTCTAATAACAAGTTAAAGGAAAGCTGAAGTTATTCAAAAGAATTCGCTTGATCTCTAGACAGTAATAATGACTCGTATGATTAAGTAGATTAGTCAAATAAATTGTCGACAATCGACATTCTTAAACCAAGTTTGAGTTTAATAAAAGAAAGGGGCTGCTCATGTGACAAAGGACATTTGTTTTGAAAGTGCACGAAGTCTAGCGAGTAAGATTCGTGAGCGAAAGCTTTCCGCTCGAGAAGTAGTCGAAGCTCATCTGGAACAAATTAAGCAGATAAATCCTACAGTAAATGCCATTGTTTCACTTGATGAAGAGCAACCGTTGAAGTCAGCTATGGCTGCAGATGAAAGGTTAGCTTCGGGAAAAGATATTGGTCCCCTACACGGTTTACCTATTGCCATTAAAGATACCCACAATGCAACAGGATTTCTCACTACATATGGATCTCCTATTTTCCGTGAGAACATGGCTTCTGCAGATGATCTTATTGTTGAACGATTACGTGCAGCCGGAGCTATAGTGATTGGAAAGACAAATGTCCCCGAATTTGCTGCTGGCTCTCACACTTTCAATAAAGTCTTTGGTGTTACTCGAAATCCCTACAATCCTAAAAAAACAGCGGGAGGCAGTAGTGGTGGCGCAGCCGTAGCCGTAGCCTGCGGAATGATTCCGTTAGCAGATGGAAGCGATATGGGAGGATCCTTGCGATATCCGGCTTGTTTTAATAATGTTGTAGGCCTTCGAACCTCTCCTGGGAGGATTCCATATCCTAAGGCAGCGTTATACTCGCCGTTAGGAGTACAAGGCCCTATGGCAAGAGATGTGGACGATGCTGCTTTCATGCTGTCAGTCATTGCTGGACCGGATTATCGTTCACCTCTATCCATTGAGGAATCGGGAAGCGTATTTTCAACCAACTTTAATCGTGATTTGAAAGAATTACGAATTGCTTGGTCAGCCGATTTAGGTGGTATTCTCCCCGTTGACACTGAGGTGAGAAGAAACCTTGAACAACAAGTTCGTATTTTTGAAGAAATGGGTTGTTATGTTGAAGAAGCTTGTCCGGATTTAGCGAATGCTGAAGAAGTATTCCAAGTCTTACGTGCATATGAATTTGAGCTTACCTATTCAGATCTTTTTGACCGCTTCAAAGAAATGATGAAACCAAGTTTCATTTGGAATGTGGAAAAAGGCCGTAGCTTGAACGCCATTAAGATGGGTCGCGCCGAAAACCTGCGCTTCCAACTTTACAATAACATGCGTGCTTTCTTTGAAAAATATGATGCGTTATTATTACCGGTCAGCCAAGTTCCAGCCTTTGATGCTGACCTTGAGTACCCAGCAAGTATTGATGGCGTTCAAATGGAAAATTATATTGATTGGATGCGGTCTTGTTATTATATTTCTGCTACCGGGAACCCTTCATTGTCCGTTCCTAGTGGTTTTACAAAAGAGGGACTTCCTCTTGGGATTCAAATTGTTGGCCCACATAGAGGAGATTACGAAGTATTGAGAATAGGGGCTGCTTATGAGCAAGCAACCGGATACGGGAAAAAGCGTCCTGCACTGGCTTTAAGGCAGGATGTAGAAATAACTTAGGTAATATTGAATTGAATAGAAAAAATATCTTTTTTATTTTCTGATAACTAATAATATTCAGATTAATGAATGTTATTGGTTTAAATAAATTTTTGATAAAGGGAAGGTGCATTCATATGTTAGATAAGCTTTTTGACAGATTACAAGAATTATATCCAGAAATGGTGAATTTTCGCCGAGATCTTCATATGTATCCCGAGCTATCACATCATGAAGTCAATACACCTAAAAAGGTTGCAGAGTACCTGACCAAATTAGGAATAGAGGTCAGAACTGAAGTTGGAGGAAGAGGAGTTGTTGGGTTATTAAGGGGAGGAAAGCCAGGAAAAACCGTTGCGCTTCGTGCTGATTTTGATGCTCTCCCCATCCAGGAGGAAACGGATGTTGAGTATAAATCACGTGTTCCTGGAGTCATGCACTCTTGTGGCCATGATATACATACGGCTGCATTACTAGGGGTGGCGACCGTGTTAAGTGAAATCAAAGAACACATTCCAGGAAATATCGTATTTCTCCATCAATTTGCTGAAGAAGTCATTCCTGGCGGGGCAAAGGCAATGATTGAGGATGGCTGTCTAGATGGGGTAGATGTGGTATATGGTGCTCACGTTTCTTCCATTCAACCTCTAGGAATCGTAGGAATCAAAGAAGGGGATGCAATGGCGGCCGGAGATACGATTGAAATAGATATTTTCGGACGAGGGGGACATGCGGCAACTCCACATTTAACAATAGATCCTATCACAGTTGGAAGCCAGTTGATTGTGAACTTGCAGCAAGTAGTAAGTAGAAAAGTAGACCCTGTGAAACCAGCTGTTGTCTCTATTGCTGCTTTCAACGCGGGTTCAGGATTTAACGTAATTCCAGATAAAGCGAAGATTACAGGAACGGTTCGAACATTTGATGAAGATGTCCGTGATATGATTGAACAATTGATTGGCGATATCGTCGAGTCAACTTGTAAAGGGATGGGTGCGACAGCTTCGTATCGATATGTAAGAGGCTATCCAGCTGTTAAAAATGATCCAGCTGAGACAAAAAGGCTGGAAGGGTTGGCCAAACAGCTATTTGGAGAAGACAATGTTCATGCATTACTACCACAAATGGGGATGGAGGATTTCGCGTATTATTTACAAGAAAAACCAGGGACCTTTGTTTACGTTGGCGGTGCTTCAGAATTAATTGAGGAATACCCGCATCATCACCCGAAATTTAATGTTGATGAGCGCTCGATGATTGATATTGGAAAACTGTTTATCTCTGCTGTATTTGATTATTTAACAGAAAGGGAAAGTAGCCAAACAGAATTAGTTCAAACCTCAGCAAAGTAAATCTTAACAGATATTGAGAAAAGGCAATTACTATTTTTTTTAAAACGTCAAGGTAAATGGATAGCTTCCGATTACCTTGAAGTATCAAACAGAAACTAGATTGCAAAAAAGTAGTTTACTATTAAGGAGGTCATAGAATGGAAGAGGTATTAACTTTAGCAAACAGTACCCCGGTATGGATTATAGCTAGTGTATTTGCTTTCATTGTCATTTTCCAAGCACTGATCTTTTTGCGTATAACATCAAAAACAGCTCCAAGTATTGGAATGACCTCGCTTGAAACGAAAAGAGCGATAAGGACCGGATTTATAAGCAGTCTTGGTCCATCGTTTGGAATTGTTGTTGTTATTATTTCGCTTATTGCAGTCCTCGGCGGTCCGATGACTTTGGCACGAATCGGAATCATTGGGTCAGCGGCAACTGAATTAACGGCTGCCGGGATTGGAGCGAATGCCTATGGTGTGGAGTTAAACTCATCTGAATTTGGGCTAGTAGCATTTACTAATGCAGTTTGGACGATGTGCCTCGGGGGAACGGGTTGGCTCATTTTTACTGCACTTTTTACAAAATCCCTAGGGAAAGCACAGAAAAAGATTGAGAAGAAGAATGCGACCATGATAACAGTTGTTTCTACTGCAGCCATGCTTGGAGCCTTTGGTTATCTTGCCAGTCAACAAATGGCAAATGGTTTTAGTGAAACCTTAACAGTTATTATCTCAGCGGTCATGATGATGATGATCTTAACGTTAGCGAAGAAAATGAATATTCGGTGGCTTTCTGAATGGGCATTGGGCATTTCACTTGTGGTCGGTTTGACCATTGGTTATCTATCTACGCTTATTTAATAATAGGAGGGATGTAACAAATGGCGGTTACAAGGTCTGTAGAAGTTGAAGTGACGAGTAGAAGTGTTGAATTTAGTTCTGACACAATGGGGATGGAAACCTTTCATAAACAGTCCGATTTTTGGGGACGGCTAACTTTATGGACACTTATTGCCGTGTCGTTTGTTCCCCCATTATATTTTTCCTTTATACTAGGCTATCATCCGGGGTGGTCAGCTATTCTTGGAGGTTTAGTCGGTTATGCTGCCTTCGTGGGTGTTATGTGGTTTTTAGAACCAATCACCTACTACCCAATTTTAGGGAAATCCGGTACGTATATTGCATTTCTCACAGGAAATATTGCCAATATGTGTCTTCCTTGTGCAGCAGCGGCTCAAGAATCTGTTGGTGCTGAGCCTGGAACGAAAAAGGCGGAACTCGCAGGTACTTTAGGGATCGCGACCGCGTCATTAACCAATATTATCGTGGTCATTGTATCCGTTTTAGGAGGAACGTTCCTTCTATCTATTATCCCGCAATCCGTTCAAGACGCTCTTCAGTTTATCCTTCCGGCTATCTTTGGGGGCGTTCTTGGTCAGTTCGCTATGAAAAAACCATTATACGGCCTTATTGCACTTTTGATTGGGATGGCCGTTTTGTTTTCTCCAATCATGGCTTTATTTAAACTCGTATTATGCGTTGTCTTAACGGTAGCTGTTGTGCTTTTCATGGAAAAATTAAAAGGCACTAAAAATGCCTAAAAAAGTATTTTAAGAGGTCTGTCATTTTGGCAGATCTCTTTTTATAGGTAACATTACAGATGTCTTATTTTAGAAATTCCTAGTGCTCCATTTTTCCATAAAATGTTTTCAACTATATGCCACTGATGCTGTTCGCACCGTATCATTAAAACAATTTCTGATGAAAAAGATTTTGTTTCGCTTTTAGTTCTTTTTATTAATAACATTTTTATTAAAAATCCTATAAGTAAACCGCTAACTGCGCCGATAATGCCCCATATAATGGGACCCCATTCTAAGACATAGCCATATATCGCTCCTAATAGCATCAAACATGTACCTAATATGGCGGCACCATCAAACAAACTAAATCCATCTGCTTTATGAATCGTATCAAACAGTTGTCCAGGTTCCATTTTTTTATCAAGTGGTACTGCTAAGATCTTATCATTTGTGATTTCATTTTGTTCCAATTCCGTTATAGTTAATTCAATAATAATTGAATTTTCAAAGGTAGCAATGACAAACAAAATTTTCACACTCCTTTTATATGGGAGGTTTAAAATTCTTATTTTGGTATTTATTTCGTAAGAATAAGGACATTTCTTTTTCAAATAGTTTGTTGTGCTCAACTGCCGAAACATAAGAATCATAAACGACAAAAAGGTATATCGATGGAAAGTATAGTGTCCATTGCATATTAAGGACCTCTTTAGCTTGTACAAAATTCCCCAACATTGAAAGGTGGATGGCATGCAGAATATGTCCAAAATAACATATTGCTACAGTATAAATAAAAATGAAAAAACCAGATATGACATTATGAAGGTAAAGATGCCCAAGACCTGGGAATAGAACTGACCATACTAAGGCAACCCATGGTTTCCGTTTATCTAAATAGTTCATGTCCCAAGTACCCATTTTAATAGGTAAAATAGGTGCATCTTCTCGGTCTGCTAATATATATTGTTTATTTAAATCGATGGTTGTACGATAACTATCCCATATACCAAACATATAAATAGACACATATAGCATTAACCAGCGTTCATCTAATACTTCTTTTGCTTTGTCAAAGTTACCTAATAATGAATATAGGATACCAAGGTTTACATTAGCCATTTGATTGATGAATGTTTCCCATAAAATCAAAATAAAGGCAGCAGCATACCGGTGGTGCATTAGATGCCCGAATCCTGGATAAGAAAACGAAAAAAAAGCTACAACCCATGGGTTTTTTAAATGAATTTGACCCGTTGTTAATTGAGATAAAAAAGCCCTTTGTCTTCGGTAGGGGGGGATTTGATTCATAATATAATTCTACCTCGCTGGTCTTTGCATATTCGATAAGGATAACTGTAAATTTAACCCCTTATATGAACTGATTTATTCTTACTCAATTTCTCTATATTTTTCCATTTTCTGTTTCTAAAATACTCCGTTTTTAACTTTCCCTACTAATAAATTCCTAGTCAGACAACGTTCAATTAAATTTGATAACAAAGTGGGCGATATCGATAAAAGAAATCGATTAGACGAAGCTCCATTTAGCTACAAAATTACTAAAAATAATACTGTTCTATCGATTATTATGGAAAACAAGTAAAATTATTAAAAAGGGAAAGATACTGAAACAATTTTAGAAAAAATTAAAATAGCTGAAAATGTAAAAGCAGTGCAGCTTATATTTGGCAAAGATAACAGGGAATTTTAAAAGAGGAAATAAACGTATGATGAACTCTAAGAATTTGTGAAGATGATGAACAAGTTATTTAACAAATGATATCGTTTGTGATTGCAGGAGCACCTTACCTCGTGGTGCTCTTTCTAAAATTAACGTTCCGGGCTTTCTCAAGCCGATTGTCTTTTCTTATAATGGTTTATAATATACTGCGCCATCCCATAAGCAATCATTGAAATGGTAAAATCTAAAAAGAATAGGTGAACAATGGTAAGCCCCTTTGTGATGGAGACAAGACCTACTAAAATCTCAATAGGTGCAAAACCAAAAGCAAATAATGCACTAAGTCCAGCCGTCCATAAAATGAAAGGTTTTTCTTGATTTGTACAATATTGATAAAGAAGCATAAAGGATACAGGTAAAATGGATGCTGTTATCCCAAAAGCTTGTGGCAAAAAGGGCATGAGGAAATAATAATGGTCAATATAACCTTGTCTTATAAGTGCTAGATCTGTATAGGTCCATAACATATGTACGGTATAACCAAAGAAAAGAATTTTAAAAGTTCTATTTCGGTCAAGCTTAATCAGAAGCACAACCAGTGGAACTAGTAAGCAGAGTAGTAAGACCCAGAACTGCCAGTTTCCCCAGTCAGAATGCTCATGCCAATAAGAATACATTAAAGAGGTAACACTCTTACTCGACTCGTTTATTTCCTTCCAATATTGCATAACTGGCACACTAACACCTCATTTTAAGCTGAAAAGCTACAATATCCGAGTTACGGGGAGCCTTTCCAATTTCCTGCTTCAATCACATGTTATTAAATTAGCCAAGGACTTTCTTTTTATGCAAAAATACGGTAAAAGCAGAGGATAATTTATTTAAGATCAGTTCTAAACAAACGGAGAGTGTTGTGAAAGGGAACTTTTTACATAGTAGTTCGTAGTAATTAAATATAGGAATATTTTGGGAGGTGCATGAATGTTTAGAGTAAAACCTCAATGCTCAAATTGCAATAAAGAAATAAAAGGAAATGAAGTAGTTTATGTGAAAATGCGTTACCCAGAGAGAAAAGGTATGACGGAGATAACGGCCTTTTTACGAAATGAGGGACAATTAATTTGTGAAGATTGTTTTAATAAGAAACCTTATTAATCAACTATCCGACTATTGAAGGTCGATGTTATAAAGGACATTGAAGAGATCTGGGAAAGGTGTGGGATAAACATTGTCTTATCACATTTGAGTTAGAGCAGGTGCAGTAATAATACAAGATGATTCGATTCTCTTAATTGAATTTATTGACGAAAACGGTCTACATTATAATTTGCCAGCAGGTGATGTTGAACCGAACGAAACGATTATAGAGGCTGTTCAAAGAGAAGTACTCGAAGAAGCGTCTATTGATGTAGAAGTTGGTCCATTAGCATTTGTTTACGAGTATGCACCACACCTCAACTCTAATAGATACGGAAAAACGCACTCACTGAGTTTAATGTTTGAATGTAAAATGAAAAAAGGCTCAAGTCCGAGATTCCCAACTAATCCAGATCCAAATCAGACTGGTGTCAAATGGGTTAAGCTAACTGATTTAAAGAATGTTGTTTTGTACCCAAACATCAGTGAACATATCATTAACTACATGGAAAATAAAAAAACTTTAGAGATAATTGAAGAACATTGCTTAGAAGAATACGTTTGATCGACTGGTACATACAGCTGCTTAATGCAGCCTTTTTTTTTCGCCTCCTATATAGAGTATAAATCTCCTGCTATTCAAAATAATAATTAAAAAGGACGGTGCATAGGTGAAAAATGAACAATTAGACTTGCTTGATAAAATCATGAATGCCGAGATAAATCAGAACACTGGATGGATAGAATATTGGGAGACATATTCTCATTTTTTCACCTGGCAATTTTGGGTTGCCCTCGCTATGTTTATATTTCCATTGATCATAGTCATCTTATTTATTGACCGAAGAAAAATATTCCAAATTGGCTTTTATGGATATAGCGTTCATGTATTTTTCACCTATACGGATATAATAGGAACGAGTAATGGGCAATGGATATATCCTTATAAACTTCACCCTTTTATCCCAGCAAGTTTGACACTTGATGCTTCATTAGTACCAGTAATCTACATGATGCTTTATCAGTATACATTAAATAAAGGGAAAAATTATTACATATGGATAACAGTTCTATGCCTAACTTTAGCCTTTATATTTAAACCACTTTTGGTGGGAATTGGTCTATTCCATTTTCGTAAGAAAGAAAATTTCTTCATTCTATTTATAGGTTATGCTGTTGTTGCTCTTATTTCAAAATGGATCACAGACCTATTTATCTTTTTGAAGAAAACATCAAAATTTAGTTTGTACCGAGGGTAGTAATTCAATAGGTGTTATTGATTTCCATATATAAAGAATTACAACGGGAATAGACTTTCTTAATCGCTTCATTTGAGGCGATTATTTTATTTTCTTCTATACTAGATGTGAAAGCAGGAAGTTCATGGAAAATATTCTTGCGTAGGACTTCCACTTTTTTGCTGGAACAGGTCCATACGTCAGTTATAGCTAAAAGTTATAACAAGAGATAGATATATAGTGTTACGTTATAGTGATTATCCTATGCTACACTTACCTTAGATCAGAAAATTAAGAGTATTTAAAAGAAAGAGGGAGAGCATTTATGACAAAAACACTAGTTAAAGCACCATTTCGAGCGGATCATGTAGGTAGCTTATTACGACCAGAGAGAATTCATCAGGCAAGAAGAAATTTCCAAGCAGGCCATCTTACTGCACAAGAACTACACGAGATTGAAACGGAAGAGATTAAACACATCGTTGACAAGCAAATTGAAGTCGGGCTACAAGCGGTTACAGATGGAGAATTTCGTCGTAGATTTTGGCATACTGATTTTCTTGAACATTTACATGGGGTAGAGGGATATGTTCCGGACCATGGTTTTGCCTTCAAAGGGGAGGAAACGGAAAGATACGATGTGCGTGTGACCGGGAAAATCTCGTTTAATCCAAATCACCCTCATATCAAAGAATTTATCGAATTTAAAGAAATCGTTGGGGACCGTGCGGTGGCGAAACAAACGATCCCAAGTCCAAACCAATTATTTAATGCCGGTATTCGGAATCTAGACATTTATCCAGACCTTGAAGAATTTACAAATGATGTGATTCAAACTTATCGTGATGCCATCAAAGCGTTTTATGATGCAGGCTGCCGTTACTTACAATTAGATGATGTATACATTGCGGGTCTCAATGCACCGAACATTCCCTTTAATGATAGTGGGTATTCTCGCGAGGAATTGATAGATTTAGCTCTACGTGTGGTGAACGGAGTATTAGAAAACAAACCGGAAGATCTCATTGTAACCACTCACCTTTGCCGTGGAAACTACCGTTCAAAATGGGCCTTTGAAGGTAGTTACGCAAAAATTGCCCCAACCTTATTTGCAAAAGAAAAAGTGAATGGGTTTTTCTTAGAATATGATGATGATCGTTCAGGTGATTTCGGACCCTTGGAATACATCCCAAATGGTGGAGCACAAGTCGTGCTAGGTGTATTCACCTCAAAACATGGGGAATTAGAAGATAAGGAAAATATTAAAGCACGTATAGAAGAGGCGACAAAATATGTGCCATTAGAACAATTATGTATCAGTCCTCAATGCGGATTTGCTTCTACGCATCATGGAAATATTTTAACAGAGGAAGAGCAGTGGGCGAAGCTGAAATACATTGTAGATATTTCTAAAGAGATCTGGGGATAAGATTTAAACGAACACCTTTTGGCGGGTGTTCGTTATTTTATAATATCGGAAAGGGCATTTAGTTCATCTTATCTATGCTTGGACCTGTAATTGTCGATGTAAGAATTTACAGTCAAGAATGAACCGATCAAGAATAATATTATTCCCGATATACTAGTAGGATACAAGAGTTCCCACATTTTAACCCCTCCTTGTTTATATCGTATTAAGATGCTTTGTTATTTAAAATCATATCATGTTGAGATATAATTAACAACATAAAAAGAGTGGATTCCCTGTTATCAAAAAATGCTTTGATTCGGGTAATCTCAAAGGGTTTAGAGTGATTAGAGAAACGGCAACTAATGGTGCATTTCCAAATTTGAGGAGGATATATTGATGAAACATTTAATTGATGAGTATAAAGAAAGTTACAACAAAATGGTTACAGAAATTGAAGGGTTAACACAAGAGCAAATCTTATATAAACCATCTGAGAATAGCTGGAGTATAAGAGAAATCGTCATACATGTTACGGATGCAGAGTTAGTACATGTTCATCGAATGAAGTCCGTTTTATCAGAAAATAATCCCATACTGACTGCCTTTGATCAAGATGCATGGACATCTAAATTGCAAACACAATCCCTTGATCATCAGCTGTATATTTCATTGTTAGATGCTATGATTAACAGTTTTGTCCCTATTTTAACTAATCTAGGCGAGAATGATTTTTTGCGCGTAGGTACCCACAATATAGAAGGAGAATTTACGTTTAAAGAGTTGTTCGAACACTCGATAGAACATATCCAAAACCATGTGGAGCAGATTCGAAAGATAAAGAAAGAAATTCTGTGAAAATTTGATTCTAATCAAATCCCTTTTTAAAAGAAAGGTATAGAATATAGCTATTAACATAAAAGGAGGTACAACAATAGGGAGAAAAAACTATAAATAGACCCGAGTAAAGTCCATTAATTAGAGTCTTGTAGAAATGCATCCCTCACATTTTTACAGTAACTGCCTTGTAAGTTTAATGCTTTCAGGGCTTTTTTAAAAATTTTGTGAAAACAGAGATTCATTTCTTTCTAATAATTCAAGGGTGGTGTGAAATAATGTTATATCAAGTAACTTTATATGTTCTAGGAATCTGCTGTTTAGATAAGTTATCATCCATTCAGAAAGAAGTGGAGGGATTAGTGGGGGTAATTTCCTTTAAAGGGTATTCTCCAAAGGGAAAGATAGTTATTGAATTCAAACCTCACTCCTTATCCACTTCGGAAATTGTTGGTAAGGTCGAAGATCAAGGTTTTGCGGTAATCAAGAAAGTGCAGAGAGAATTTTTCCAGGAAATATATAATTAATTGAAGTTTGTCTTATAATGAAGTAACTAATGCTTCTTTTTTAAATAAATGGAAGGAGGCTACTTTCATGCCATTAGAAATAGTCCGCAACGATCTGACAAAGATGAAGGTTGATGCGATTGTAAATGCTGCAAATACCGAATTAAAAATGGGTGGAGGCGTTTGTGGGGCGATTTTTCGTGCCGCTGGTGTGAAAGAGTTATCACTAGCCTGTGATGTTTTAGGAAGATGTTCCGTTGGAGAAGCAGTCCTTACAGAAGGATTTAGGTTACCGGCAAAATATATCATACATACGCCAGGGCCCATTTGGAAAGGGGGGGTTCATCAAGAATCCAAGCTGCTAAAGAATTCATATGAACATTCTCTAAAGTTAGCTAAGAAATATCAATGTAAATCCATTGCCTTTCCACTCATTTCGACAGGGATCTACGGATATCCAAAAGAAAAGGCCTTACAAATGGCTGTTTCTACCATTAGTCAATTTCTCTTACATCATGACATGCTTGTTTATTTAGTCGTGTTTGACAGAACTTCCTTTATGTTAAGCCAAAAGCTTTTCTCATCTATCTATGAATATATTGATGAACATTATGTGGAAGAAGTAGAACTGACTTTTCATCGCCGACAAGACCGCTACATATTTGAACAATTGCAAGAGTCTGTGACTTTACCAGAAGATTTTTACGAAAAAAAGAACGAGCCCCTACTAGAAAATAGTCTAGCGCATCTCGTAGATGAACTTGATGAATCTTTTTCGGAACGATTACTTCGCCTGATTGATGAAAGAGGGATGACGGATGTGGAGACCTATAGAAGGGCGAATATGGATCGACGCTTATTTTCAAAAATACGTAATAAAGTAGATTACACTCCTACCAAAAAAACAGCCCTTGCCTTATCCATTTCTTTGCATCTCAATGTACACGAAACCAACGATTTGCTGTCAGCAGCCGGATATACATTGTCGAGGAGCAGTAAATTAGATGTTATAATTGAATTTTTTATCCAACAAGGCAATTATAATATTCACGAAATCAATGAAGCACTATTTGCTTTTGATCAACCGTTACTAGGTGCGTAAAGGTCGCTTTCGAAGCGACCTTTTCTTTTTCTAAACTTGATATCCTTCATATATAAATCATGAAGTGGAGGATTCTAAGAATGAAAAAGCATGTAACAGAAGTAGTGTTTATCCTAGACAAAAGTGGGTCAATGGCAGGGCTTGAAACAGACACAATCGGTGGATACAATTCGATGCTAATTAAGCAAAGAAAAGCGGAAGGAGAAGCTTTCGTAACAACTGTATTATTCAATCATCAGTATGAACTCTTACATGATCGAATCAATGTAAGAGGCATATCTCCCATCACCGAACGTGACTATGAGGTAGGGGGAACGACAGCCTTACTCGATGCCATCGGTTTTTCCATACAAAAAATCGGTAATGTCCAAAAATACACAAGTAAAGAAGAGCGCGCTGATAAGGTCCTATTCGTCATCACAACAGATGGCATGGAAAATGCCAGTCGGGAATTTACCCCTGAACAAATCAAGAAGATGATCAAACATCAAAAAGAAAAATATGGATGGGACTTCATCTTTCTAGGGGCGAATATCGATGCCATTTCAACGGCTGCACAGTTTGGAATTGATGAAGACTTCGCGGTAGACTACCATGCCGACAACCTTGGAACAAAATTAAATTATGAGATGGTAAGCGAGGCCGTAGTGAAGGTTCGAAGCGGGAAGAACATTGATCGGAGCTGGAAAGAAGGGATTGAGAGGGATTATCAGGGGCGATTGAGAAAGAATTAGGGAAGTTCTAAAATTGTCGTTTTTTGCATAACCTTATATAAATTTTTCCGGGGTAGGGACAAAGGAGAAATCTGAGACTAAGTCCCTACTGATTTTAGGTTTTTACTAATTTCTTAGAGTTAGACATAGTTAGGAGCGGTTATTCATTTTACATTACAAATTGTTAATAAAATCAAGAGCCTCTTCCAGCTTAGCTTCCAATACCATATTCTTTAAAGTGATTGATTCGATGAGATTATTGGTGTTCTCGTTGGCTTGAATTAAATCGTTAATAATATCTGTAGACATGTTTGAAATATTGCTAATTGAAGAGTTTAAGCTAAATGATACTAAGACAATTAGATTACCCATGGCTTCCTCTTCAGATGCGATTGAATTTATAATATTGCTCAAGTTTGTTTCGATTTGTAGAATTTGAGTTTCATTTAATTCAACTTGTCGTAATAAGAAAAGAACATCTTCTAGTTTTGCTTCTAAGATAATGTTTTTCTGAACGATTGCGTCAAAAATACTACTTACACTATTATTCATTTCGAATCTTTGGGCCGTCGTAGGTCCAAAATTGCCGGCTCTATTTATTTTTTGAGCTTCACTATCAATTAGAGTAGCCAAACTTGTTTCTTCATTGCTTATAGCATTAATTAATAATATTAAGTTATTGATAACATTTACAATGGTGACCGGTAAAACAACCCCTACTGAAATTAGAAATTCGATAAACTGAATAACATCTCGGAGTTTCCGTTGTAACACAAAGTTTTTCTGAACGATTATTTTTATGAGGGCCCTTACACTTTGATCCAACTCTAATAATTCCTCTACAGAAGTGGCAATTGGAAGAGCGGTATTTATCTTTGTTGCTTCTGCATCAATTAAATCAGCTAGTGCATTTTCTTCATTAAATATACTACCAATAATATTGGCAAATTCAATTAGTAATTGTTGTACCGAATAAGATCCTACATCTTGTTGTCTCAATGTATTTAGTACATCACGAAGTTTTCTTTCTAATATAACGTTTTTCAATAATACATTTTTCATTGTTCTGGTTACAGAGCGGTTAATTCTTATCAAATCGTTTATTGTAACACTTTCAACCTCAACGGCCGCTTGTATTTTATTAACCTCTGACAAGATTAAATTCCGCAAACCAATTTCTTCAGTTGCAATTGATCCAATGACATTGATTAGAGTTGAACTTTGTAATTGGTTGATTTGAATAGGCTCATCATTTTGACTATTGGTCATAGTAAACACCCTTTCGAATTTATTACTATAAAGTATTCAATTTATAAAAATATTGAACGGCGCTTGTCCTACTTATACGGTATTTTTGTTAATTCATTAAGTTTTATTATAAAACATTTCATCCGAATGAACTTTAAGTGATCAGTGGGTGAATATTTCTGCTTAAAAGTTGGATATATTGTGTCAAATACAGGAGTAAATATCTATAAAAGAAAGTAGGATGGTATAATCAAACGTGTAGAAAGAAACAAGGGAGTGAAACAATCATTGAAGATCAGTAACTATCTAGCGATTCTACTAACCATAGCGGTATTAGTTGGATGTAATAAAGCTGGCACAAATGAGGAAGCTTCTTTAAAAGAAAAAGAGCTTGAACAGATTAAAGAATTGGTGCGTGATTATAGTTTAGGCACCATTAAAAACGAATCTGCTTCGATTACTTCTGAACATCTGATTGTGAAGAAAAGTAACGGAGATGAGGAAATCTATGACTTGCCCGAAGATGAATTTTTCGTTTCAATTGCTCCTTACGTGAATGAAACCCATCCTTGAACGAATCATAGCTTGACAGGTTGTCAAGGTGAACTAGTTGAAGAAACGTTTGATGTATTTATCGAAGATATGGACGGCAATGTCGTTTTAAATGAAGAAGTACTCTCTCAAAGTAATGGTTTTTTCGATTTATGGCTTCGGCGTGATCAAACCTATAAAGTGAAAATTGAACATGATGGAAAAATAGTAAAATCCGAAATATCTACTTTTGAGAATGATGGTACTTGTATTACAACGATGCAGTTATACTAAGTCACAAAATTTGATACTTCGCACTGAAAATTAGAGAGCAGAGGATAATCCTCTGCTCTTTCCGTTTCTATTAAGACATCTTCCGTGTGTTTTAATCCTGCATGGCTCCTGCCTCTCTGGAAGTCATTGCACCTTTCCCTTGACTTACATCTTTTTGTATTTCTTCTTTCACTTTGTGTGCATCTGTACCAGCGTATTCTGGTCTCATAATATTTTTAGACTGTTGGTTCTGTTGCAAAAAAGTTCCTCCTTTATATGTTTATTATTGGGAAAGTCTTAAGCCATATTATGTTGTGCATTTAGGGATATACTACTTCTGAGAATCATTGGAATCGAGGCTCTAACCAAAATCTGCGTATTCTTTATGGTGATGATGAAATTCTTCAAAAAATTTATGTATTCTAATCATTTTTTCGCTTTTGTCTTTACGTATCACCTGTCATAAATTTGGTAACTTTATTGTGTAAAAAAATAAATAATTCTCCTATTCTGGGACATACTCTTTTTGTTATCGTTTTTCCCGTTCAAGCTATTTTTCCATTAATCATGCTACATCAATTGATAGAGGTGGGACTTTTTGAAATGTTCACAATGTGATTACGCCAATCCAACTGGTTCGAAGTTCTGCTTAAGCTGTGGCGAAAAGTTCCTTAAAATGAATACACCACAGGATGAAAGCAGCTTTTTTTATGAGTTTGCTAATTATGTAAATGTGGTACCAAAGGTGGAACGGTCGGTTGAACCAAAATTTGTCAATATCTTTTCCCGTGTTTTTGCTGATCATAGTGAACTAGAAGCGGAACGCTTGTTTATTGTGGGAACAGCACTTACTACACCAAAAATATCGGAAGTAAAAGATACATGGCCCAAACCTTGGCTATTTGCGAGGTTATTCATTATTGCACTACTAGTTTTTGCGGGATTTTACGTAGGTGCGAGTTACTTTGGAAATGCAAACTTTCTTCCGGGCCTGATCATTGTTGGTGCATTTGGGGTTCCGTTGACCACGTTAATTTTCTTCTGGGAGATGAATGTACCGCAGAACATTGCAATTTACCGTGTGATCTATGTGGTGTTAGTTGGCGGTATTCTCTCCATGTTAATTGCACTCGTGTTTTTCGACATTCTGAAGAAAACCATCAATCCGATTACCATTGGAATCATTGAAGAGCTTGCCAAAACCATCATCGTTATTACGTTTGTTCACTACAGAAGGTACAAATATATTTTAAACGGTTTGCTTATCGGTGCTGCAGTCGGGGCAGGTTTTGCCGCTTTTGAAACAGCAGGGTACGCACTTAGAGCACTGCTTTCGGGAGATGCAGTCAGTCTGTATGGAACGATCCTATTGAGAGGCTTCTATGCTCCTGGTGGGCATGTTGCGTGGGCGGCTTTGACCGGTGCTGCGTTCTGTAGAGTACAAAAGGACCAACCTTTTCAATTTAACATGCTATTTCATTATCAATTTTTACAAGTGTTTATTTTAGTAGTGGGGATACACGCTTTATGGGACACATCGATTCCTGGAATGTTTCCCTTTGGACATGTCATCTTAATGGCTATGTCATGGCTTGCTGTTTTTTTGTTCATTCGTGCTGGTTTGAAAGAGATAGGCGAGAGAAAATTAATGTCTTCTAAGTAATTCTTAATAAAAAATGCTGATTTCATCTTAGAAATCAGTATTTTTATTAAGAATTTCTGTTTCTGTAAACGATTTTAAGCTTATTTTAAGCTTTAAATCTGAAAATGGACAAGGATGGTCTTAAAACAGATATAGAGCAGGAGGAAATTCATTGTCCATTTCAATTTCAACAAACGGTTATTCCAATTACATGGTTAAAAACCAAACGGCTAACAAAGTACAAAACCTTCAGTCAAACAACAACCTATTAGGGGTCAATTCAGATTCCCTCATGATTAGTGCAGAAGCGTTAGCCAACTTGTCTTCTACCGCAAATACAACGATTCTACCTTCAGGAAACTACACCAATACCATACGTACCGAACCACTGACAACCGAAGAAATGAGTTCATATTTATCTAGAATGATAGAAAGACTTAGCACAAGAAATTTAGAATCTGAAGAGAGTGAATCAGCAAGTAAAGGAGCCTCTACTATTTCTACATTGAAGGAAACGCTAGCAGGGGTTGATTTAACGTCTGCAAAAGATGAAGAAATCGAAAGCCTTTTCACCAATGTCACAAATATATTTAAAGAGTCTCGACCTCCGAAAGAACCTCATGACCTACCACCAATCGAAATTATGGAGGGAGTGACTTCAACATTATCTAATGAAGAAAATAGCAATTTACTTTCAACTATTCTCAACTATTAACTTCTTCAGAGGACAATGCCGAATCTACTTTACTCAAACTACAAGAGGCACTAACAGGAGTTGACGTTTCAACAGATGAGGATGTTGAGTCTGTTTTTAATATTGTAATGGAAGTGTTGGATGAAAATATGCTAGTAGATAATCAGGCAGCAACATCTACTATATTTGAAAGTGCAGCGGATTTAACTACTGAAGAGAAGAAGTCTTTCTTAATGGAGATTATCAATAGTTTCCAATTGAGTGAAGAAGAAACAAACACAGTGTTATCTGTTTAAAGTTTATGATAGATGTCCCTCTAGAACAAAAAAAGTACTGGCCAAATATCATTTCGGCCAGCTTTTTTTAATAAACTTCTATTTATATTGTTCCAACCTATTAAAAAATTCAATAAGAAACTGATAAAAATTCCTCTCAGCCGGAGCGAGGTCCCGGTGCTTCGGTATAATCACCCCAACCGTACGCATTGCTTTAGGTGTCTCAATCGGTACTTTAACAGTAAACCGGGGAGTAGAGTCATAAAACGTGCTCTCAGGTAAGAGACTGACCCCAATTCCAGCAGAAACCAATCCTTTTAGTGCGTCCATGTCCTCACCTTCGGACGTAATTTCCGGTTCAAAGCCTGCTTCGCGACATGCTTCCACGGCAAGTTTGCGAAGAACATATCCTTTAGGAAATAAAACGAACTTGTCTGAGCGCAAATCACTTAAAGGAATCCTTTTTTTCTCAGCCAACGGATGTAGTGAAGGAATCAAGGCCACGATGTTTTCCATAAATAAAATCTTCGTGTCTAAGTCTGGGTCATTTGTTGGAACTGGGCCAAGAAACGCTAAATCAATTTCCCCGTTTTTTACGGCATCAATTAAGTTCGCATAAGATCCTTGACGCAGATGGAAGGATACATTTGGGAAATCATTCTTATAGGCAGAAATCACCGTTGGAAGCCAATATCGGGCGAGGCTGGTTGGATAGCCGATTTTAATCGTGCCTGCTTGTGGATCAAGATATTCATCTATTTTTTCTTTTGCTTCATCCAACTTTTTTAAGGAACTTTTGACATATTTCAAAAAGATATATCCAATCTGTGTGACCTTAATGTTTCTACCCACTCGTTCAAGTAGTTTTACCCCTAGCTCCTCTTCAAGCTTGGTTATTTGATAGCTCACTGCTGATTGGGCGACATTTAAATTATCGGCTGCTTCGGTCATATGTTCTCGTTCAGCTACTTCTATAAAATATCGCAATTGTCGAAGCTCCATTTTTGATTGTCCTCCCACTCATATTGATTTACGATTAATTTAATATAAATTATATATTGTTTATATGATTTTGAAAACATAAAATGTTGTTATATGAATTTTTCGACAACAATCGGCAGGGAGAGAAGAATATGACATATCATCAACTACCAAAAGCACAAGGTCTCTACCGTCCTGAATTTGAACATGATGCATGTGGAATCGGCTTATACGCTCACATAAAAGGGAACGCCACACATGATATAGTGGCAAAAGGACTATCAATGCTTTGTCAATTAGATCATCGCGGAGGACAGGGAAGTGACCCGTTAACAGGTGATGGCGCGGGACTAATGGTTCAAATACCGGATCTGTTTTTCAGACAAGTATGTTCTGACATGAACTTACCTGAAAAAGGGAAGTACGGTGTAGGAATGCTATTTTTCTCAAAGGATGACAAAGAACGGGAAGAAATAGAAGCTTATATTAATAAATGTATCGAACAAGAAGGTCAAACGGTGCTAGGCTGGAGAAATGTTCCAGTCGATGCAGGAAAAATCGGAGTTACCGCACAGGAAAGCTGTCCGGTTGTTCGCCAGGTATTTGTAGGGGACAACGAAGGTGATTCACTAGCGTTTGAAAGAAAATTATACGTGATTCGTAAACAAGCAGAAAACTGGGCAAAGGGTTCTGACTATCGTTTTTATTTTGCAAGCTTTTCAAGCAGAACGATTGTTTATAAGGGACTATTAACTCCTGAACAAGTGGATCAATTCTATTTGGATTTACAGGATGAGAGCTTTGTGTCGGCGTTCGCTTTAGTGCATTCACGCTTTAGTACAAATACATTCCCAAGCTGGGAAAGAGCACATCCAAACCGTTATTTGATTCACAATGGTGAAATCAATACGCTTCAAGGAAATATTCATTGGATGAAGGCACGTGAAACACAATTCATTTCTGAAGCATTTGGATCTGATTTAGAAAAAGTATTGCCGATCCTTGATACAGATGGAAGTGACTCGTCGATTTTAGACAATGCGCTTGAATTCATGGTTCTTGCCGGCAGAAAGCCAGCGCATGCTGCCATGATGTTGGTGCCTGAGCCGTGGTCTAATAATCCGCACATCACAGACGAAAAGAGAGCTTTTTATGAATATCACAGCTCATTAATGGAGCCATGGGACGGACCATCAGCGATTTCGTTTACAGACGGAAAACAGATCGGTGCGATCTTAGACCGGAATGGACTTCGACCAGCTCGTTATTATGTAACGGAAGATGATTATATTATTTTCTCATCTGAGGTTGGTGTCATCGATGTAGAACCGGAAAAGGTGTTATATAAAGAGCGCCTTCAACCAGGGAAAATGCTTTTAATTGATTTAGAAGAAGGACGTATTATTTCAGATGAGGAAGTTAAATCTGAGATGGCTCAAGCCCAGCCTTATCAGCAATGGTTAAATGAAGAGCTTGTTCGATTGGAAGATAGTGTAGAGTCTGAAGGAGAAGTTCCAGAAGATTTTATCGTTCGTCAAAAAGCTTTTGGATATACGTATGAAGATATTCAAAAATACATTATTCCAGCAGTGAGTGAAGGCAAAGATCCACTTGGAGCGATGGGGAATGATATGCCACTAGCAGTCTTATCTGATAAGCCGCAGAATTTGTTTAACTACTTTAAACAATTATTCGCGCAAGTAACGAATCCTCCGATTGATGCGATTCGTGAAGCCATTGTTACTTCAACGGTTTCTTATTTAGGAGCAGAAGGGAATTTGCTTCATCCATCAGCAGAAAATTGTCGTCGCATTCAGTTAGAAACTCCGATTTTGACAAACAGCCAGCTAGAAACATTAAAAGATGGAAAAGAGTTCAAAACTGCTGTTATTAACATGGTGTTCGAGGACGATTTAGAAAGCAGTCTGAAAGATATTTGCCGTCAAGCAGAAGAAGCGATTGCAGGTGGAGCGAGCTTACTAATTCTATCTGACCGTCATATAAATGAAACTACGATTGCGATTCCATCTTTGCTTGCAGTGAGTGCCCTTCATCAGCATTTGATTCGTGAAGGATTACGTACGAAGGCAAGTATTATTGTGGAATCTGGGGAAGTAAGAGAAGTTCATCACTTTGCTGTGTTGATCGGATATGGAGTGGACGCGATTAACCCTTATCTTGCGTTCTCGATTTATCAGCAAGCCGTTTCTGAAGGATCATTACCATTCACATACCAAGAAGCGGTGAAAAAGTACATTGTTTCTATGAATGAAGGCGTCGTGAAGGTTATGTCAAAAATGGGGATTTCAACGGTGCAAAGTTACCGCGGGGCTCAAATTTTTGAAGCGGTTGGAATCAGCTCTGATGTGATCGACCGTTACTTCACTGGAACGGTTTCACAGCTTGGAGGAATTGGCTTAGATACGATCGCGGAAGAGGCGAAGCTGCGTCACGCAGAAGCTTACTCTCCATTAACAGATGATACGTTAGAATCTGGAAGTAACTTCCAATGGAGACATGACGGCGAACACCATGCCTTTAATCCAGGAACGATTCACACGTTGCAATGGGCTTGCCGCAACGGCGATTATGAACTATTTAAAAAATATTCGACACTTGCCAATGAAGAAAGACTAGGATTTTTACGTAACCTATTCTCTTTCAATGGTTCTAGACAACCATTACCTATTGAAGAGGTAGAAAGCGTGGACTCAATCGTTCGCCGTTTTAAAACAGGCGCGATGAGCTTTGGATCCATTAGTAAGGAAGCACACGAAACCTTAGCAATTGCCATGAACCGTTTAGGTGGAAAAAGCAATAGCGGTGAAGGCGGAGAAGACGCTAGCCGATTTGTACCTGATGAAAATGGTGACAACCGAGGAAGTAAGATTAAGCAAATTGCTTCTGGTCGTTTTGGCGTAAAAAGTCATTATCTGGTGAATGCTGAAGAGCTGCAAATTAAAATGGCTCAAGGAGCGAAGCCTGGTGAAGGCGGACAATTAATGGGTAAAAAGGTGTATCCATGGGTAGCAGATGTTCGTGGTTCAACACCTGGTGTGAGCTTAATTTCACCTCCACCACATCATGACATCTACTCGATTGAAGATTTGGCTCAGCTGATTCATGATTTGAAAAATGCTAATCGTCAAGCTCGCATTAGTGTGAAGCTTGTATCGAAGGGCGGAGTTGGAACGATTGCTGCTGGGGTGGCAAAAGCGGTAGCGGACGTGATCGTCATTAGCGGATACGACGGCGGAACAGGTGCATCACCAAAAACAAGTATTCAGCACGCTGGATTACCTTGGGAACTTGGATTAGCAGAGGCACATCAAACGCTTATGTTAAATGGATTGCGTGACCGTGTGGTACTTGAGACAGACGGAAAGTTAATGACAGGTAAAGATGTAGTAATGGCTGCTTTACTTGGTGCCGAGGAATTCGGCTTTGCTACTGCACCATTAGTAGTTCTTGGCTGTGTCATGATGCGTGTGTGTCATTTGGATACATGTCCGGTTGGGATCGCTACTCAAAATCCAGAGCTTCGTAAAAAGTTCACAGGTGAAGCAGATTATATCGTGAACTACATGCGCTTTGTGGCACAGGAAGTTCGTGAGATGATGGCGGAGCTTGGCTTTAGAACAGTGGAAGAAATGGTTGGGCGTACCGATGTGTTAACGGTAAGTGATCGCGCTAAATCACACTGGAAGGCACAGCATTTAGATTTAACAGCACTACTGCACAAGCCTGAAGGAGCAACAACCTTTAAACATCCACAAAATCATCGAATTGACGAAAGTCTTGATATAAAACACATCTTACCGGCTGTTCAAAGAGCATTAAAAGACGGAACACCAGTAGTAGCAAGCTTCCCAATTACAAACGTGAATCGCGTAGCGGGTACGATTGTTGGAAGTGAAATCTCAAAACGTTATGGTGAAGTGGGTCTTCCAGAAGATACGATTACGTTAAAGTTTGACGGATCGGCTGGTCAAAGCTTTGGTGCGTTTGTACCGAAGGGAATGACACTTGAATTAACGGGTGATGCGAATGATTATGTTGGAAAAGGTCTTTCTGGTGGAAAAATCGTCGTGAAAGCGGATGAACATACAAAATTCGCTTCAGGTGAAAATGTAATCGCAGGAAATGTTGCCTTCATTGGAGCTACTAGCGGTGAAGCCTATATTAACGGACGTGCCGGAGAACGTTTTGCTGTTCGTAATAGTGGCGTACATGTAGTCGTAGAAGGAATTGGCGACCATGGCTGTGAATATATGACAGGTGGACGTGTCGTTATTTTAGGCGATGTAGGGAAAAACTTCGGAGCTGGTATGTCCGGTGGAATTGCCTATGTATATACAGAGAACGAGGAAGTATTTAAAAATCTAACCAACCAAGAATTGATTGAATTTGAAGCAGTATCTTCTCCTGCTGAACAGGATGAGCTAAAAACATTAATACAAAACCATTACCGCTACACAGAGAGTGTGAAGGCGAGTTGTATTCTAGAAGACTGGGCAAAATGTGTCAGAAAATTTGTCAAAGTCATTCCAAAAGATTACAAACGAATGATCACTTTGATCGACGAGCAAAAACTAGCAGGGTTATCGGAAGAAGAAGCCGTCATGAGCGCCTTTTTAGCGAATTCCGGAGCAACATCAAAACCATCGAAACAGCAGGAAGCTGCCATCCGCTAAGAAAGGGGAGTAAAAAAATGGGAAAAGCAACAGGATTTATGGAATATGCTCGCGAAAAAGCAGCAGAAAGAGATCCATTACAAAGACTAAACGATTGGAAAGAACATAAACTTCCTATTTCAGATGAGAAATTAAGCACACAGGGGGCGCGCTGTATGGACTGCGCCACTCCCTTCTGTCATATCGGTATGGAGATTGGGGGAGCTACTTCTGGGTGTCCAATTCATAATCTGATTCCTGAGTGGAATGATCTTGTGTATAAAGGGCGTTGGAAAGAAGCGCTCGATCGCCTGTTAAAAACAAATAATTTCCCTGAGTTTACGGGAAGAGTTTGTCCGGCACCATGTGAAGGTTCTTGTACAGTGGCCCTGTACGACCCGGCAGTTACGATCAAAAATATTGAACAAGCGATCATTGATAAAGGTTTTGAAAACGGCTGGATTACTCCTCGTATTCCTGCTTCTCGCTCTGGAAAGAAAGTGGCAATCATCGGTTCGGGCCCTGCTGGTTTAGCAGCAGCGGACCAGCTGAATCAAGCCGGCCACTCGGTGACTGTATTTGAACGTGCAGACCGTCCAGGAGGCTTGCTCATGTATGGAATTCCAAACATGAAGCTTGAAAAAGAAGTGGTTGAACGCCGCATTCGTTTATTAACACAAGAAGGAATTGACTTTGTAACGAATACTGAAGTGGGGAAGGACATTCAAGCGTCTGAACTTCAAGCACAATTCGATTCGGTCATCCTTTGTACAGGAGCACAAAGACAACGCGATTTAGTCATTGAAGGCCGTGAAGCAAAGGGCATTCACTTTGCGATGGATTATTTAACACTTGCGACGAAAAGTCTATTAGATTCAAATTTTGAAGACGGGAATTTCATCGACGTGGAAGGCAAAGATGTCATCGTGATCGGTGGTGGAGATACTGGTGCCGACTGTGTGGCAACTGCTCTTCGTCAAAAATGCCGCAGTGTTGTTCAATTTGGTAAGCATCCACAATTGCCATCTGAACGTACGTCTGATAACTTATGGCCTGCATATCCCAATGTGTTTACGATGGATTATGCGTATAAAGAAGCAAAAGCAAAATTTGGCGAAGATCCACGTCAATATTCCATTCAAACAACAAAAATCATTTCTGATGAGAATGGAAATTTGAAAGAGCTCCACACGATTCAAATGGAAAAACTAAAAGATGAGAACGGACGTTTCTATTTTAAAGAAATTCCAGGTACGGAAAAGGTGTGGCCAGCTCAGTTTGTGTTTATCGCGATCGGCTTTGAGGGAACAGAAATGCCTCTGTTAAGCCAATTCGGAGTAGAATCGGTTAATCAAAAGATTAAAGCTGCTAAAGGTGATTACAAAACAAACGTTGAAGGCGTATTTGCTGCAGGTGATGCAAGAAGAGGACAAAGTCTGATCGTTTGGGCAATCAACGAAGGTAGAGAAGTGGCTAGTGAAGTCCACAAATACTTGATGGTGTAAAATCGTAAACAGGTAGGCTGCTTTGGCAGCCTATTTTTTTCTATCATTCCTGTAATCAGTTAATCTAATAAACTACTAATTCCTTGCATTATGGAATTCGCTTATGTTAAAACTATCAGTAAGCAATTTTAGAATTGCTAGAACATGATTAATAGAGGTACATCATATGAACAAAACAGATTTAATCTACTCGATAGCTAAAAAATGTGACATGCCGAAAAAACACTCAAGAAAAGTAGTAAACATTATAATAGATCGAATTTCCTCCTCATTAGCAACTGGTGAACAGGTACAATTATTAGGCTTTGGAAGCTTTGAAACGCGTGAACGAACGGAGAGAAGAGGAAGAAACCCGAAAACGGGGGAAGAGATAACGATTCCAGCAACCAGATATGCCGTTTTTAGTCCTTGTACTGAGTTTAAAGACGCCTTGAAATAAAAGTAACCACACAGGGAAAACACTGTTGATGATTAATCTCCTCAATCTTTTTGGTGTGCCACCATTTTTAAGAGAAGCATTTAAGGGGATTATCGTTATCACGGCTGTTCTTTTACAGAAAAAGGAGAAAACCTCTTATACGATCACAACATAATCGTTCGAATCCAACCTCTACCTTTGGCTAGAGGTTTTTTGTTATATTCATCCTTCCATTGCCTGATGATTTAGTAGTGAATAGATAGAACTAGTTACTAAATAATAAAAACAATAATAATAAATAATTACAGATACAACTAAAAAAATACAGAACAATAATCAGCGGAATATTCTGATTTTATTTAATATTAATGTAAGCGCTTTAATTAAACTTTGAAAAGAAGAAGGGTGTGTGGGGGAAACATGTTAAAAAAGCTCAAGAAAAACAAAAGAAAAAAGTTATTAGCATTGGCCATGGTATCAACGATCGCGTTATCGGGAATCTCAACCATACCGATTAGTGCAGCAGAGAATAATTCGAATACGGTTCAATCTTCCGTCATCGCAGCAACACCCAAACTAGTGGATGAAAAATCAATTGATGCAGTTATTGCTGCGATGACACTTCAGGAAAAAGCATTTATGGTTGTAGGGGGGAATAAAGGTGGTTTGGTAGCGGAAAACGGAGAAGTCATCGGCGGTCAGTCTACTAAGGTACCGGGGGCAGCCGGTCAGACACAGGAGATTGAACGTTTGGGCATTCCGGCTATTGTCATGGCAGATGGACCAATGGGAGTTCGGATCTCTCCGACAAGGGAAAATGACAGCAATACCTATTATGCTACTAAGTTCCCTTCTCCAACCGTTCTTGGTGCCTCCTGGGACAAGGAGTTAGCAAAGAAGGTCGGCGAGGCGACGAGCCAGGAATTGAAGGCTTTCGGAATTGACCTTCTGCTTGCACCAGGAATGAATATTCAAAGTTACCTTCTTAACGGCAGAAACTTTGAATACTTTTCCGAAGACCCTGTCGTTACGGGAGAAATGGCTAGTTCGTTTGTTAACGGGGTCGAAGATAATGGAGTGGGAACAGCAATCAAACATTTTGCCGCCTTTAATCAGCGGACAAACAACAATGGAAATATGGTCGTTAGCCAGCGCGCACTTAGAGAAATTTATCTAAAAGGTTTCGAAATTACAGTAAAAGAATCTGATCCATGGTCGATCATGGATTCGTATAACATGATCAATGGAACGTACGCGACTGAAAATAAAGAGCTCTTAACCGATGTGTTAAGGAATGATTTTGAGTTTACAGGGTTTGCTATGACAGACTGGGAGTTTGGCCTGAGAGATATTGCTAAGCAAATGGAAGCTGGGACAAATCTATTGATGCCTGGGAGTGCCGCCCAGTCACAAAGAATCATAGATGCTGTGAATAGCGGGATCCTTGATGAGGCTATCCTTGACCGAAATATTAAGGAAATTCTAAAAATAGTGGTCAATACTCGAACATTCAAAGGAGAAACGGCTACAAATAAACCAAATCTCACGGAAAATGCCAAGATTTCAAGAAAAGCAGCGGCAGACGGAATGGTACTTCTGGAAAACAATAAAGCCGCCTTGCCAATTAGCAATAAGCAAAGTGTTTCCTTATTTGGGGTACCTGTGAGTGAAATCAATACGGGTGGCAGAGGAAGCGCCCTCGTCTATGCACCTTACCATGTAGGGGTGGCTGAAGGACTCCGTAATGCCGGCTTTACACTCAATGAAGAATTGATTCAAAAGAATGACCAATATGTTGCGAAGATGAGGGCCTTAGACGAATACAAAGGCACACCTGGAACATTCGGCTCGGTCGGACCGAAGCTACCTGAAATGGATATCAGTGAAGACGTTATTGAAGCAGCCAAGAATACAGATGTAGGAATCGTGGTTATCGGAACTGCTCCAGGCTCCTATGCGAACGATCGGGCAAAAGAAGACTTCTATCTCTCTGATTCTCAGAAGAAAATGGTCGAGCAAGTATCAAAGGCTTACCGAGCGCAGGGCAAAAAAGTGATTGCTGTGTTAACGGTTGAAGGTCCAATTGAAACCGAAAGCTGGAAGGATCAAGTAGATGGAATCCTGCTTTCTTGGCAGCCGGGACAAGAACTTGGAAATGCGGTGGCAGACGTCCTTACTGGGGAAGTCAATCCTTCCGGAAAATTGGCTCAGACCTTCCCGAAAGACTATGAAGATCTTCCTTACGCAGACCGTTTCCCTGGATCAGCAGACGGTTTCCCTTATGAAGAGGATATCTATGTTGGATACAGATATAATACAACCTTTGACGTCGAGCCTGCTTATGAGTTCGGTTATGGATTGTCGTATACAAAATTCAATTACAGTGGCATAAAAGTTACAGAAGGAAAGAAATTCGATGGAGAAATCAAAGTGACTGTCACAGTGAAAAACACCGGAAAGACATCCGGAAGAGAAGCTGTTCAACTCTATGTGAACGCTCCGGACGGAAAGCTTGAAAAACCTGAACTAGAATTAAAAGATTTTGCGAAAACAAAAGAATTAAAACCTGGAGAAAAAGAAGAAATTACCTTTGTACTCAATGCAAAAGACTTAGCTTCCTTTGATGAAGAGTCCTCCTCCTGGATTCTTGAAAAGGGAACCTATAAAGTAAATATAGGCGCTTCTTCTGAAGATATTAAAGGATCGGCGGTATTCAAGGTGGATAAAACGATGGTCGTTGAAAAAGTAAGTAACGTCCTAGCTCCGCAGGTTGAATTCGAGAGATTGTCACAAAGATAGTATAACCAGTGAAATTAATATAGAGGGAAAATCTAAAAGTAAATACTAATTTTCGGAGACCTCCCAGGGGGTCTCTATTTTTTTAGATGGAATGAATAAACCACCAGGCCAATGGTATAAAACATTTTAGTGAAGTATAATGAAATTAAATGAAAGGGAGGTGAGAAAGATGGAACAAATCCTACAACAAATACTTGATAAACTCCAAGTGGTTGAAAACAGCCAACTAGACATGAGAAAAGATATACATGACATCAAGACTGAGCAAGCAGAGATGAAAGCAGAGCAGGCAGAGATGAGAAAAGAACTTGGTGGATTAAAAGAAGAGCAAGCAGAGACGAGAAAAGAACTTGTTGGATTAAAAGAAGAGCAAGCGGAGATGAGAAAAGAAGTAGCTTTTTATTATGGGACAATGATGAAAAAGCTTGACGAAGTAAAAACAGAGTTAAGCAGTGAAATCAAACACATATCTTCGGTTCAAAAACAACATCAACATGTACTTGAGATTATAAACGAGAAGCAATAACCCTCATTACCTAGACCCACTTTTTCTATAACCTCTAAGTGGCTAAATTCCATATTTTATAAAGAACCCTCTGGACTCTACTAGTAATCAAAGGGTTCTATTTTATACAATTTTTTATTTTTGTACACCTACAATATTTTTAATATAAGTTTACCAAAACTTACAAAGTATTATAAACTCAAGTAAAGAAACTATCGAATGATTTGTTTTTGCTAACAAGTGAGGAGTGTTTATATGGAAAAAATGAACCTGTACTTCGACACCGCCCTTGAAGCTTGGTCCATGATGCAGAAGACGGAAGGCGATGAAGGAGCAGAATGGGCTGAGAGATTTGAACGATACTTTTATGCATTTTTTGATGAATTAAAGGTATGGTGGAACGGTCTGGATGAGAAGCCTGAAACGGTTGAGGAAGCAGAGGAATTACCAGAAATTAAAAGCTTTGCTGAAAGAATTCCTGGTCCTGTTTATATCACCTTTTTAACGGAATTAGAAGATATTTTGGATGGATTTGAGACGACTAGGTTTGATTGAAGATTAAAATATCTATAATATTCTAATGTAAACAATACCGACTTAAATTTACTGGGGAATTCAGGTAGATAAAAGTGTAATTTAACTAGATAAGGTGTGAAAAGATGAACTCAGTAAAAGCGAACAGAACGGAAAATTGGAAAAAGAACATAATATTATTTTTAAGCAGTCAGACCATCTCTCTTTTTGGATCAGCCTTGGTTCAATATGCGATGATGTGGCAGATCACATTACACACAGAGTCTGGAATGATGATGACCCTATTTATCATATGTGGCTTCATTCCAACTTTTATTTTATCGCCATTTGCTGGAGTGTGGGCGGACCGTTATAACCGAAAAATCCTGATCATTTTATCAGATGGGTTAATTGCCACAGCCACATTAATCTTAGCCATTGTCTTTTTAACAGGTTATGATGCCGTTTGGTTACTCTTCCTAATGGCAGCGATCCGTGCTATAGGAACGGGCATCCAAACTCCCGCAGTGGCAGCGATCTTGCCTCAAATCGTTCCAAAGGAAACCCTGACAAAGGTGAACGGAATAAACGGGAGTCTTCATGCAGTCATTATGTTTGTCGCTCCCATGGTGAGTGCCGCTTTATTAACTATGGCTACACTTGAAGTGATTTTCTTTATTGATGTGATAACGGCAGTGATTGCCATATTCACCTTACTAGTCTTCCTTAAAATCTCAGCTCATGAGAAAGCAATTGATCAACAAGCAACTAGCTATTTCGAGGATTTTAAGTTCGGTGTCACGTATATTAAAAGTAACCCATTTTTGAAACAGTTTTTTCTGTTCTTTGGCGTATTTTTTATCTTGATGGCGCCGGCCGCTTTTTTGACTCCGCTTCAAGTCACACGAAGTTTTGGCGACGATGTTTGGCGACTAACGGCCATTGAAATAGCATTTTCGGTTGGGATGATGGTGGGAGGTGGGCTCATTGCCTCTTGGGGCGGTTTTCCAAACAAAATTCATACCATGACATTTGCAAGCCTTTTGATGGGGATCTGTACTCTTGCCCTAGGGATTGTACCGGTTTTCTGGGTGTATTTACTGTTCATGGCTATATTCGGAATTGCTATGCCGATCTTCAATACTCCAACCACGGTTTTATTACAGGAGAAGGTAGATGAAGGGTATTTAGGAAGGATTTTCGGTGTATTTGGGATGATTTCTACTTCGATGATGCCAATCGGAATGCTGATTTTCGGCCCTATGGCAGACGTGATCAAGGTGGAATGGCTATTGGTTGGAACGGGAATATTGATTTTTATCCTTTCCTTTTTCTTAGGAGCGAATAAAGTTTTACTCGAAACGGGGAAGCCCGTAGTAGAGGAACTGGCAAAATAGGAAAATCCTATAAGAAAAAGGCTAAGAGTGTTTTAGCTAAGTGGTTCAGTTTTGTGGAGAAACATTAGAAATAACCTATCAAATCATAACCCCAATCCCATAGTGATTGGGGGCTTAATAAATCTTATTAAATCAACGATTATTGAATTATTCTACATGAATTGACATTTATCCGGATGACAATCTCTATTGTCAACTTGTTTATTAAAGTGCGAATTCTTCTGTTAAAATACTCCTGTTTTGAATAAACCACTTATTCGGACAACTAAAGGTATTCTTCCGTTCTTCCTGTCCGAATCGACCTCGTATTCGGACAAAAATAGGTAATCTCCCGTTCTTCCTGTCCGAATGAACCCCGTATTCGGACAACTATAGGTAATCTCCCGTTCTTTCTGTCCAAATCGACCT
This sequence comes from Bacillus coreaensis, assembly GCF_050586445.1. Lineage (NCBI taxonomy): Bacteria > Bacillati > Bacillota > Bacilli > Caryophanales > Bacillaceae > Bacillus > Bacillus coreaensis. The sequence goes on from NZ_JBOCCY010000003.1 coordinate 86,681, forward strand.
CGTATTCGGACAACAATAGGCAATTTCCCGTTCTTCCTGTCCGAATCGACCTCGTATTCGGACAACAATAGGTAATCTCCCGTTCTTCCTGTCCGAATCGACCTCGTATTCGGACAACAATAGGTAATCTCCCGTTCTTCCTGTCCGAATCGACCTCGTATTCGGACAACAATAGGCAATTTCCCGTTCTTCCTGTCCGAATGAACCCCGTATTCGGACAACAATAGGTAATTTTCCAGGTCATCCCGTCCTAATGAACCTCGTATTCGGACAAGAATAGGTGCTAATTAATATGTTCATTCAATTGCTAGATTTACTGTTATTTACTATGTGATTTATAATGTTTGTTTAGTATTTCTCCACGTTATCGGAACTACTTATGTTTAAGCTCTGAGCCTTTTTTTATTTTTATCGATGTTGATCTAAAAGAATAGGATTCCCATCTGGGTCTTCAATAGTAAAGTGTGCCGGCCCTTCACTTGATTCATTCACTCCAGAGATAATCTGGATTCCTTTTTCTTCAAGCTTTTTTCGAAGTTCTCTTACGTCCGTAAAGGATTCTAGATTTTGTGCATTTCCATCCCAGCCAGGATTAAAAGTAAGGATGTTTTTTTCAAACATTCCTTGGAAAAGCCCAATTATACAGCTATCATTCTTCATAATAAGCCAATTTTGAGAAATATCTCCTCCTAATGCTTCAAATCCAAGTTTGGTATAGAACTCCTTTGATTTATGTATATCTTTTACATTTAAACTAATAGAAAAAGCGCCAAGTTTCACTTTTCCGACCTCCTTTTAAAATCATAATTGTTAGATTTATACATTTCCTATATTCAGTATAATGGAGAGGTTGCGAATATACAATTTTTCACTAAGTTATCTAAGATGGTTTTAAGTTTTGGGGAGGTTAAAAAACTAATTAGAGAAGTGATTAGAATGGGGTCGAAATAAGAATAAATGAGTCCAATTGTAACCATAATGAAGGAGTACCCAATTTTTAGTAGAATACTTATTAGATTCGATAAAAAATTCTTTTCAAAATAGGAGGAAATCATGGGAAGACCAATTCATTTCGAAATTCACGTAGATAACATGGATCGCGCGACCAAGTTTTATGGAGAAGTATTTCGGTGGACTTTTCAAGACTGGAGTGAGTATGCAGGAATGCCTTATTTTGGGGCTGTGACCGGCACGGAAGACGAACCTGGAATTAACGGTTCCTTAATGCAACGTCAAGGTCCTCCTCCAGAACCCAACCAAGCGTTGAATGGTTCTGCTCTTACATTGGGAGTGGAAGATTACGATAGCATTGAAGCAAAAATTCTTCACAATGGTGGCAAGGTGGCCTTGCCAAAACACGCACTTCCTGGTATGGCATGGCAGGGTTATTATTTGGATACGGAAGGGAATATTTTCGGAATTCATCAACCAGACGTGAATGCTAAGTAATCGAAATTAATAGGGAACCCTACATGAGGAGAAATGTTCAGAATACCATTTGGAACCATGTTCACTTTTTATGATCAAGAAGATAAATAAGGAATCAATTATTAATAAAGGACAGGAGAAATTTTCCTGTCCTTTACAACCTTTTATACACTTATTCCTTTATCTTCTAAAATACTTGCAGATTTTTCTTTTCGAATCCCAACTATAAGTAGAACTGTTCCCCCTATAACAAACAAAGGCTCCAGCCAATTCGCCTCCGGACCACTAGTAATTCGGTGAAGCTGAAAGATCCAATGAAACACGACAATATCAAAACTCAAGAAAAGACCTGTTGCTACGATAAACCCATGGAAAAAGGATTTTGAAAACAATCGGTAAAACAAAGTCATTAGTAAAAGAAGAATGAGAATCCCGAATCCAACCGCACCAATCCGCTCAGGTCCGGTATCGGCTTTCAATCCAAATGCTAACGCATCTATAATATGAAATAGAAAATCCACTGTAAAAAAACCGACAACTGCTCCTAAAATTCTCATAAGAAAACTCCATTTCTATCCAAAAGTCAAATTTATTATACCTCTTTATCTATTAAGCTGTTAAGGGGGGAAGAAATTAAGTATCAAATGTTCTTTGTCAGAAAATATTACTAGCTTATAGATGAAACGAAAAACATATTTTTATAATAAGGCATAAGCCTAGGAATTTAACATTATGTTAAAAATAACCCCATAAAAAATTAACAATGTGACTAAAGCTAATCACAGCATCAGAAGATATAATTACATCAAGAAAAGTCAGATTAATCAAACAATTAGATAAAGGTGGGAAGTCTATGAAAGTAGCTTTAGCACAATTGAAGCCTGTTCTACATGACAAATCAAAAAATCTCAAAATGATGCTCCACCATATTCAGAAGGCATCCCAGCAGAATTGCCAGCTTATATTGTTTCCAGAGTTAGTGTTAACGGGTTATTTTACCCGGGAGAAAACGAAGGAACTCGCTGAGGACCTCAATGGAGAAAGCATCACCTTACTAAAAGAATGGGCACGTGAATACAACCTAATGATCATTGCTGGTTTTCCCGAAAAAGTACAGGAAGAGGTGTTTAATTCAGCGGTCATCATTGATCACAATGGTGAGGTAGCAGGTACATATCAAAAGGTCCATCTATGGGACGAGGAAGAGAAGTATTTTTCTGCTGGGCAGGAGTTTCCAGTCTGGAAAACCGATTTCGGTACGATTGGGGTTATGATTTGTTATGATACCGAATTTCCGGAAACTGCTCGAATACTAGCGGAAAAAGGGGCAGAAATCATCTTGGCACCAACCGCGAATATGACACCACTAGAGCATTTGCAAAAGACATATATACAAAGTCGTGCAGCGGAAAATCAAGTGTTTGTCGCCACAACCAACCGCATTGGAGTGGAGGAGACCACCCACTTTTTTGGACAAAGTGCTGCGGCCAATCCATTTGGGAAGTTGTTGGTTCTAGGAGATGGCGAGGAAAATCAATACTATGTCGAAGTAGATGTTTCTCAAATTCAAGCAGCTAGGAATGAGTTCTGTTATTTAGCGGACCGAAGACCTCATGTGTACCAGTCGGCCATGATACGAAAGGGGGAAACAATATTATGAACAGTCCAATCATGGGATACTCTGTAATTATTCTCTTTGCCGTTATGATGACGGTCATTACCCTTTTCATCAATAAAAAGGATGGCAATCAAAATGTCGATGATTTGTTAACGGCGGGCCGAAGAGTTCCGTTTGGCCTCGTTGCTGCCAGCGTTTGTGTGGCCTGGATCTGGACGGGCACGATTATGGCTTCTGCGGAAGCGGGAGTGTGGTTTGGAATTAACGGCGGTTTTAACTATGCTTGGGGTGCTGTTGTTCCTTTTATGATTTTTATCCCGATTGCGTTACGCTTACGAAAAATCATGCCAAAAACCACCACGTTTATTGAATTCATTCGTGAGCGCTTTGGTACGAAATTAGCCAATGTGTATTTATTATTTGGAATTGCCTTGGTGTTATATGTTTGTGTCATGCAGGCGGTAGGAATTGCATATGCCTTCGAATATACCTTTCATCTAAATTTTAAGGTCGTTGCTTTTTTATCAGCGGTCCTCTTCTCAAGCTTTATTGCCATGTCTGGGCTAAAAGGCTCCATCTATAATTCTGTCTTCCAATTTTTCATTATTATGATTGTCATTTTTGTCACGATTCCTCTGATTATCAAAAGTGTGGGGTTAGAAAATATGTACGAAGGAATGCTACGGGCAGCGACGGATACGAGTCATCCACAACATAACCCAGACGCTCTGAACTTTTTTGGCTCCGCGGGTTGGATGTATGGATTATCTGCCGTTGTGATCGCGATGGGGCAGGTTGTACTTAGTCAGGGCTATTATTCAACAGCAGCAGCTGCTTCTAGTTCAAAGGGATTGTTCTGGGCGTATCTCATCGGAACCATCGTCGCTTGGCTGCCAATTCCGATGATTTTTGGAAATGTAATTGGAGGAAGTGTCTACCATTTAGGTGTCTCTTCAGATGAGCTCGGTGTATCGACGGGAGCGGCTCCGTATATATTCGATTATTTTCTCGGTAGTGGAGGGGCGATCATCTTTGTTGTAATGATCTTTATGGCAGGATTAACGACAGGCGGAAATGGTCTCGCCGGGCTTCAAGCCATGCTAACGATCGATTTTTATAAAAGATACGTAAATAAACAAGCAACCGAAAAACAACAACTCACATTCGGTCGAGGGATTATCTTCGTACTAGGAATTACCATTGGAATTTGTTCTCTATTCTTAGATGGGGTGTCCCTATTAACCATTGATATTTTTAGTGGAATTTTATTTGCTGCTCCAACGGCGTCGTTAATCATTGGCTTATGGTCTGGTCGATTAAACCCAAAAGTATCGATGTTTTCGATTGTCATTGGATTGGCTTCAGGCTTAACGGCTTACTTTATGATCGCTAATGATGATCTCAATTGGTTTGTTGGGAATATGCTATCCCTCTTTTTACCATTTCTCATTATCTTGATAAGCCTTCCATTTACTAATAAAAAGTATGACTTTAAAAAGCTGAAAAACTATCAACCGGAACATAAAATTAACCTGTAAAAGGAGGCGATCAAATGTCATTTGGTGCATTTCAGTTTTTTAATTGGCTCATTTTTATTTGGTGTGGACTGGGTATGTTGTTTATTGGCATTGCGTCGATTCGGGAAGTTTTTTTTCAGTTAAAAAAGACAGGGAAAACGAAGAATCAGAATTCGGGGACGGATATGAAGCTGTAGGGAGCAGGGGCTAGCACCTCTGCTTTTTTTCGCTATAGCCTTTAAGATTTATCTTCTTTGTCTTGTTCGAGAAACACATGTTCGGCATGAATTCCATTCGTAACAGTGATGATTCCGTATGAATACTTTGGCTGCCTCCTTTTTTCAGTGCAGGACCCAGGATTAAATAATAGGATGCCGTTTGTTTCTTTCAAAACGGGAATGTGAGAATGACCAAAGATGATGCAATCCACAAGATCATCCGCAAAAGCTTCCATTGCACGCCTCTCCGTTGTCCAGCGTTTTCCATGACCATGAACGACCCCAATCCGAATACCTTCTATATCTATTATTTGCTTTTCAGGAAGAAGTGTCTGCAATTCACTAGAGTCTACATTTCCAAACACTCCCTTTACTTCTCCAAATTGTAATATCTCCTGATAAACCTCTAGAGTTTGCCAATCTCCAGCATGGATGATTAGATCACATTGCTGTAACTCTGTAACTACCTGGGGAGGGAATGTTTTTGCCTTTTTAGGGATATGTGTATCAGAAATGACGATAATTTTCATGATGTACCTCATGTATTTGAGTAGAGTTCATTAATATTTCTACATTTATCATAAAGCTCAGTAAGTTCTATTTTCCCCTCTAAGTATAAATTATTACAAGTCATTTGATAATAAACGTAAGAGTTTATATTAGAAGAGGAGTGTTTCTAAATTGAACAAAAAAGACCCATTCGAATGCCAAGAAGACATGGATCAAGTCCATCACCAGCTCATTGAACAAATCGCTCGAATCAGCGTGGATGAAGAGGAAGAGCGAATGAGAGATGAATTGGAATTGCATAAAGCAGAGAAGGCTGACTGAACTGATGTCAGCTTTTTTTCATATCAACTTACTTTCAATCGAAAAAGAATGAAGCTATTTATAATGGGTGATTTACAAGATGTAGAAGACGTGTTAACTGATAATTCAGATGGATGTATCTAGTATCGAAATTAAAGTTGATTAACTATATTAAAACTTGCGGGATTTCTGCCAGTTTTTTTGTTTATATTTAACAAATCACACTAAATCGTATCCTTTCCCACTAAGCGCAAATAATAACGGTACATCATTAAGAAAATGGGTGAAAAGTGAATGAAGAAAGAACGAAGAGGGTTGTCTGCTTGGCAGCTGACGATGATGGCGTTAGGAAGTGTTATCGGAGGTTCCTTTTTCCTCGGATCATCGGTTGCCATCAATGCGGCAGGACCTGCGATTTTAATATCGTTTATACTAGGGGGAGCACTTGTTTATTTTATCCTTTATGCATTGTCTGAAATGACAGTAGGAAGTCCGACGATTGGATCGTTTAGTACGTTTGCTGCACGAGAGCTTGGAAATGGGATGGGTTTTGTCGTTGGCTGGCTCTACTGGACAGGTACGATTCTCTCGATGTCCAGTGAAGCGACAGCAATCTCGATGCTCATCAGCAATTGGTATCCGAACGTGTCGATCGCCTGGCTTGGTGGATCGATCATCGTCGGAATTACGCTGATCAATTTATTAGGAGTAGACAAAATTGGGAAGCTTACCAGTGGATTATCGGCGATTAAGGTATTCGCGATTATCTTTTTTATCCTTACCGCCCTAGGATTGATTTTCGGAGTATTTCCTGGGGCTTCAGCGATTGGATTAGGCGAAGTCACGAGACAACCCCTCATGCCAGGAGGAATCAGCGGAATTGCAGGGAGTATGTTACTGGTCATTTTTACATACGCTGGGTTTGAGATAATTGCTCTTGCGGCAACCGAAGCTGACAACCCTACTGACACCATTCCAAGAGCCATTCGTAATACGGTGTTGTGTTTGGTAGGGTTGTATTTATTATACGTGCTTGTGTTGCTTCCACTTATCCCAACAGCCCTTCTAAGTGAAAACGTCAGTCCAATGGTCGCATCACTCACTCGATGGGGAATCGGTTGGGCAGGGACGGCATTGAATCTTGTATTAATTTCGGCCATTCTTTCAGCCATGCTGTCAGCCGTATTTGGGTTAGGAAGAATGATTCGGTCTCTCGTAATTGAAGGTCACGCACCACAAAGATTAAAGGATAGTACTGATGTTCCTTATCGGGGGATATTATTTTCAGGGTTAGCCATGCTCGGGGGCTTATTATTCGGTCTTTTGTTTCCGAGAGCCTATCTAGTGTTAATTACGTCAGGTGGATTTGCCTTAATTTTCACTTATGCCGTAATTATGGCCAGTCATATTCGTTATCGAAAAAGAAACGGCTGTCCTCCAGGTGGCATTTGTCAGATGCCAGGATTTCCGTATACGTCTTGGATTGCTTTGGTCAGTTTGATTATTGTACTACTCAGTATGCCGTTGATTCCCGGACAAACGGCGGGCTTAGTGACCGGGATAAGTATGGTGGTGTTTTTTTCTTTAACGTATTTTGTCGTGAGTCGCAGAAGTGGACTACAAGGAAGCGACAAGCAAGTACGAGGAACGCTTCAATCGAATTTTGCGACGGAGTTTTCTGAGGAACTATATGGAGATAATAATAAGGATAAAAAATAAATGATTGAGCTCTTCTTGCAACCATTCAAGAGGAGTTTCTTTTTGTATAATAAAGGTAAATATTACATAAAGGAGGGCAAGTATGAACAAGTTAGACACACCTTCATTGCTTCTTGACTATCAAAAGCTCTTAACAAATATAAACGAAATGTCATCCTTTGCAAAGGAGCAAGGAATCGCGTACCGTCCACATATTAAAACACATAAGGCAATAAAAATTGCCCAATTACAAATGGAAGCGGTTGCCGTTGGGATTACAACGGCAAAAGTCGGTGAAGCTGAAGTGATGGCTTCTGGTGGAATCAAAGATATATTGATCGCTTATCCCATCTCTAGCCCGGATAAAATCAAGCGATTAGTCAAAATGCTTGAACAAGGAGTTCAACTAAAAGTATCGGTTGATAACAATGAATCATTATTGTATTTACAAAAGGGATTGGAGCATACACCCTTTACACTTGAGGTTTGGATCAAAGTAAACTCAGGATTAAATCGTTACGGGGTAGATCCAGGGAAGGAAGTTGTCACCTTAGCAAAGGCTATTAGTTCTCAGTCCAAGTTAAAGCTGGGCGGAATTTTTACGCACGCAGGTCATTCCTATGCTGTAAAAACAATGGACGAAATTGAAAAGATTGGACATCACGAAGGCCTGAGCGTTGTGGACAGTGCCAATGCGTGCGAAAAAGAAGGTATCATAATCCCTGTTCGAAGCGTTGGTTCAACACCAACCTATAAGAAGTCTGGAAAAATAGCAGGGGTGACCGAAATCCGTCCTGGAAATGCAGTGTTTTTCGATGCTATACAGGCTGGATTAGGTGTGACGCCAATCGACCGTTGTGCGCTCACACTGCTTGCTTCCGTAGTGGGAGTCTACAAGGATCGCGTCATTTTTGATACAGGAAGCAAATCACTTTGCTTAGACAAAGGAGCACATGGAAACCAGACCGTTACTGGCTTTGGACATGTAATGGGACACCCAGAAATCGTCATTGAACGTCTGTCGGAGGAACATGGAGTTGGGGTTTTGTTACAGGAGACAACATTAAAGCTAAATGATAAAGTGCAAATTATTCCGAACCATGCGTGTACAGTGGTTAATCAGTTTGAAGAATATGTGGTACACGAGAATGGTCGTGTGATGGATATTTGGAAGATAGATGCTCGAGGGATGGTTAAATAATTGATAAGTAATACTATGTTAAAATAAGTTAATTATTCTTATTCAAGAGGTGAAGCCATTGTCCGTAGAAAACATCGTCCAAAAACAAATACAATTCTACAACGCCAGAGATCTTGAAGGCTTTGCGAGTACATACGCAGATGATATCACTGTATACACTTTCCCAGACAACCTGGTCACAATAAACGGAAAGCAAGCCCTGATCGAACGATACACAGAAACCTTTAAAAAGAACATGCACGCAGAAATTAAAAATCGCTCTATTGTCGGAAACAAAGTGATTGATTGGGAGTTTGCGACCAACGGGTTAACAGGTGAAACGGTGAGCTTAATGGCCATTTACGAGGTGGATAACAACCTTATTTCAAAGGTCTGGTTTATCAGAGAATAAGCTTTATATAAATAAACTTTATTTTTGCACAAATGAAAATTTTTCAAAAATCCTGTTGACTTATCCCATCACTCGTAATAGAATTAAGAAAATTTAAAAAGTTGAAACACAGTGAATGGGAGCATTAAGGATCATTTATTGTTTAGAGAGCTGTCGGTTGGTGAAAGACAGTCAATAAATCCCCCAACTCGCCCAGAAGTGGTAAGGCTGAAGTAGTAGTAGGCCTTAACGGATGACAACCGTAATCAAGTCATAAAGTGGGTTTGTTGCGTTTATAACAAACCAAAAAGAGTGGTACCACGAAGGCAAAGCCTGTCGTCTCTTATGAGATGATGGGCTTTTTATATTTTCTGAAGAAAGGTCGTTGTGACGATGGAAAAATTTGAGAAGTACTCTAGAAGTTATTTTATGCCACCTGTGAAAAGTATGAAGTGGATGGAGAAGGAATACATTACAGAAGCTCCTTTATGGTGTAGTGTCGATTTAAGGGACGGAAACCAAGCGCTGGTTGTTCCGTTGACACTTGAAGAAAAGCTAGAGTACTTCCAATTGCTCGTGAAAATTGGATTTAAAGAAATTGAAGTAGGCTTTCCAGCAGCGTCTGAGACCGAGTATACATTCTTACGTACATTGATTGAGCAAAACTTAATCCCAGACGATGTGACGATTCAAGTGCTAACACAATCCAGAGATCATATCATTAAGAAAACGTTCGAATCACTTCAAGGGGTAAAAAAAGCAGTTGTTCACTTATATAATTCAACGTCTGTTGCTCAAAGGGAACAGGTGTTTAGAAAATCAAAAGAAGAAATTATTGATATTGCCGTAACAGGTGCGAAGCTACTTCAGAAGTATGCGGCGGAAACAGAAGGAGAGTTTGTTTTCCAATATTCACCTGAGAGCTTTACTGGAACGGAAATGGAGTTTGCGCTAGATATATGTAATCGAGTCCTTGACGTATGGCAGCCAACAGCTGAGAACAAAGTAATTATCAATCTGCCTGCAACAGTCTCTCACTCGATGCCACATGTGTATGCTAGCCAAATCGAGTACATCAGTGATCACTTAAGCTACCGAGACAACGTAATTCTATCGATTCACCCGCATAATGACCGAGGTAGCGGAATTGCTGATGCAGAATTGGCGGTATTAGCGGGAGGACAACGAATTGAAGGAACATTATTCGGAAACGGTGAAAGAACAGGGAATGTCGATATCGTGACACTAGCTCTAAACCTATACTCACACGGGGTGGATCCAAAGCTAAACTTTGAAAATGTCATCGAAATCATGGAAATGTACGAGCGATTAACAAAGATGAAGGTTCATGAAAGACATCCGTATGCTGGGAAGCTTGTGTTTACGGCGTTCTCTGGTTCCCATCAAGATGCGATTACAAAGGGCTTTAAGTGGCGGGAAGAAAAGGAAAATGTAGTGTGGAATGTTCCATACTTAGTCATCGATCCAAAGGACATTGGAAGAGAATACGAAGGAGATATTATACGGATCAATAGCCAATCAGGTAAAGGTGGTATTGGGTATCTTCTTGAACAACAATACGGCTTTGATCTTCCACCTAAGATGCGTGAACACTTTGGTTATGCCGTCAAAAATGTTTCTGATCATGAAAACAAAGAGCTTATGCCAAATGAGATTTATGACATCTTTATCAATGGCTATGTGAATATTACTGATCCAATTCAATTCATTCAGTCGAAATCAGCTAAAAATGAAAACTATGATACGATCCTCACCGTAAAATATGAAGGAAATCATCTGGAGATTCCAGGTGCAGGTAATGGGCGTTTGGATGCAGTGAGCAATGCTCTCCAAACGAAGTTCGGGATCGAGTTTGCTGATTTAGAATACAAACAGCACGCGCAGGAAATGGGTTCTAAATCAAATGCCGTCTCGTATATTGGAATAAAAGATCAAAACGGCACCGTCCATTGGGGCTGTGGAATTGATACAGATATTATGACTTCATCCATCCGTGCATTGTTTAGTGCCGTGAATTCTTTGGTGAAAAGCAATCTTAAAATTGAGGCCATTGCCCATAAGTAACAGATAAGCTAGCCTAAATCGTATCCTGATTTAGGCTTTTTTTGAATTTTTTACCACCATTTTATGTTATTGAATATTTTGAAAGAAGGATACACAAGCAAGGTCTCTTGGGACTAAAATTTCCCTACTAAGGAAAAAAAAGCCTGTCCGATGTGGTATAATAGAGTAGACAATTGCATATAGGCAGGGTGGGGCGGTTGAGCCTTCCGTAGGGAAGGTGATAAATATCGTTGATTTGAATACCGGAATGTTTATGATAGCGCTGGTAACTCTTATCGTACTTTTAATTGATAAAATTAAAAAGTAAAACCCACCCTAGTCTTGGCGGACAGGTGGGCTCTACTCAGAAAACACTCATGTACAAGCCAATCGCTGCATTCTGCGATTATGCGTTGTCAAGGTAAGCGTAGTGTTTCGAGCACTGCGCTTATTTTTATTATTTGGAATATCTACCCTTATTATAGACTAATATTACAAAAAAATAAATGAATATAAATGGAATCTTATAACAATTTACTGACCGATTGATGAAATTTTTTGAAACGTTAGGATTTTATCTATCATTAAAATGGAACCATCTGTATTGATTTCCCTATCCATTTCTTCATATTCCTTGAGGAATAAGAAAATCATTAGGCAATGATTTAGGCTTTTGCACTTGACATGTTTTACTGTAACGAATAATATTACAGTAAGATTTAAAACCAATTCGAAGGAGGCAACCCATGAATAGTGATTTCACCCTTGCGATTCACAGTTTAACTCTTCTGGCGTTGCAGCCGGACCGAATGTCAACCAGTGAGTACATCGCGGAGAGTGCAGGAGTACATCCCGTACGTATTCGCAAAGTGCTTAGCTTGTTAAAGAAGAATGGTTTTATCACATCAAAAGAAGGTACAGGTGGCGGATTTATTTTTGCCTTGGACTTGGATCAGGTTAATCTTTGGGATATTTATCAAATCACATCTGAAGGTGCTCTCCAGCCAAAATGTACAGAGTCTAACGGTCAGTGCATAGTAGGAGCGAATATGAAGAGTGTTCTATTCTCCATCTTTATGGGGGCAGAAGAACATCTAGGTGTATATTTAAAAGAATACACAATAAAAGAAGTAGTTGAATTAGTGAAACAAAAAGAAACATAACTAGCACGTTTCTTTTTCGAATAAATGTAATAAAAATCATTACAGATAAAAAAGGAGACCTACCCATGAAAGTGAAAATCAATCGTAATGCGTCAAAGGTATTAAAGAAGATGCTGGAAACTGAAGAGGCACAAGGAAAAATGGTTCGCGTATATGTGACAGAAAATCATGTGAATCACGCACACTTTGACCTTAAGTTGGACACACCAACCGAGCATGATGAAATTGTAAAAACAGACAAAGATATTGAAATTCTATTAGATCGTCGTGAAAGCTTTTTAGATGGCGTATGGATTCAATATTTCTTTTTACCAAAAGAAGAATTTATGATTACGAATCCATCCACAGGATTTCACCAGCATTAATCACTAGGTAAAATGTAAAATAAAACATTACAGTTAAGGTGGTGCAACGTATGAAACCTTTCCAAGTGGGAGATTGGGTAAGAGGGAAAACAAACTATGGGGAATTGTTTCATGGTTATATTCATAGCGATGAACCATTCTCACAGAACATGAAAGTCAGAGTCATCAAGAGTGATAATGAAGAGATGGAGGGAAAGGTGATCTCAGCGAATTCTATTAAAATGAGACGCTTAGAAACATCCGCAACCTATTCCAAGGATTCAATCCTTGCATTAATTGATATTGCCCTTTTGATCAAGGACAAAGAATGGTTTATGGAACTTACCTCCTTGTTAACGAAGCCAACCAAACTTGAAGCACAAATGATTAATAAATCACCGTTCAATCTCATAGAAAAAAGACAGAACATCTAAAGAAAGAGGGATAAACATGAGCATTGTGAAGATTACTGATGATACGTTTAAAAATGAAATCAGCAACGGGTTAGTCCTTGTTGACTTCTGGGCACCTTGGTGTGGACCATGTAAAATGATTGCGCCTGTTCTAGAAGAAATCAACGAAGAAATGGGAGACCAAGTAAAAATTGCTAAGCTAAATGTAGATGATAACCAAGCCACAACAGCTGAATTTGGAGTTATGAGTATTCCAACCCTGCTTTTATTTAAAGACGGAGAAGTGATCGAAAAGGTTATAGGATTCCAGCCTAAGGAAAATCTAATAGAGGTAATATCTAAACATCTTTAATAAAAATCGTGCCCTGCACCAAAAAGGAGTTTACTGATGAATCATTTATTCACCCCTTATGAAATCAAAGGATTATCCTTAAAAAACCGTGTTGTTATGCCACCTATGTGCCAATATTCTGTTACGAATAAGGATGGTATTGCTACGGATTGGCACTATGTGCATTATGTAAGCCGCGCCATTGGTGGTGCCAGCCTAATCATTATTGAAATGACAGACGTAGAGCCAGACGGCCGCATTAGTGATTACGATTTAGGATTATGGTCAGACGAACAAATCCCTGCGCTCGCACGCATTGTAGAAGCTTGTCATCAGTATGGTGCAAAGGTAGGTATTCAAATTGCCCATGCTGGACGTAAAGCACAGGATGCTTCTGAACCCGTTGCGCCATCTGCTATTCCGTTTGATGAGAAATCAAAAACACCAAGAGAACTTTCTACAGAAGAAGTAAAAGAAATGGTAGAAAAGTTCCGTCTAGCCGTTCGTCGTGCGGTTCAGGCGGGAGTTGACGTGATTGAACTTCACGGGGCTCATGGATATTTGATTCATCAATTCACTTCTCCATTCACGAATAAAAGAACTGACGAATATGGTCAAGAGCTAACCAAGTTTGGCCGTGAAGTCATAGAAGCTGCAAAGAGTGAAATGCCAGAAGAAATGCCGTTAATCATGCGAATCTCTGCTAGGGAGTATGTGGAAGGTGGATATGGCATTAACGAAAGCATCGAGTTCTCAAGAGTATTCCAACAAGCGGGCGTAGATATGTTCCACGTAAGTGCTGGTGGAGAAGGACCAATCGCTGCTGCCGGTCAACCTGGCACACATGTCGCGTATCAAGTACCATTAGCAAGAGCCATCAAAGAAGAGCTGAATGTTCCTGTGATTGCCGTGGGCCGATTAGAAGAACCAGCACTTGCTAATTCCGTAATTGGAAATGAAGACGCCGATCTTGTTGCGGTGGGAAGAGGAATGCTAAGAAATCCTTATTGGGCAATCGAAGCAGCAACGGTATTAAAGAAGGAAGTAGCATTGCCGAAGCAGTATGAATTCGGTTTTCCGAGAAATTAACGCTCATATTAGTCCACTTAGCTATTGCTATGTGGGCTTTTTATTTTTTACATTTATTTTTGTATGATGTGATAGATGAGGAGAGATTTGATGACAAATATATATATTGTGAGACACGCTCACTCGTTTATCCTATAAATTTAATTCCATAATGGTTGAGATTTTTTTAAACCCCAGTGATTTATACAAGGCTTTAGCTGGATTTCCGGTGAACACATTGAGCTGAATAGTTTGTATTTCTTGCTCATAAAAATTTTGAATTGCTGCTTTCATTAAATTTTTACCTATCCCTGTCTTTCTATAAAAAGGAAATACATATAACTGGTCAATATGTCCGATTGCCTTACCTGTCAACCGATTCCAATCTATCGTTAACAAAATCCAGCCTTTTAGAATCCTATTCTCCTCTTCAATCAAATAATAGCCCCCGTTATGAATAACTGGGACAAACATGGTATAAGAATGTTCAATATTATTAGGTAAATACCCCATAGAGCTCTCGTTAAGGACAGTTCCTGAAAGCCTAAGAATATAGTCAGTTTCTATTGCATTTCCTTTTCTTATTGTCATAAGTGCACCTCAAATTAAACATATAATTAATAATATATATTTAAAGAAGTTTAATGGTGCTTGATTAACTCACTGAAAAGTAAGAAATAACCGGGAAAGAATGAGGATAGGAGAATTCCTAATGGTAAAAGAAAAATGCACTCTTTAATTAGAATGCATTTTTCTACTAAAATATTATTTCGACTGAGCAGCCATCCATTCCATAATGGTTGTTTTTTTTCCGTCGATCATCGTAGTTGGTTCGTTGTTGTATACATAGATCCAAGACCAATGTCCAGGGTATTGGTATGGAGTACCATCTGCGTTTTTATATAATCCTGATGTGTCATGTACATCTTCAAACAATGACAGATGAACATTGGTCGCACCGGCTTCAAGTAAACGGTTATACGTTGGTATAGTATTTTGTTCAGGTCGAAGAGTGGTGTCGTTTTTCGCGTGTACAAACCAAATTGGAGTTTGTTTCAGAGCCTGAATATCTTCGTCCGTGATTAACGAGTTATTTAAACCTTCACAGACAGGGTAGGCTGCCGCAAAGTATCCTGGATAATCACGAGCCATTAGCATGGTCATATATCCGCCGTTCGAGGCACCACCAATGTAGATGCGATTTGGATCTACATCTTTATGATTGGCCACATAATCTTCAATTAAAGCCATAAGAGCCTCTTGATAGATAGAGGTTCCATCAGCAGAGCCTGTAACACCTTGCATCCATCTAGTTGGTGTTTGAGGTGCTAACACATGAGCGCCATCAAAGTAGGCCTGGATTTCTTCGGATGCAAAGGCAGTAGCTTTATTAGCTGAAAGAGGGATAGTGGTATCTGTTCCACCTTCACCACCACCGTGCAACCAAATAACTAGTGGATTCTTTTCTTTTCCTTTCGTTTTTTGAGGTTCATAGTTTGCATAAGTTAAAGTCGTATCTTCATGTGTGAAACTTCCGGATGAGAAATCGTCAACTAACCCTCTCGTTCCTCCATCACTTGAAGTTACAACTAATCCTGAAATCTTTCCTGAATTGTATACAATATCCTTCACTTGCGAAATTGTATATTCACTATCAACCCAGTCGTTAAATCGATAATAATTCAGAGCGGATCCTAATGTAACAGTTGGTCCTATCTCCATTTCTAATACAACATATTTCCCTCTCACAGCAGGGTTTCCTTTCTCATCGGAAACGAAAGCGTTGGTGACCGTTCGATAGCCTTCCTCTAAAAAGGGATTGGCCAATCTGTCGTCACTTCTTTTCACATGAACGTTAAACGTATCTTTTGTGACCGAATTCTGGGGGATAGGGGTGTTAAGGTTGACGATGACCTTTGTAATAGCGGCGCCCCAGTCTTCAATTTCTGTGACGGTTCGATAAGTGGACGAGTTTGTGTCTAATTGCTTAGCGGCGGATGCATCAATGGTGAATGAAAAAGTCATGGCAGCAGCAAAAGTTACCATCATAGCGGATTTCACACGTTTTTTCATTGTTTTTAACATGTTCTTCTTTTTCCTCCTTTGTGTTAACAAGTATGGGCACAGAAACACTACATTAGGAAAAAAGATGATTCCTCCTCTATCAGATGTTATGTAAGCCCTTACAAATAAAGATTATCATGAAGAGGACGATAGGATAAGGGCTGATGTATAGCAATTTTTTGTGTTTACGAGTAATTTTTTTTACATTCAGAAAATTAAGATAAATATTAAATTAGCAAGAGTCGTATTACCTAATAATGAAGATCAACAGCGAATTACTTTCTCAAAATCCCTAAATAATCCTTCCACGGACCAACATCGGTTTGGTATCTTTTGGCCATCACACGTACAATTTGTGCCATATGGGTTAGATCATGTACGACCCATGCGGAAATCAACTCTCTTACCTTTACCACACCAAAAGCAGGATGGATGCCAGTTAACTCAAGATGTTCCTCTGGATCAACCAATTCTTTCAGCTTTTTGATATTTTGCTCTCTCAATCTTTTATACTCTGTAAACTTTTCCTTCAAACTTTGCTCAGACTTTTGGTCTAAGTGGGCAAAGCGGTCAAATGGGGGAAAGGGTTTGCTTTTACCGTCTTCTAGGATCATTTGTAAACGAGGAATCCAATTTGTTTTTTCTCCCTCAATCAGATGATCAATGACTTCTACGGCATTCCATGTTCCTTCTCCTTCACAACTTACGAGCCAGCCCTCCGATAAATTAAGAAGGAACGTTTCTAGGGTGTGGGGTGTTTTTTCCAATACCTCTATCGCTTCTTCGAGTGTAAAATTCATAACTTTTCTCCTTTCCGAATATACCAGGAATCTGGGAACATTGTATAATTAAAATATATACTTTTACATAGGGAGAGACTTTTATGGCAGCAATCACGTTCAAAGATATTCATAAAGTAGGTCATAATATACACGAGACAGAGACATTCACGCATATCCATTATCCAGAAATGCTATCAAGATATAATAGTAATTTTATCGAATACAAAACATGGGTGTCACAAGAAGAGTTCTTGCGTGATATTAAATATTTACGAGAGTTTCATACCAAAAATGGTCAAAAGCATGTGAAGTTTTATTTTCCAACTGGGGGAGAAATCCCTGACCACATAAAGAGTGTATTAACTGAAAATGAATTTGATGTAGAAAAAATGGAATTATACTCCTTGCAACCAAGCTTGTTTCCTCGTGTAGAAAATCACCCGGATATAAGCATCAAACCAGTAAACAATACGAATGTTGAAGACTTTTTATCCTTACAATACCAGCAGGATATTCAATTTGGAACAAACTTTGCCGAGCAAAAGATTGCATTATATAAGCGATTCTTAGAAGATCCTAAAATCGTCCAGTTGCTGGCTTATTACAAAGGAATACCAGTGGGTTCTGTACATGTAATTTTAACTGAAGGCACAGTTGAAATCGATGATTTTTCGGTAAAACCTGATTATCAACGAAAAGGGATCGGTAGTAGGCTGCAAAAATATGTCATGGAACATTATTCAGATAAAACGGTTATTTTAGTGGCGGAAGGTAGTGATACGCCCAGAAACATGTATCAAAGACAAAATTACCAATTGATTGACTTCCAATATGAAGCAACGAAAGTGTACAAATCATAAAAACTTCATCTATGACATTATACTGAAATATTTGTTAAAAATGGAACCAAATCAAATAGTAGTCAACCCTAATTTCTAGTATATATGTTGGTAATTTTTCAAGTATTTGGTAGATTTATAGAAGAGTATTAAATAATATGAAATCCCTTATGAAATCAAGTATTTGAGGAATAAATAAGGAAAATTGTAAGATGATTTTGAATACCTTCCAAATCCTTCCTGAAATATGACAAAAATCGTATGATACGATGAATTTGTCATGAACGACCAATAGATTTTAGGAGGAAGAACACATGATGAAGAAAAAAATCATTCTTACAGTGGCAGCAGCGGCAGCATTAGCCGTAGCAAGTCCAATGGCAGAAAAAGCAAGTGCGGCTGAAAATACAACGAACGTTCAAAAACAGAAGGTTTACGTGTATCAAGGTTCTAATTTAAATGAATTAAATAGTTACTTACAAAAGTATTTTGCTAATCTTGGAATCAAGTTTAATACAAATACAACGACAACGACAACGACTGAAACAGAACAGCCAACTCAACCAACAGTTGAGACGCAGCAACCTACTACCGAAACAACAACACAACCGGCTCAACAGCCAACGACAACCACCGAACCAACTCAAACTACTCAAACAACAAGCGGATTAAGCGCGTATGAACAAAAAGTAGTTGATCTGACGAACCAAGAGCGTGCGAAAAACGGCTTAGCGGCTTTAAAAGTGGATACAGCTTTGAGAAAAGTGGCTCGTGAAAAGTCATTGGATATGTCAAAGAATGGCTATTTTAGTCATACAAGCCCAACGTACGGTTCACCTTTTGATATGATGAAGCAGTTTGGCGTTTCTTATCAATATGCAGGTGAAAACATTGCGATGGGACAAAGAACTCCAGAAGAAGTGGTACAAGCATGGATGAATAGTGAAGGTCATCGTAAAAATATCTTGAGTGCAAACTTCAACTACATTGGTGTGGGATATGTAGAGTCTGGGAATTATTGGACACAAATGTTTATCGGTAAATAAATGATGATTTGTCGAGCGTATCTGAATGATACGCTCTTTTTAGTGCACCTTCGTTGACATAAGATAGATTGTCCTTAACATACAATGTAAGAATTGATGGTCATTCAGACGAGTAGTTAATATTTAGGAGGGTGTTAACATGTTAAAGCATGTATGGAAAAGCTATCGAATGATTCAAGAATTGCTCAAAGAATTTCCGGTTAATCATACCCCTATAGAACAACAAATGACCCCTCTGCTGAATGGAGCAAACATAGTATTATACTCAACACTATCAAACTTGCAACAATCCCCCCTGGCAAAAAAACAACTACAATACTCGTTGTCTGCGATTTACCAAAACATCGAAGAGTTAGATCGACTTATGCGTTCATGGGTGCGAGCATCCACTTGGATGGACAGCGCAGACAGCGATGAAATCGAAAGACGCAAACAATTACTGTATCAACTAAATGACCAGCTAAAACAGATGGTCCCTTATATAGAAGATATTTATGGAATCGAGGAATCTCATACTATCGTTCCAGCGTTATATCGGAGTAAGAAAGGGTTGATGTCTGGGTAATGGGTGGTTTGGCCGAAAAGAAGGACGTTCATATCCAAAATAAAGACCGTTCTTGTAGTTCCTAACCTTGGGAATAGTCTTCAAAATTCAGATGAAGACCATTTGTCTAAATAGAAGCCACCGTTACGGTCTTCATAACGCCAATGAGGACCATTTCTCGCTTCTACGAACAATCCTTAGGTAGTCATCAACCTAATCCCGGTATAAATGAATAGATTACTATATAATGTTAGGGAATAGCTTTAATACCAAAAGGAAGTGACCTTACATATGAATCCTATCCTATTCGGTAGCCTTGTCATCCTTACTACTTTTCTAATGGGTTCCTCTTTTACAGTGGGAAAAATCGGACTCGCGTATGTATCTCCACTCTTGTTAGTGGGCCTACGGTTTACGATCGCAGGCATGATCATGGCATTATTTGTAATGAAAAAGCCACTTCCACGCAAAACTCTCGACTGGGCTCGAGTGATTCTAGTAGGTTTTTTCCAAACTGCGGGAGTCATGGGTTGTATTTTCCTAAGTCTACGAACGATCACAGCAGGTGAATCATCCATTCTCACCTTTAGTAATCCGTTAATGGTAGTCATTCTAAGTACACTTTTCTTAGGTGGAAAATACGAAGTGCTACAGTGGCTTGGGGTTATTTTAGGTTTTGCCGGTGTGTTTATTACCCTAGGCTTTCATTTACAACTACAGGAGGGCACATTACTTGGACTTGGAGCGGCCATCTCATGGGCCACAGCTACAGTACTAATCAAAGCGTGGGGACAACGTTTTAATGTATGGGTCTTAACGGCTTATCAGATGCTGTTTGGAGGGATTCTTCTATTAATTATGGGGGTAACGATGGAAACTCCTAAACTCGTCTTTCATCCGACGTCCATCTTTATCATCCTATGGCTAGCGATCATGGCATCGATCGTCCAGTTTGCCGTCTGGTTTTACCTCTTAAACCAAAGCGATCCAGGCAAGACGAGTGCATTTCTGTTTTTAGCACCGTTTTTTGGAGTGCTCACAGGTTGGATGTTATTGGACGAGGTAGTGGATTGGTACGTTTACATCGGTGGTGGTTTAATAATACTAGGCATTTTCTTTGTGAATTGGTCTTTTAAACCAAAGGATATGCCCAGCTCTCAAAATGGTTATCAAGGGACTTAATCAATGAAAGGTTAGGTCTTTTTTACATGTAGAAAAAATCCCTCGCATATACATAAAACTGTGAGACTATGAACGGACCACAGGAGGCGATGAATTTGGGATAATTTCAATCATGAATTATAAGGGTGGAGTAGGGAAGACAACGGTTACATCAAACCTAGCGGCGGAACTCGCGCATCAGGGGAAGAGAGTGTTACTGATTGATTTAGATCCGCAAGCGAACTTAACACTTTCGTTTGTAAGTTTTGAAGAGTGGCGGAATTTGGACCAACAGAAACGAACGATCAAGGACTGGTATGATGAATTTTTAGATCACAACACAAACGCTCCCTTGAGAAATTCGATTATCACTCCTTATCAAGTGAACAACCGGCTGCATTCATTTTTTAATCCAGATGGAAAAATAGATCTTATTTGTTCTCACTTAGAATTGATTCATGTGGATATGGAGTTATCAAGTAGACTCGGTGGACCGACGGATCGGGCGATTCGAGGAAATTATTTACGTGTGTTATCGCTTTTAAAAAGGAATCTAGATTCTCTTAGAGAGGAGTATGATGTGATCTTAATCGATTGCCCACCAAATTTTAATATTGTGACGCAGAACGCAATGGTCGCAAGCGATTATTATATAGTTCCTGCGAAAGCAGATTATTTATCAACGCTTGGAATTCATACTCTTATCCGGCATATTCATATTTTAAAAGATAAATATAATCACCATCTTCGCCAAGGGGATGCCAACCTGTTGACGGAAATTTCTCCAGAGATGCTTGGCGTGGTGTTTACGATGATCTCCACCAATGGGAAGAAACCGATTACCATTCAACAAGAATACATGAGGCAAGTGAGAAATGACTTTCATATATTTACATCTTATCTGCGCGAAAATAAAACATTGTACGCGGATGCACCTGAGTCTGGCATTCCAGTGGTGTTAAAGAAGGTCACTAAGCAGCAGGAAGATGTGATTAAAGAGATTCAAAATCTTGCGATAGAAGTACAGCAGCTGGCTAATTTATAGGAGGAGAATATGTCGAAAAAGAATGTTGAAGAAATACTTCAGTTGATGTTAGATACCATGAAGCATTTGTCTGATGAGCAGATTGAAAAGCTTAGTACAGGTAAAGCAACCCTCCAATATGTAGAACTGTCAACCGAAAGCCATCCTTATGAGCAAATTAGAGAAGAGATTCATAAAGCAGAACATTTAAAAGACATTGAACAGATTTTTAAAACTCATACGAAAAAGTCTCTCCTATCCATTTGTAGATACTTTCAAATTTCTACGAAATCAACTGATACAAAAGCGATAATTACGAATAAAATAGTCGACTATTTTGGGATTTCAACTGTAAAAGTTCCAGAGGAGTCAACGGAGTTCCTAGAAATCCAGCAGCGGCTTGAAAAAATGGACACCATTAAGGACGGTAAAACATTTATTAATAACCATGGCACTCTTAAAACCAAAGTAAACTTAATAAAGTTAGCCAAATCACTAAATGTGTACGTCGATCCGAACAATAAGAAGAAAGACATTCAATCAAGAATTGTGGAGTCTGTAGTCGGAGCAAGATTGAGGGGGAAGGGAATAAGAGATAGATAAAAAAAGGGCTGGAGCGCTTATCTGTCCAGCCCTATACTTGTATTCATTTGATCTTGAACCTCTTCCATCTCTTTCGAAGAGTTTAACAGTACAACCCCGCCAATAATAAAAACTATTCCCACTAGCATAAGGATCGTAAGAACTTCACCCCAAAATATAACACCAATCAAGGCAGTCAAAGCGGTCCCTACACCAGACCAAATCGCATAAGCCAAACTGAGAGGTATTGTCTTTAATGAAAGGGATAAAAAATAGAATGCTAGACCGTAACCGACCGCAACACCCACTGAAGGGAGCAAAACACTCATTCCATCTGACAGTTTTAGTAAGGAAGTAGCCACTAGTTCAGAAATAATGGAAATGGATAAGAATAAATAACCTTTCATGAATGAGTACCTCCAATATTTAATAGGATTACTCCACCGATAATGAGCAGGATGCCCCATGCTTTTTTCCTATTAAAATGTTCTTTATAAATGAAGACACCAACAAGTGCAGTCAGGGCGGTACCTAAACCGGCCCAAACGGCGTAGGCCACACCGAGTGATAAGGTTTGTAGTGAAAGGGATAAGCAATAAAAAGCCAATCCATAACCAATCACGAGACCAAGGGTAGGGAGGAGTTTTTTAAACCCATTGGTCGCTTTAAGCATAGAACTACCAAACACTTCGAAGAGTATTGAAACGATCAAAAGAACATACGCATTCATAGTAGTTACTCCTTCTTTTCCGTCATCGCAAATAACTGTTGAAACACTTCATCTTGACGTTCTTTTTCTAATGGAGCAATGTTAAGCATTTTTGAGTAATACAGACCGTCTAAGGCTAAGCGAATAATGGTGGTCGTTACTGGATCGATACCGTCGTTTTCTATTTTTGTTAGAATCGACTGATACCCTTTTGAAATGTCGTTTGCTAAATGGGGATCAAGGTAAGATGCGGCGAAAACCCCTACATTTAACTCAGCATTTTGCTCTAAATCCGTTTTGGACGCTTCAATCAAGGCACGAGTCCATTTTCCAGATTTCTGTAAATCCTTTTCCGCAAATTGATCAAAATTCACATAAAGCTCCTCAAATACAAATTTTGCTAAACCCTTAATTAAACTTTCTTTATTTGGAAAGTGGTATAACAAACCGCCTTTACTAATACCCGCTTCTTTTGCCACCGCGTCTAACGTGAGGGCATTAAAGTCATGTTCAAGAATGATTTGAATGGCAGTTTGTAAGATCAGCCGGCGCTTTTGATTCGCTTTTGAGTCCATTGTTATTCTCTCCTTGGAAAAAATTCATTACATTTATTGTACCGTCTGGACGGTTTTATTGTCAAAGTAAAATTTAACAAAAAAAAAAACCAAACCCATAATAGGTTTGGTGTCAAAAAACTACTTCCAACTAGTAACCGTATCTACCGGTAATCGATAAGAAGGGCGACCTTCGACTGCTGCTTTTCCGATTGAAATAAGCATCACTGGAACATAACGGTCTTTATCTAAACCTAATGCTTCAGCAATCAATTCTCTATCGAAACCACCGATTGGGTTTGTGTCATATCCGTGGGCACGGGCAACAAGCATGATTTGCATCGATACAAGACTAGCATCTATTAATACCAATTCTTTCATTGATTGAGCCGGCATGTTTTTATAAAGAGGAGCGTACATAGCTAGAAGCTTCTCTTTCACATCTTCCGGCATAAACCCTTGTTCTACTTGCTTTCCGTAAATTTCTTCCGCATACTCGATACTGTTCATATCTCCAAATACGGCAATTACTGCTGCAGAAGTCGTTACTTGAGATGAATTAAATTGAGCAAGCTTTAACATTTGTTCTTTTCCTTCAGGCGTATCCACTACAACAAATCTCCATGGCTGCATATTGATCGAAGATGGAGCAGTAGTTGCTTCTGTTAAAATATCTGTCATTTCCTCGTGGCTGATTTTTACATTAGGGTCATAAGTTTTTACCGAACGACGTCCGTGTAAAATTTCTTTAAAATCCGTATTTTTCATGATGAAATCACTATCCTTTTTTAATATTCTTTTATGTTCTTTTGAATCCGGGTTAGCATGGTTACTATTGAACGTAATTCTGCCTCCGAAAAATCATGGAACATTTGATTGATAAAGCTTAGCTTATCTGATTGGCAGGTAACTATGCGTTCGCGCCCTTCATGGGTTAATTGGACAAATGTTTCTCGATTGTCAGAGGGATTTCTTCGTCTAGTAACCATTCCTTCCGATTCCAACTGTTTCAAATGTCTTGTGATGGCTGCATGATCAATATTAACCACCTTTTGCAAGGAAGACTGTTTGATCTCATCCACCTGATACAATTGATGCAACAATTCATATCTAGATAAGCTAATCTGAGTATTACGCTCAAACTTCGGGCCCATATGATTACTAAGCTCTTTTAGCAAAAACAAAATATGCTCTTGATCGGGTATGGAATGAGTCATTTCCAAGCCTCCATTACCAGAATAAATTCGTTGAGGTATCAATTATTGACCAGTCAATCATAATATGAACATATTTTGAAATCAAGACATATGCATTTTTTCAGAAAATACAAATTTTATTTTATAACAGCATAGGTAAGAAACCAAAGAGCAGGAATAGTGAACGGAATTGTAGAAAAGTTACAAAAGGAGGGGAGTGATATAGCGATTGGTAGTGGACTCATCGTTGAACCAAAGCATTGGGTTTCCGTTTCAAAAGCAAACGAAAAGGGCATTCCTTTTTATGAAGCGAGGAATTTTCATTTTGTGAAAGAACAAACTAGCTATGGAAATACTGAAAGAATTAGGGTCTGAGCAAACCAAGAGGATTTATGAATACCACGGGGTAAAGGAGCCCTATTTCGGAGTAAAGATAGGAGATTTAAAAAAATTAGTAAAGTTTGTGAAAAAAGACCATGAATTGGCACTTCAATTATACAATTTAGGGAAACATGATGCGATGTATTTGGCTGGTCTTTCCATCAACCCGAGGATGATTACAAAAGAAACCATATAAAAATGGGCAAAGAAAGCCTATTGGTATATGATTTCAGAATATACTGTAGCGGGTGTAGCTGCTGAAAGTGATTTTGCAGTTGAGCTAGCAAGAGAGTGGATGAGAGCCGAGGATGAAATGATCGCAGTTTGTGGATGGAGTACGTACGCGAACTATTTATCTATCACTCCTGACGAGAAATTAAATATATCGGAAATCAGAGAGTTATTGAATCAAGTGAAAAATACCATTCATAGCGAAAGAAACCGTGTTCGTTATGTTATGAATGGATTTGTGATTGCAGTAGGTACATATGTAACCGAATTAAAAGAGGAAGCAAAGCAGGTAGCCGAGCATATTGGAAAGGTGCATGTAGATGTGGGAAATACCGCATGTAAGGTACCCATGGCTTTTGATTATATTGAAAAGGTGGAAAATATGAATCGAGTCGGTATGAAGCGGAAGACCTGTATTTGTTGATAATTATTTTAAAGGAGAAATATTTATGTATAGTGAAAATGATAAGATGATCTCCAACCGATATCCAAAAGATTTCTTTGACAATAAAGTAGGTTGGAGGCTTCAAATGAAAGGATACAAAAAAAACCTCTAAAAGAAGGACTCCCAGGAGAGATGATCCTACATCCATTTACCGGCCAGATGGATTATTATTCTTGAATAGGAACAAGGCTGTTTGATTTGTTGGCTTTGAAAATTATCTTGATCATCCATTGCTACCTGTTATTCAAATGGAAGACGGGGTTGTAATAAATTTATATAAAAGAAAATGGCCAGTATCACTGTATACTGGTTTTTTGTATTAATAAAAAAGCAACTCTCCTTGACATTGATAATCATTATCAATTAATATGTAGTTAAGTCAATGTTAATGATAATCATTTTCAATTATAACTATATCCTATAACCGGAGGGAACAAGATCAATGACTATCCTCACGTGTGAATGGTGCGGTTTTATAGAAAAACAAACAGATTTAAGTGACCACATGGAACCTTGTCCATGTTGCGGTTTATTTGAAGATGAGTTAGAAAATTAAAAAGGAGGACTTCTTTATGACCAAACGTCTATTAGAGTCGTTTATTCATAGCCCCTATCATGTAAATGATTCTAGTGTAAAGCCCTGTTGGAGACATGGAGTTCAACTTATGATTAATCAGGTCGTTCAACATTATTTTCAACTGCCTAGAAACATACAAAATTCTATTAGCATTATGAAATTGATTGATACATACCGAAAGAATTTGAACATAGAAGGATTTGAATCTGTCACTCATTACTGTGTCGTAATGGAAAAGATTACCGATCACTTACTTACTTTCCTCTCAAGTGAGGCTAAACAAGTACCACAGCTCTATTTATACCATCATCAAAAAGGGGTAATAGAGGAAGGGGAATATTCATTTTTCGTAAATATAGAGTTGACAGAATATTCGAGTAAATTATACAGTATGAAGAAATATTTATTAATGGCAGTTGATCATTTGATTAAACTTTATCAATTAATGATGTCCGTTCATTCGGTAAATGTTTACGGAAAACTACCTGACAAGGTTCAAATTGTAACATTGTTGGACGGCAAAGAGTATGAATATTCTCCGACGATCGAGGATCTCACTCTCGGTCAACAGTATGTGAATGATTTGAAGGAAACTAAACATGAAAGCTGGGAGAGAAGATTATGAAACCAACACCTTATATTGCTGTAAAAACATTTGACCATCAAGTTGACTGCTTCTGCCCAGATGAGGACCATAGCGAGGTAGTCACCATTCACAGGGGCGACATTATCGAAATTACTCCTGAGCGGAAATACACCGTTATCAATGGATGGTATGCATTAGTGATCATCAATCAAAGCTTCTCATTTTACATGGCTGTGGAAGATATAGAATGGTACTTTACAAAAGAACAATTGATTTCCTTGTTAGATGTGGATCTTAAGATAAATTATTTTCAATATAAAATCAATCAAGCTCTCGATGAGGGAGACGAAATATCTTTTATGAATTTCACAGAGAAAATGAACGACTCGAATGAAATGAAGAAAAAATTGCATATGTATCTGCAGAATGTAGCTGTTTAAGTGTCAAGGTGGTAGTCCCGCGGTGAAGTTGTGAGAGGCTATTCTAATTATTGGATAATGATGACCGTTATCAAAAGGAATCTCCTTGCTAGTGGTCTTCATACGGTTGATGAAGACCACTTTTTAATAATAACTGAATTCTAACGGTCTTCATCCACGCTATGAAGACCGTTATCTTAAGAATGATTTAGCTAATGGCCTTCATCTAGGGTCTGAACATCATTTTATCAAGAATCCCCCATCCAAATGACGTTCATCAAGGATATGAACATCATTTCCTCTAAGATTCCGCAAGTAAATGAACTTCATCATATGAAAAACCAAATGATCCCAAAACCAGCCATCAAAACCTTCATTCTCCAGTAAAACTTTCGTCATAATTTGTTCATATTTTCACGATATCATACACGTATGAATGATAAATTGGGGCACGATTCCCTTTTTTAGGAAAGGAGCACTTACAAGCAGTTATGAGGGAGAAGAGGAAAAATAAGATACTGTTTAGTCGGATGAATATGCTCTTTTTTGTGGTCTTTTTATTGTTTTCGACTTTGATTATTCGCCTGGGGGAAATTCAAATTGTTCAAGGAGAGGAATACGCGAAGGAAAGTGAAGAGACGACGACCACTGTTTATTCCTGGACGACTCCTCGCGGAAAGATATATGACCGTGATGGAAATGTTTTGGTGGAAAACGAGGCCATTTTCACATTAACGTACATTAACCCTTCCAACGAGCACAACCAGCAGGAACGGCTTGAATTGGCACAAAAGATTGCTGGATTAATCCAAGTAAGTACAGAAAATGTAAAAGAGCGAGACCAAAAAGATTATTGGATTTTCACTAGAAAAGAAGAAGCATACGCGAAGGTGACCGCAGAAGAACAAGCAAACTTAGATGACAATGAAGAGTATCAACTGATTTTGGAGCGAATTACGGAAGAAGAGTTAGCGACCATCACAACTGAGGAAATGGAAGTTCTTGTGATTAAAAGAGAAATGGATGTGGATAGTTCTTCAATCAAACGAATTAAGATGGGATTAACGACGGAAGAAATGGCCATCATTAATGAACGTCTTGAAGAACTTCCTGGTTTCGAGGTCAAAGTGGACTCGACCCGAAAATATGTATACGAAAATACGCTTCGTCAGCTTTTTGGCAATGTGGGACAGATTCCAGAAGAAGCAGCCGATACGTATAAAAGTAACGGGTACGAATTGAGTGACCTTGTTGGTACAAGCTTTATTGAGCAACAATACGAAACCTGGCTTAGAGGGACCAAGGAAGAACAAACGTATGTTCAAGATAAGACAGGTAACCTGATTGAAGGGGAAGTGACCCCTGGGGAATCTGGAAAGGACTTGATTCTTACCATTGACTTAGCCCTTCAGCAGGAAGCGGAGAAAATCATAGAGGAAGAGTTGAAAAAAGATAGTGGTGCAAGGGAAGCATATGCGGTCGTAACCAATCCACAAACAGGTGAAATTCTTGCGATTGCTGGAAAAAGTGAAGAAAATGGTTCTATAAACGATGAAACATACGGAGCATTATATAATGCCTATGCAATGGGTTCTGCGGTCAAAGGAGCAACCGTGTTAACGGGTTATGAAACAGGAGTAATATCTCCAGGAGATACTTTCCTAGACAGTCCGATTAAAATTGCTGGCACTCCAACGAAGAAGTCATATCAGAATATGGGGACCATTAATGACCTTACCGCTCTCGAGCGATCTTCAAATGTGTATATGTTCCACATCGCCATGAAAATAGGAAACTATGATTATACGGAGAAAGAAGGCTTTCACGATCCTGATGAAGCATATGCAACCATGAGAAAGTTTTTCAACCAATTCGGTTTAGGAGTAAAAACGGAAATTGATCTTCCGAGTGAAGCAACGGGCTATAATGGCGGGGTTCAGCAATTAGGAAACTTAATGGATTTTGCTATTGGACAGTTTGATACGTACACGCCTCTTCAACTAGCACAATACGTTTCTACCATCGCAAATGATGGAAAAAGAGTGCAGCCTCACTTGATGAAGGAGGTACGCGAGCCGGATCACGAAAGTGGTGAGTCAAGTGAAGTGATTGAAGAGTTTGAAATCAATGTGTTAAACACGGTGGATATGGACTTATCTTATATTGAACGCGTACAAGAAGGATTCCGCCGAGTGATGATCGGATCAAAAGGAACCGCAGCGTCCTACTTTAAAGGGGTCACCTATGATCCAGCCGGTAAAACAGGGACGGCTCAGGTGTCAGATGGAAAGGGTGGCTACAACTATAACTTAACATTAGTTGGCTATGCACCCTATGACAATCCCGAAATCGCAATCTCGATCGTTGTGCCCAATGCAGAAAATGATAGCAGCGGAATTAATAAATATATCGG
The DNA here is from genome assembly GCF_050586445.1 of Bacillus coreaensis. Classification (NCBI taxonomy): domain Bacteria; kingdom Bacillati; phylum Bacillota; class Bacilli; order Caryophanales; family Bacillaceae; genus Bacillus; species Bacillus coreaensis. Next base: position 116,477 of record NZ_JBOCCY010000003.1, read on the forward strand.
AAAGAGAATACTTGATTTTTACTTTGAAAATAAGTGAGCCGGCGTCTAATTGGATGCTGGTTTTAAAATAAGCCAGTTTCCCTTCAAAAAGGAACTGGCTTATTCCACGTTATTTGTGTTGCTTTTTTGTTAAATGGTCTAATAAATCGTCAAAAGATAGTTCAGACATGGATGTAAGTCGGTGAACATGACCTTTAAAGTCCAAGTATTGTGTTACTGGGTTGGGGACGATGACACAATGAAGTCCAGCTCCAACTGCAGCTGTTAGCCCATTTAAAGAATCTTCAAAGCAAAGTGCCTCATTAGGCTCGACTTCTAGCTCCTGAAGGGCCTGTACATACAACTCGGGATCTGGTTTAACTTTTTGAACGTCATCGGAGGTTTTGATCACTTGGAAATAATCTAGAATCTTAAATCTATCAAGGTAATCAACCACCCATTTTCTACTCGAGCTTGAGGCAAGTCCAATCTTTAACCCATGTTCTTTCGCAGCTTGAAGATAATCTAACACTCCCTCACGAAGAGCAAATTGATCCTTTCTTTGCTGATAAAGTTCATTTGTTCTAGATTTCACTAATTCCCGATCAAATGGTTGATCGGACATGGCGTTCAGTTCGTCGTACAAGCCACCACCTGTTGTTCCTATGTATTTTGCAAAATTCTCGAGCTTTAAATCACAACCGTAATCCAGCATGACCTCCTTGGTCACGTCATACCAAACGGATTCGGTATCAACAATTAATCCATCAAAATCAAAAATGATTGCTTTATACATAATTACCTCCAGTTTTGATAATAGGTTATAATACATTATATCTGTAAAAAGGCCAAAATCCCATAACGATTTTGGCTTATTCAATTGATTTTATCTGTTTTCTTTACGATCTGGTAGATCAATCGCTTGTTTATGTTTGTTACCTTTATAGGAATGCTTTTCATCCGTACGAGTTTCCCAAATACTATATTTAATGTCATTCGAGCTTTGTTTTTTACTTGTCATCCAAAAAACACCTCCTTATTATAGATTTTTATAAATGGAAAATTCTATACAACAATAATAATAAAAGAATATTGGCAATTTTCTTTCGTATGGAAAAGTACGGATTGATTGTATATTCTGATAAGATAAACCGTTTTTGAAGGGTGGAGTATTTTGTGGGGAAACATCACGAAAGTGAGAAGTTACAGCGCGGGTTAGACAACAGGCATATCCAGCTGATTGCGCTAGGAGGAGCGATTGGAGTTGGCTTATTCTATGGATCGAGTGCAACGATTCAAATGGCTGGTCCTGCGATTCTTCTCTCTTATTTAATCGGAGGAATTGTCATTTTTACGATCATGAGAGCATTAGGGGAAATGGCAGTGGATGAACCGATTTCTGGTAGCTTCAGTTCTTATGCTCATCGTTACTTAGGACCGTTTGCGGGCTACCTTACTGGCTGGACGTATTGGTTTATGTGGGTGGTTGTCGGAATGGCCGAAATCACGGTCATCGGCGTATACGTGAATTATTGGTTTCCAGATATCCCTCAGTGGGTGACGGCTCTAGCTACATTAATTGTCGTAACCCTAATTAATTTAATGAATGTAAAAGCCTTTGGAGAGTTTGAATTTTGGTTAGCACTTATTAAAGTTGTGGCTATTATCGGAATGATTTTAGTTGGCTTAGGGACAATTTTGTTTGGGTTTGGAAATGGTGGACAACCTATGGGTCTAGACAATCTTTGGGCACATGGCGGATTTATGCCAAATGGAATAGAGGGAATTTTATTATCTTTAGTTTTGGTGATGTTCTCTTTTGGCGGAGTTGAGCTAGTAGGGATCACGGCAGGTGAAGCGAAGGATCCACGCAAGTCGATTCCGTCTGCGATTAACAATGTCGTTTGGCGAATTTTAATTTTTTATATTGGTGCTTTAGGAATTATGATGATTTTATATCCTTGGAATGAAGTGGGATCCAATGGAAGTCCGTTTGTTTTGATTTTTGATAAAATCGGAATACCAGGCGCTGCACATATTATCAATTTTGTCGTGTTAACGGCTGCGTTGTCTGCCTTTAATAGTGGCATGTTCAGCACAGGGAGAATGCTTTACAATTTATCGCTACAAAATAATGGCCCTAAATACTTTGGTAAGTTAAACAAACATCAAACCCCAAGACGTGGAATACTATTCTCGGCTTCGTTTTTATTAGTCGCTGTATTTCTTAATTATATTATTCCAGAAAAAGTATTTATGTTTATTTCTTCAGTTGCGACAGTGGCTGTCATTACAAGCTGGACGATTATACTACTCACGCAAATAAAGTTTAGACAATCAAAAACAAAGGAAGAGGTTGGAAAGTTAGCGTTTAAAATGCCTCTTCATCCACTTTCGAACTATGTGGCTCTTGTGTTCTTAGCTTTTGTGATTGTGTTAATGGCATTCATGGACGGTATGAGAGAAGCCTTATATGTAGCACCTGTATGGTTTCTTATCCTTTACGTAGGATATCGATTAAAAACAAAGAAATAACAACAAAGCGGTCTCTCAATACGGAGACCGCTTCTTTTAGTTAGCGTAATAATTTTGTGTGTAATAAGGCTGTGCTTCCTCATTAAAGGCAACTCCAACACCTAAGTATTCAAAACCAGACTTTATAATATTTTTCCGGTGCCCTAAAGAGTTCATTAATCCTTCATGTGCAAAAATACTGCTGAACTGACCGTACGCAAGATTTTCTCCAGCCAAAGTGTACCTTATTCCGTCTTCTTCCATTCGGTCAAAAGGAGACTCTCCTTGAAGATTCGTATGATCAAAATAGTTGTTAACGGCCATGTCCGTGCTATGCTTCCGTGCCGTTTGCATCACATGTTCATCCCATGAAAGAACCTGTAGCCCATGATTGACCCGAGTCGCATTAACCAAATCAAACATTTGCAACTCAAATCCTTTTTTTAATGCGTCACTTGGCTCTGAATAGATTGCTTTTTTATTGTTTTCAACCTCTTCAGTTAATATTTGAATGGCGGTTACCGTATTATCTTCATGCACATCATAAAAAAAAGTCACGTATGTTTCATCAATCTCATACATGTCATAATCGCTGTCTTCTTGTAGCTGATAAAAAACTAATCCCTTTTGCAATCGAGTGATTGGCTGCCCTAATGAGTCGCGAACGGTTTGTTTTGGACTATTTAGTTTAATTCCGTTTGTGGAAGAAATCAAATCTTGATTCGTGTACAAACCAATTACTTCTTGCTGGTCATTGTACATAACTTTGACAAAGTTATGGTAATTTTCATGATACGTATGCCATTCCGTTCCATACTCATTCATCTCAGAACGCTTGGGTGCTCCCAACATATTTTCAATATCTGTCTTCGATTCACCGAGTTCGATATTATATATCGAAAACACTTGATTGGAGGGTGACTCCAGATCGGGAGAAGGGACTTCTTTTTCAGAAGGCAGCTGATCCTTAGCCAGTTCTTCAACTTTTTCCTCAAGAAACCCTATGCTGCTAGCAATACCCATGTATAAGTCGTTCAAAAGTTCAGATAGATCGATATGATCTCCTTGTATGTTAAGTTCCTTAGTTATATCACCTAATCCGAATTCTTTACCGTACGAATTCCATAAATAATTCAAACCAAACAATAATATAACTAAGAGAAATAGTCGTCTCAAGTTTTCTCCTCACTTTCTACCATAAATCCTATCTATTCCATTATAGCTTCCAATTTCAAAGCCCATACCTATTTCCATTGTAAACGATGTTTCTTTCCTCGTGTTAGTAAAAGGAACTTGCAGGAAAATGGAAAAATTTGTTGTATTCTAAAATAGAACAATGAAGGAGGGAGTGTATGAGTTTTTCAGATTTACATGAGGCAGGGGAATGAGACCAACATCTGTGGGGAGATGATCTTCCTGTAAATACTGTCTACTTGCATAGACTGGCCATTTCCCCAGCCTTCATGAGTCAGGGAATTGGTAAAAAAGTGATTGAGTGGATATCTATGAGAGAGATAGACAGAGTAAGATTGGATTGTGTCGCAGACAATGATAAATTGAATCGATTTTATCAAAATAGTGGCTTTGAGTTGATAGGAATAACGGATGATCATTGCAAATATCAAAAAATCATGAAAAGGGGGCTTTCCTAGTATTTGTACATTAAGGGTGTAAACCATTTTTTACACCCTATTAATAAATTAGGGTATAAACCCTTCACTATCTCTAGCAATTTCGTCTCTAATAAAACGTTCTCCGCCTGTTGCCTCCACAGCAGCCCCCATGGATTGCAACCAATCCCCATTTATGGCGGTTCTTTGCCCAGAAAGGACGGTTTTATTGTCTTTTGCTAGACTTTGTTGTGTGACGCCAATGGCTTCTATTAATTGTCCAATCACTTGTATCCAGATGCCAGTAACAATATCCTGAGAACCTGGCCTCTGTACCTCTAACTCATATAGTTTCGTTACTGCTATCGCTTCCGAAAGTAAAGCAAAGAACTGAATCCATAGGCTGGCTTCTACCTGTTTTTCCAATACTAACTTCGTTTGCTCCTGTTTGTCTCCTTTTCCCTGCATTTTTCAGGTCACTCCTTACTCCATACCTTTGTTATGTATATCCATTACATTAAAAAAGGTCCATGAACTATTCGTTGACTTATTCCATAAATTTCCTGGCTAGATTGTGAAAAATCTTTGATAAAATAGTCATCAATTGCCTTAGGACTAAAGAACTAAAAATAAGACAAGATTACTATATCCATTGTTTGACATTGTGGTAGAATATGAGATTATTACGAATTCTAAAATAAATAGAGTTTCGAGGAAAATAGAGTGGCGCATACTTATTTAGCGTATAATTATCCGACCGTTATTGTAACGGTGCTTGTTGCCATTATTGTTATGACGATAATCATCGTTGGAATTACCTATACTGTATTTCGAAATGAAAACGAAGACCTTCTTAAACTAAAGCTCACAGAATTAAACTTAGCAAGAGCGGTTCAGGAAAAATCATTACCTCTTCCTATCCATAACGAGAGGATAAACATCAGTGCCTATTACAAAGCGTCCGAAGAACTGTCAGGCGATCTGTATTATTGGTCAAAAACAGACAGCGATCAGTACGGTATATTTATTATGGATGTGATGGGACATGGAGTTTCTTCATCCATTATCAGTGTGTCGATAAAATCGTATCTTCAAGGAGTATTAAGGAGAGTAAGTGAACCTATGAGTGTAATGAAGGAGCTGTCTGATCATATGAATTCGATGTTTGAGGGAAGTGATAACCCGTTTTATTTTACAGCCATTTATCTTTTAGTCGATACGAAACAGAAAAGGATCACTTATGTTAATGCAGGTCATCCATCAGGGCTATGGCAGGTCAAAGGGGAACCGGTTGTACCTATTGCGTCCACGTGTCCACCGATTGGACTTGTAGCAGAATTACCAATCATAGCTGATGAGATTTCCTTTGAAGGACAAGGAAGACTCGTGTTATATACAGATGGATTTATGGAGGGCATAAGTGATCATCCTAGAGTACAACTTAAGGTAATTGAACACATTCTTGTCTCTAACCAAGAAAAAGACATAGAAGAGGTAAAAACTCAGCTGCTAATAGAACACAAAAATCATCAAAGGCAACCGGATGATACTTGCCTGCTGGTGATTGATATTAATGGTGAATATTCAGACACCTAATTAAATAAATTAAAAAAAGACCAAAAATCTATTTTGGTCTTTTTTATCTTCCTTGATAATAACTAATCGCGTCTTTAACGGTGGCCATCGAGCGAGTGGATGACAAGTTTAATCCTTGATCTACAGCCAGCTTAGCTAATTCGGGTCTCAGTCCAGCAATAATGGAATGTACACCCAGAAGTGACATAACATGAACGATTTTAAAGAGCGTATCAGCCACTAAGGAATCTAAATTAAAAGTTCCAGAAAAATCGATGATTAGGCATTCAACCCTTTCCTTTTGTATCTTAATCGGTATGGTATCAAGTAGCTGCCTAGCTCGGTCTTCATCAATTGATCCTACGAGGGGAAGGACGGATATCTCATTTGAAAAAGGTACAAGGGTTGCAGACAGTTCATTAATTTGTTTCAGCATTTGTTTTTGTAACTTTTCGTTTTCTTTTCTAGCTGTGATATCCCATACGATGGATTGAATCGCTCTTTTATCGGCAAGTGGGGCAGGATGACAATACAGGTCAATATCTACCATTGTTCCATCCATTCGATAGACGGTTTCTTCAATGACTGGCATGGGTGTTTCGTAAGCGGATTCTATTCGTTTCTTTATGGCTGCCTTGGAGAAGTCTTGAAAAATATCAAGTGGGCTAAGGCCTAGAACCTCTTCTTTCGTTGTTCTAAAAAAAGTCTCTGCTGCGTGGTTGATATAAATTATTTTTAAATCTGTATGAATAATAACGGGGTCTAACGAATATTCAACGATCTGGCAGTAATTTATTTTTGAAAGATCTTCACTCACGATGTTCACTCCCTTGTAACTAAGGGTAAAGTATCATACCATATTTATCAAGGAATTAAGATAATTTTGAATAATAATAAAATGGTTAAAAATCGTTATACTGATACATATTGAATTAATTAATGAGAGGGGTGAACGTTCCTTGTGTGGAAGATTTTCCTTAACCGAAGAAATATATAATTTAAAGAGGCAGTTTGAATTTGAATTCTTGGAGGAATTCGGTCCAAGGTATAATATTGCTCCAAGTCAGATGGTGCTAGCGATTGGACAAAATAAAGGGGTACGTAAAGGAGCGTATCTCAAATGGGGTTTGGTTCCATACTGGGCAGCTGATCCAAAGATAGGGTATAAAATGATTAATGCTCGAAGTGAAGGGATTGATGAAAAACCATCATTTAAACAACCTTTCAAACAGCGGAGATGTCTGATCTTAAGCGATGGCTTTTATGAGTGGAAAAAGATCGGGAAAGAGAAACATCCATATCGGTTTGTTATGAAAGATGACAAGCCATTCGCACTAGCTGGTCTTTACGATGTGTGGAAAAAGGAAGGGCAGCCCACATTAACCACATGCACGATCATTACAACAACACCAAACAGTGTAACTGAGGATGTTCACGATCGAATGCCCGTAATTTTAAAAAAAGAAGACTATGACAAGTGGTTAGACCCGAATAACCAAGATACCTCTTTACTAAAATCTCTCTTAACTCCTTATCCAGCTGAGGAAATGATGAAGTATGAGATATCTTCATTAGTAAATAGTCCGAGAAATGAAGATCCAAACATCCTTCAAGCAATAAATAGTCTGTAAAAAATAGACCTCTCTCAGAAACATGAGAAGAGGTCTTATCGTTTTAGTGGATTGCTTTTTTCTTAAATCTACCGCCTCTAACCTCAGCGATATCTGCAATCGCTAAAAAAGCAGATGGGTCGATTTCTTCGACGATACTAGTCATTTTCGACTCTTCTAGCCTTGTGATGATACAAAAAATGACCTTTTTATCATCGCCTGTATAAGCACCCTCTCCATGTAAAAAGGTAACACCTCTACCAAGACGGTCCGTAATGGCATCCCCGATTTCATGGGCGAAGTCACTAATGATCCAAACCGATTTGGATTCTTCCATCCCAGTAATGACAATATCAATCGCTTTTGAAGCAATCACGTACGCTAAGATCGAATACATAGCACGATCCCAGGAGTACACAAAACCGGCAGAACCAAGAATGAATAAGTTAATAAACATAACAATCTCACCAACGGAAAAAGGAACCTTTTTACTAATTACGATCGAAAGGATTTCTGTTCCATCGAGTGCTCCACCATTTCTAATAACTAGTCCCACACCGATCCCTAAGAAAATACCACCAAAAATCGTTGCTAGTAGGATATCATCGGTAAAAGCAGGGACTGGATGAAAGAATGTTGCAAATAGGGATAACATGATAATTCCATACACCGTGGAAATCGCAAATGTTTTTCCAAATTGCTTATAACCTAAATAAACAAAAGGTAGGTTTAGTAAGAAAAGAAAGACCCCTAATTTAATTCCAGTAATATGTGAAAGCATAATCGAAACCCCGGTTACACCCCCGTCAATAACCTGGTTAGGAATCAAGAATATTTCTAAACCTACAGCCATCAACAAAGCCCCGATAGTTATAAAAATACCTCTTTGAACAATTCTAAGGGCTGATAATCTTCGGTGTTGTCTTTTTTCTAACGCTAAATCTGTCAAAACCCATCACGCCTTTTCTATTATATGTAATTAACAAAACATAAGATCCCTGAAAGCAACATATTTGTATGTAACATAAGTATATAATATAATAAGGTTATGTTACCAAATATATGCTCAGAAGAAGGGAATCAGTCACTATGGAATATGTAGATGCGATTCGTGATACAGGGAAAATTAAAGCCCTTAAAAAGTATCTGAAGGACCAATCGTCAAGAGATTACTTATTATTTGTTCTTGGAATTAATACAGGATTAAAAATTAGTGAAATTTTGATTATTAGGTGGAGCGATATTTTAAACGAAAATGGAAGTATTAAGAATTTCATGGAGCGAGAAGAGCAAGAAATCCCCATTTATGTAAATGCAAAAGTAAAGCATGCTATTTCTCTTTATCTTTCCTCAATTTCCTATCATTATAGTGACTATGTTTTCAAATCCTCTAAAACAAATGACCCCATCACGAGGCAGCAGGCGTATCGAATCATTAATAAAGCAGCAAAACATGTGGGGATTGAAGGGAATATCGGAACACACTCCATGAGAAAGACCTTTGGATATCACGCCTACAAAAAAGGAATCGCCATTGCACTATTACAAAAAATCTTTCACCATACATCATCTTCTGAGACATTCAAATATTTAGGAATCAAAAAGGAGGAAGAAATCAAAACTGAAATCGATGTGAATTTATAAGGGGGAAAAAAACATGATTAATATTGATTACTCGATTTTACTAGGTTCGTTACTTCTTATTATAGGAATCATTACAACCAAATTCTCAAGTCGACTCGGTATGCCAGCTCTAATTCTCTTTTTAGCCGTAGGGATGATTGTTGGAAGTGATGGGTTAGGAATCATCTATTTCGATAATGCTACTTACGCACAGCTAATTGGTGTTCTAGCACTGATTATCATTTTGTTTGAAGGTGGTTTGCAGACGAGATGGACAACAGTAAAATCAGTGTTGAAGCCATCGTTATCTCTTGCAACCGTAGGTGTATTGATTACAACTTCCGTCGTAGCTGTTGTTGTTAACCTATTATTTGATGTTCCTTGGCTGGAAGCATTTTTAATAGGATCTATCGTAGGTTCAACCGATGCGGCTGCTGTATTTGCAGTATTAAAAGGGCAAAATATTAATCCTAAACTTGGAGCAACCCTGGAGGCTGAATCTGGTACGAACGATCCTATGGCCATGTTTTTAACCTTAATGTTTATACAGTTGCTGACGATAGATGAGGCAAACATGTTCCTACTAATCATCTCTTTCTTTTGGCAGATGGGAATGGGATTACTTATTGGTGTTATCTTCGGGAAACTAGCAACCATGGCTATTAATCGAATAAATCTAGATTCTAGTGGACTTTATCCAATTTTCGCAGTAGCTTTTGCCTTACTGACCTATAGCTCCACAGCGTTGGCACACGCTAGTGGATTGTTAGCTGTATATGTGGCAGCTCTTATTATTGGGAATTCTGACTTAACCTATAAAACATCCATTTTCCGTTTCAATGAAGGATTTGCCTGGATGATGCAAATCCTAATGTTTATCATTCTAGGATTATTGGTTTTCCCATCTCAGCTATTTACCGCTGATGTGATAATAAAAGGCATACTCATTTCGGTAGCTTTAATCTTTGTAGCACGCCCAATCGCGGTATATGTTTCAACGATAAAAATGGATTTTAGTCATAAAGAAAAGATCTTTGTAGCTTGGGCGGGATTACGCGGAGCGGTGCCAATTGTATTGGCAACATTCCCTATGCTTGCAGGAATCGCCGATAGTCAAACCATCTTTAATGTCGTATTCTTCGTCGTGTTCACGTCCGCATTGATTCAAGGGTCAACCATTTTGCTACTTGCAGGAAAACTAGGGCTAACGGGACCAAAAAAGACGACCCCTGCACATTCATTGGAATTAGTCTCTATAGGGAAAGCCAATGCAGAAATCATCGAGTACGAGATTCATAAAGAAGATTTACTAGTAAATAAAAAAGTTGTAGACATTTTATTTCCAGAGAATGTTCTGATCAACGCCATCATTCGCTCCGATAAATTGGTCACACCAAGAGGGGATACTTGTTTGCAAGAGGGTGATCTTCTTTACATCCTCACACCAAGAACCAGTATTGGAAGATTAAAACAGATGTTTAAGGATCATGAATTTTGATATAAAACGGACAGTTATTCATGAAAGAATAGCTGTCTATTTTTTTACAAGAATGCTTGGCAAATTTATACATATGATGGGTATATAAACAAATGGAGGTTGTCCATGTCCTTACTCCCAATTATTGTCTCATCATTATGTACCGGTTTAGGTGCCTTGCCTATTTTACTCGTAAAAGATGTTTCTCACAAGGGAAAGGATGTGTTATTAGCATCTGCAGCGGGAATCATGGTGGCTGCATCTGCCTACGGTTTAATTCCAAATGCAATTAAGCTATCAAATGTAACCGTTTTGGTGGTTGGAATCTTGTTTGGAACACTCGTTCTAACCTTGTTGGAAAGTATGATTCCGCATGTTGATCTCGAGCATTCGGAGCAACCGTCAAGAAAAAATAGAGTCGTCTTTTTGTTTCTAGTAGCCATGTCTCTACATAATTTACCTGAAGGACTATCCGTAGGGATAAGTAATGCCAGTGAAAATCATCAAGTTGGCTCGCTTGTATCATTTGCCATCGGCTTACAGAATGTCCCAGACGGTTTTTTGGTTGCGTTATTCCTTCTAAGTCAAAACGTAAGTGTTTACCGTTCGATTTTGCTTGCGACTTTAACTGGTTTTATTGAAATGTCTGCAGGTTTAATTGGAGTATTTTTGGGGGATACGTTTGAGCCAATTATTCCGTATGGACTAGCATTTGCAGCTGGCTCTATGTTATTTGTGGTGTATAAGGAGCTGATTCCTGAAAGCCATGGAGACGGAAACGAAAGGGCATCAACATGGGCATTTATTATTGGGTTTGTGGCTATGATTATTGTGACAGAGGTTTTTCGATAAGATGGAATAATCGAGGCTACTCATAAATACTACTCACCATTTTGAGATGATGATGACAAGTGTCTTGCAAATGTCATCATCATCCTTATTTTATCGTCCACTAGGAAAAACTCGTTCAACCATCTCTGTAAATTCCTCAAACAGTCCTTTAACAGGTTCACCTTTTTGAATCTTGTCGCCATAATCTCCCATGCGATCAACGAAGTCTGGGTTACTAGATACAAAAACATTTCGAATTCCTTTGTCTGTTGTTTTTACTTGATCCGAAATTTTTTTCTCTAGATCCTCTCTAACATCGCCCTTTGTATTGTCCTCTAACACAACAGCGACATAAGCATTATTTTCAGTCACAATCACATTCGCATGACGCACTTCTTGCATATTTTCGATTTTGTCCTGTGCTTTGTCAGCTACACGCATTTTAGAATCGTTGTTTTCATCATCTACGTTTTGAACCTTTGTTCCTCTGTCATTTTCCTCTTTGTTATTGTCATCTGCCGCACTATCTGCCCCGCAAGCTGTTAAGACAAAAGACAGCGTTAGGATAGTAAGCCATTTGAACATGTTCATAGTATCCCTCCTACCATTTATTGATTATAGATTTACCAAAACGACTGAATTTATGTAAGTTCGGAAAGATTAGGAAAGAGGTGATACAAATGGTCAAATAAATTGTTGGCATTTTCCTAAAGTGAAGGTTGCTAGTGGAAGCCAAGGTCAGATCTTTATTGCCAAAAAAGCTGACAGCGGGTGGTTTGTTTGGTTTAAATATCACTAAAAACGTATAGAATGGCTGCTTCAAAGAGAAAAATACTTCTATTGGAAACGGAGGTAATACAATGGAAAAGCATAATATACGACTCACTTCCTCAGAGGTAGCGAATCTATGGGCAAACTACATGGGAGATAGTATGTCTATCTGCGTATTTACATATTTCTTGAATCATATCGATGACTTGGAAATTAAACAGGTATAAGAGCAAGCCATGGATTTATCCTCCCAACACATCAAAAAAATCACGAAAATTTTTGAAGAAGAAGGAATTCCCGTACCCCGTGGGTTTACCAATGAAGATGTGTATCCAAATGCGGAACGATTATTTTCTGACTCCTTTTACCTGCAATATGTGAAGCATATGACAAAGGGAGGACTTGCCACTTATAGTGCTGTTTTACCAAATGTGTTTCGAAATGATATTCGGGAATATTATATGTCTTGTATCTCTTCAACGATGGAATTGTTTAATGAATCAACCAATGTTTTACTTTCGAAAGGACTTGAAACTAGGTCACCAAATCTAACTTACCCTACAAAAGTGGAATTTGTAGAAAAGCAAAGCTTTTTAGCTGGTTGGTTTGGTGAACAAAGACCCTTGACCGGACTAGAAGTCACACATTTATATGCCAATATACAAACGAACAAGCTGGGAGAGGCTTTTTGTCTAGGGTTAGCCCAGGTAGCAAAACAAGAAGAAATTAGGGACTATATGATAAGAGGAGTTGAGATATGTAAAAAACACATTACCCTCTTTAGTGAGTATCTTCACTCTAATTTTCTTCCAGCTCCTATGACATGGGACCAAGAAGTAACAGGCTCAACCGATTTACCATTTTCAGAAAAACTCATAATGTTTCATGTAGGTCTATTAAGTGCGGCTGGAATGGGGAACTACGGGGTGGCGATGTCGCTATCGCCAAGAAGAGATATTGCTGCTATGTATGCTCGATTAATTCCAGAGGTAGGAAAGTTCGCAGAAGATGGAACAAACATAAATATCAAACATCGCTGGATGGAAAAGCCGCCTCATGCCATCGACAGAGATGAACTAACAAAATAGAATGAAGAACGCTTAGGTAGCGAGCACCCAAGCGTTTTTGTATTATTTATTTAAATCTTTCTTTGTCATTTCGCTTCGAATGTCTTTTTCCTTTGAGAATTCTGTATCTTGCTTTTTATTGTTCGGATACTTATTTTTACGTTCGCGGTTATCGTTTCGGTTGGTCAAGAGTTTCACTCCTTTCTATGTAGTCGAAATTATTATTGGCTATTTTCATCCTATATATTAACCATTCTTGTTTAGAACGTCCTCCAAACACCCAAACATTTTCCACTATAATATAAAATATTAAAACATCTTTCCAACGGATCTCATGTCATAAAGGAGTCCTGTTACAATAACATTGGCCATCTGCTTTCATGAATTTAAAGAAACTGGTTACTTAGACTTGGCAAGGTGCTTGACGATGACTCTAAAAGTGTATTTCATAGGTTTTGAGTCAAATTTTTAAGAGTATACCTGCTGATTGGAGCGGAAATCAGTCCTTTTCCTACAATTCTCCAATCAAAAAAATGACAAAAGGTAGCGAGAAGTTGAACTGCCTTTTGTCGACAATCTGAGACATCCGACTATGATTGGATGTCTTCTCCGTGAAATCTTCTTTTGATTTCTTCTATATCTGTATTACTGTACTGACTAGTTCCTTTTCCGCCTGTTTGAGATAGTAACGCTTTCATCTCATTATAAGACAAACCTGATTCCGCATTTTTCCTTTTAACTTCATTGATATCTGTTCCAACCTCTGTATAATCCTTATCCATGAAATGACCTCCTAATGCCTCTACTCTTACTCTTTCTTGTTAAAGATAAAATTATGTAATGGAAGGGTCTTAACTTGCAAACAATGTAAGTTGTAGAAAAAGTTTATCAAGATAGGAGTCATCCAATGGCAAAATTAATTAATTTACCAGCGTTACTCATTCTAGATGTTCAAAAAGGATTTGATGATCCATACTGGGGCAATAGGAACAACCCAAAGGCAGAGGAAAACATAGCTCGGTTACAAGAGGAGTGGAGGAAGAGGAAGGGGACCATCTTTTACTCGAAGCATCTATCCATTCAACCCCAATCACCTTTACACCATACGAACAAAGAAGGAACTGAGTTTAAAGAGATAATTAACCCTAAACCTAATGAAACAGTTTTCACGAAACAGGTGAACAGTGCTTTTATAGGAACAGAGTTGGAAACGTATTTAAATGAGCAGAATATAAAAACAGTTGTTATCACAGGACTTTCTACACAGCATTGCGTTTCGACCACTACAAGAATGAGTGGGAACCTCGGTTTTCAAACCTATCTTGTTTCAGATGCGATCGCGGCTTTTGAGATTACGGATCACAAAGGAAAAAAACACTCTGCTGATACCATTCAGGAACTTGAATTGGCGATGCTCCAAAAGGAATTTGCTACGATTTTAACAACCAATGAAATTATTAATCAACTCGATCAGCTTTAATACATATGTAAAGCGCAGGGGAGCTCTGCGCTATTTATCTAGCTTAAACAAATTTATGAAGCGGTGGTAGGGACATTTGGATAATGACGTATCATCATCGCGTAAGAAATATTGTCTCCACTCAAAATTATCTTCTGACCCATAGCTATTTAAATCGGGGTGGATGGAAATAAAATCGTACATCGCAAGGCGTTTACGTACCTGCTTTTTAATATTTTTGGCATATGATTCATTTTTACTAAATTCTTGTAAAACCCATCTTGGGGTAATTGCGAGCATCATCGTATCAAAATGCCGGCTTTGTCGATTTTGGTGTGATGGGGTGGCACAATACATAAAGTATTTTTCCCCGTGGAAACAAAACTCCCAGACCGAATCATGAGGGTCAGTGGGAATGTCTTTAGGCCACTCCATCCCGTCAATAACAGAAAGACCACCTAATTGTTGCCAAAATAGTTGTTCAAACTGTTCCACTGTATATGATTTTTCTACTTCTTTTGGAATTTCATAAAAAACAATAAGTGACGTAAAGTTACCAAATCCCTTTGATTCTTCAGTGAACCTCACTAATAGTTCTGCTAGTGCATGTACCGTGGAATCCCTCCTTGGATCACCTACAAATCCATAGCGAAGTTGATTAGTGGAATACCCAATAGTAGCTGGTATGCAAGGGAAGGGTCTTTCTTTATCCGTCATTTTTGCGTCGAATTTTTCGAGAGCATTTCTTTCCCATGGGGCTAGTTGTTCTCGTAATATCACTTCATCTTTATATAAACCTTTGATAATGATCACCTCACAAAAGCTTATATACTATATTCCTAAAAGCTTTTGCTCGATGAATGTCCTAGAGAAATTGGGCGATTATGAAGACCAAGCGATGAAGACCATCCATCATGCTTCGACTCCAAAATCCAACCATCCTTACGCCTGTTCTTCAGTAGTAACTCCCAATCGCTCCATAATTCTTCTTTTTCGATACAACATAACTCCCACTTCTGCTAGGTCATTAATCATCGAGCGATTGGTAAAGGCGCCGAATACCATTCCTGCGATAGGGACCATTTGAAATAGTTTTTTCCATCCAAATTGATCTCGGTATGTATACACGACTTCTCGCCAGCCTTGAAGCTGAGACATCATCTCACCCGATTGATTGCCGTTTTGGTAGTAGTTGGATAACTCCTTGAGAATCGCCTTTTTTCCAACAATATCAGCTGATGAAAATTGTAAACACTTGATGATAAAGATTCGCTCGCTTTTTTCGTTTGGATCGTACCCGTGGATGATTGCGATTTCTTGCAGTGTTTTTAATGAGATGGCTAAAAGCGCGGGTACATCAATCGCGAGGGTGAAGATTCCTCCGATCCCTGTTGTTGCTCCTTGGAACGTTGCGACCTTTTTCCGGTTTTCCGTTAATTTTTGACTTACCGTTTTCATAGTGGAAAGAGGGATTTCTTTTATCTCCGCTATGCTCTCTATTGATTGGTTAGTTTCTTTTTCGATGAGCTCAAAAAGCTGTTTTTCCGATACTAAATATTTTCCACCAGTTTGAATGTAATTTCCAACTTCATCTAATAAAACTCCCACTTTATTGTGAACAAACTGTGGGGTAATTTTGTCTAGTAATTTAAAAGGAAGTCTTCCAAGTCGTTCCCAAATCCACAAATTCCCTTGGTCCTGTTCCCAATTTTCAATTATAGCTAGCTCTTTTTTTAATTCTTCATTCTTTTCCAAAATAATCATCCTTGTCCTTCTCCATTTTCCTCAGTTTTTCTTATTCATCATTGTTCTAATCATTAGATACGGAATTACCTGAAAAAAGGTTTCAAAACTATCTTTCATGATTAAAAGGGGAAAGGCCATACTAAGCTTATTCAATACATAGAGGTGATAGTGATGGATAACGTATTTGATTATGAAGACATACAATTAATTCCAAACAAATCGATTGTTAACAGCCGAACGGAGTGTGATACGAGTGTGACGTTTGGCGGTCATACGTTTCGATTGCCGGTGGTGCCTGCGAATATGCAGACGATTGTTGATGAAAAAATATCCGTATTTTTAGCAAAAAATAACTATTTTTACATTATGCATCGTTTTCAACCAGAAACGCGAATACATTTTATAAAAGATATGAAAGCTCGTGGGTTATACGCTTCGATAAGTGTAGGTGTAAAGGAAGAGGAGTATCCGTTTATTGAACAACTAGCAAAGGACAATTTGTCCCCAGAGTTTATAACGATTGATATTGCGCATGGTCATTCGAATGCAGTAATTAATATGATTCACCACATTAAGAATCATTTACCTAATAGCTTTGTAATTGCAGGCAATGTGGGTACACCAGAGGCAGTAAGAGAGTTGGAGAATGCAGGTGCGGACGCGACGAAGGTTGGAATTGGACCAGGGAAAGTTTGTATTACGAAAATAAAAACAGGCTTCGGAACAGGTGGTTGGCAATTAGCGGCCTTACGATGGTGTGCGAAAGCCGCTAGTAAACCCATTATTGCAGATGGGGGGATTCGCACTCACGGAGATATTGCCAAATCGATTCGCTTTGGTGCATCCATGGTTATGATAGGTTCGCTCTTTGCGGGACATGAAGAATCGCCAGGAGAAACTGTTGAGAAAGATGGGAAAAAGTTTAAGGAGTATTTCGGATCTGCCTCTGAATTTCAGAAGGGTGAACGAAAAAATGTCGAAGGAAAGAAAATGCACGTGGAATTTAGAGGGTCATTAGAGGACACGTTGATTGAAATGGAACAAGATTTACAATCATCCATTTCCTATGCAGGTGGAAACAAGCTGTCAGCGATTCGAACAGTCGATTATGTAATTGTGAAGAACTCGATCTTTAACGGAGATAAGGTATACTAACAAAAAGGAAAGTGAGCATTACCCAGATGGGCTGCTCACTTTCCTTTTTCTTTTATCCATATATCGCTGGAAAAATCCAATAGCTAACGTAAGCCAAAAAGCACTGATAAAATAGCCCGCTAAAATGTCACTTGGATAATGAACACCGAGGTAAATTCGACTTATACCTATGGAAAGGATAACGATACTACTCACAATTATGTGAATCGTCCTTTTGAAGGACGTATTGATATGACGCCATAAAATAAAGGTTAGAACTCCATATAAGGAGAAAGCCATAGTCGCATGACCACTTGGAAAGCTATAATTAGTCGCTTCCGCTAAACGATGCAAATCAGGTCTTGCCCGTTGAAAGAACATCTTTAACGTGAGAAAAAGAATATTCGCACCTAAGATTACCGTTATAAATAGAATAAGCTCAGCTCGGTGATTGAGAACCTTGTAAAGAAGAATGATACTGACTAGAGACAAAATAATCACCGGAATCGTATCACCAATAAACGTGAAAAATCGCATAATGGAGGTTAACCATGGAGATTCCAATCCTTGAACAAAGGAAATAATTTTGCTATCAAAAGAGACAATGGTATTCTTCTTTACTAAAATTGCCATTACACTAAATGCTAGTAAAGAGACTAGGCTTATTAGAAATGCAATGAGAAGTTGTATTTTTAATTTCATGTAGTACTCCATTTTTTTCATAATAGCGTTTTTAAAGTTTACTTACCGGGTTCCTCAGCAACTTTTTCTTTAGAAAGAAACCAGCCTAAAACGGCTATTAATAACAGAACGGACCAAAATGTTAGTTTCCATTCTGTTGATTTAGGAAATGCCTTTGGTAGATAACCTAAATCAGGGTGAGCAAGGGTGTATACTGCCAATTTAACACCCACCCAACCGACGATAAAGAAAGCGGCCGTTTCAAGCCCAGGTTTTTTATGAAGAATCCCTACAAAGAAATTAGCGGCAAATCTCATAATCACTAAACCGATGATTCCACCTGCCAAGATCACTAAAAATTGTCCACCATCTAATCCCCCAATAGGAGGTAGTGGCGTTTCAGGGAGAGCAACGGCAAAAGCAACCGCAGCTAAAATCGCATCTACGGCAAAAGCTAAATCGGCTAATTCAACTTTTAACACAGTCATCCAGAAACCTGAACCTTGCTTTTCATCTCCCGTTTTCTTATTTTCTCCCTTTCTTAAAACAAATTTCTTAAAAATGTGATTGAAGGAAATAAATAGTAGATAAAGAGAACCGATAGCTTGTACCTGCCACACATCGACTAAAAAGGAAATGATAAATAACGAACCAAAGCGAAAGATAAATGCACCAGCTAAGCCGTAAAATAAAGCTTTTTTTCGCCTTTCTTCCGGTAAATGTTTGACCATAATGGCAATGACTAATGCATTATCTGCTGCCAAGATTCCTTCTAATCCGATTAACACAATTAAAACCCATAGATATTCAAGTAAAAGGGCAGTGTCCATGTAAAATCAACTCCTAATCTCTATAGTAACTCCTGATATGAGTTACTTTGGCTTTAATTAAAATTAATATACGGTCCATTTCAAATGAAAAGCCGCAGGAGCTCCTGCGGCAAAAGGTTACTTTTCAAGTAATTGATACTCTTTATTTATTTCCTTCAAGGTTTCGTCAAACTCCTCACCCCAAAGGTCATTAATCGTATGAAACACAACCTCACCATCACTGTTTAACATACCATAGCCTCTATAAGCCATGTCATCATTTTTCATCCCAAATAAATCAATTAATTCTAGCTTAGGGTCAGATATAAAAGGGATGCTTCTCCCGAACATGTCGACTATAGCCTGATATAACTTCAATTGTTCATCTGGGGTATCACCGCTTACGATATACATATTCACATCTAACTCTTCTAATTGCGAGAGATTTTCATGCAGCTGAACCAGCTGCTGTTGGCAGTGCGTTCAGGTATAGGTGGTGATAAAAAAGAATAATGTTGGTTTCTCTTGTGGGAACGTGATCTCCTTGTTATTTTGGTCAACTAAAGACATCGTTCCTTCCATTTTCTCTTGTCCGCAACCGGTTAATAAAAGGACGAAAGCTAATAGAATAAAAAATCGTTTTGTTTTCATTGTTACACCATAACCTTGTCTTTATATTTGAGTTTGAGCTTGCGTTTCTTTCGTGGGGATTTTTGAATCCAGACTGAACATAGAGCTGCCAGTAATTGATAAAAAGACAGCGATAGCGAGTAAAACAACGTCTAATTCATATCCTCCCATAAATCCTGCGCCAATTTTCACTTTTACAATGGCACCTAACATAATAAGTGCAAACAGGGCTGAAACCATTTTCGTTCCTAGTCCAACGATTAAGGCGACACCACCAATGAGTTCAATTCCAGTAACTACATAAGCAAGTGTTCCTGGCAGACCTATACTAGAAAACCAGCCAGCCGTATTTTCAATTCCTCCTTGTATTTTGGCTAATCCATGGACAAAGAAGGTAATACCAAGCACAACCCTTAATAGAAGTGCTCCCATTTCATGTTTGTTCATTATTCATTCTCCTCTCAATATTTTCAAACTACATATTGTAGTGTAAAACCCGAAAAAGATTAGGCAGTAGTAAGAAATACCATGCCTATGAAAAAAAGCAACACGTGCACCGAAATGAAGATGGTTTTTGTGGTCAATTTAATTGGAATTGCTTCGTTTGGTTCGACTAATTGCTGCAGTCGGAAGTTAATAGACCCACCAGAAAAATGGACCATAGAAGGGGGATTCTTCACTGAAACATGATACTTAATTAACTTGATTAAAGCGGTGCTTAACTCCATTTCTGACCCCATTTTTCTTACCGCATACTCATCAGCCAGAATTTCACTAATGATACTATAGTTTTGTTGACACCACCGGGTTAGCGGAATAAACCACAAAGACTGTGCGATGAGCTCTAACAAAAAGACCTTTAACGGATCATGATTGTTTTTATGAGAGGTCTCGTGCTCAATCACAGCTCTTAACTCATCTTTTTCAAGTATCTGGATTAAACTGGTTGATAGAACGATTGTAGGTTTTAAATACCCCATGGTGAAGGCGAGTACGGAACTACTTTTGACAACGATTAAATTTTCATTATGACCATACGTAGTTCGAATCAACGAGCTTAACTCGTAATCCTTGGCTTCCAATAATCGTTTTGAAAACCTTTTAGACTCGATAACTTGTCTACCTATTTTTATTACGGTTATTAAAAAAATATAGGTCAAAAGGGTATTAACGAGAAATATAACTAAAAAATAATAGAAGGAATCTTCCATAAATAAGGTTAAACAAAATTTAAAAAAATTCATTTTAAGCTGTGTTCCAAAAATCAAATGGGTAAGAAACATACCCATTTGAACCCATATTAGAGTCGCTAACCCAAGGCTAAGTAGAAGTAGGTAGAGTGATTTCTTTTTCCACCACATTATAACTTGTCCTTTTTTAATTGTTGAATTTTTTGTTCTAGTTTATTTAGTAACTTATCATCCACGTCGGTGAGGGAATCAATCATGTGACTGATCACAACTCCCCCAAATTCATCGAGTAAATTTTCAGTCAGTTTTTTGGACTGTTCTTCCAAAAATTCCTCTTTTGTTTGGATAGGTCTGAAAAGGGACACACGGCCACTCGCACGTTTTTTTAGCACCCCTTTATCTACAAGTCGATTCATGACCGTCATGACAGTATTAAAATTAATATTTTTTTCAGAATCAAGGCTTTGCTGGACTTCTTTAATACTGAACTCACCTTGCTTACTATCCCAAAAAAGCTCCATAATTCTAGCTTCTAATGGACCAAAGAAACGCGAAAGACCTTCCTCATTGTACTTAAATCGTTTAATAGACAATCTAATCACCTTCCACTACTGATTGTAGTGTGAAATAAAAAGAGAATCAAGTGAAAAACATCCTATTAATAGATATCTACTTCAGAAATTGTATGATATAACTAATAATGATTTTTATATTTACATTTACTATATATATTTTAATGCCGAAAGAGAAGGGAGTTAACTATGTCAATCATCGATAAATTAAAACTAGATAAATACACTAACATGGCAATAATTAAACAACCTAGTGATTATGAAGTTTTTACAGGTTATCCTACGGAATTATCTAAAGATCATGATGCGATTTTTATCTTTATTGAAACATTGGACGAAATGTTCGATTATACACAACATGTTATTAAGGATCAACTATTACTTGAAAAAGGCTATCTTTTCTTTGCCTATCCGAAAAAGGGGAATAAACGATATAGTACTTATGTACATAGAGACGATATCTTTCCTGCGATGAATGTTGGGGAGGATGGTTATATTGCTGAGAGTGACATTAAATTTGGACGCATGGTTAGTATGGATGACGTGTTTACTGTTGTTGGCTTAAAGCGTGAGAAAAAGAAAGTAAAGAAAACTCCGGCTGCCAGTCAATGTGTAGCAGACTATGAGGACAATTTCACAGATGTGGAAGTTTTATTAGCAGAGACACCAAACGAGCTTGCATTTTACCAAAGCTTGACCCCGGGATATCGAAAAGACTGGGCAAGATATATTTTTTCAGCGAAACAGCAACAAACAAGAGATAAGCGCCGCGGGGAAATGGTTGAAGTCCTTTCGCAAGGCTATAAAACCATGGATTTGTATAAACAACAGAAGAAATAAATAGAATGACGAATGAGAGAGATGCTCATTCGTTTTTTTTTAGAAAAAATTATTGACTGTGTTGTACACCCCACAGTTTATCCTAAAGGTGGGAGGACGAAATGTATAAAATCAGTGAATTTGCGGAGTTAACAGGATTAAGCAAGGAAACCCTTCGTTATTATGCAGAAGTGAAGCTTCTAGAGCCCACTTTTATAGATCCAAAAAACAATTATCGCTACTATGACGATGGAAGTATCTTTTTAGCCACTCTATTAACAAAGCTTAAAAAATTAGGATTCACTATCCAAGAAATGATCTCCGTGATGGAGGACGAATCCTTTGCGAATCTAGAAACATTATTAATACAAAAGAAAAGAAATATACTGCAGCAAATCCACGAACTTCAGTTGCAAGTTGAAGAAATAGATGGATTTTTAGGCTCAGGCAAGGAGGAAAGCGAATGATACAGTGGAAGGAAGAAAAAGTGATACCTACCAATATCGAAAAGGTATGGAATCTATTTTCAGATAAAAATATCAAGAGAATCATGCCAAAAGTAGAAGAACATATTTTAATTGAAAAAAGTGAAACTGAAGCAGGAGCCAAGCATCGACAAACCTATCGAGAGGGAAAAGACTAGAAACCTATATAGTGGATACACTCATTTATGAAAACAGGGAAGAGGAAAAGAAAAAACAAATTCAGTTTGTGTTAGGAAAAGCCTTTGAAGTCACCCTAACTTTTACACTTATAAAGGTTGATGATTCACACACAAGACTGATTTATGAAGGGGAGAACAAAGGGGTCAATTTTGTAGGAAGAGCGATGCTGAAGCTTGCTGGGAAGAAAAGTAATTATAATGTGGTGATAGAGTTTCTAGAGCGTGTGCAGACAGAAGCGATGAAGTAAACTAGCGCTTACGGTCTTCATTAATAATTTCCAACTACAAATTTTCTATCTCTACACAAAAACCTGGTTGTACAATCTTTGTACAACCAGGTTTTTCATAAGATATTTATTTCCCGAAATATTTATCTTAAAATAACTTAGTAGTTAGGATATCCTAAGTCCAATATGCCTAAATCCAGTCGATTCTTGTCACGTAGTGTTTGTTGTGATTTGTCGTGCCAAAAATATGTGTAAAAAAAGTAACATTTTTCACAGAATCCAACCAACATTTTCCTTTACAGTTAATAAAAATCAGAACAGTTTGAAAAAAAATATTGAAAAGGAGGAATTCTAATGAAAAGAACGCATTTGCCATTGGTATATTCATGCTCAGGTTGTTCTTCAGCTGCACAAACTGCAAACTTAATCGCCATCAAAATGGATCGGGAGGAGATTGCCGAAATGTCTTGCATCGCTGGAGTTGGAGGAGATGTTAAGCCACTTGTAAAAACTGCGAAATCAGGGAGGCCAATCATCGCCATTGATGGCTGTCCGTTGGCCTGTACAAAAAACTGTCTCGCAAGGCATGCTGTTCAACCAACCCATCATTTTGACTTATCTAATTTTCATGTGGCAAAGAAAAAAGGAGAAGACCCAGACTTAGATGTCTTTATGAATACATATGAGAGAATAGTAGAGCTAATTTAATTTAAAAAGGATCTGTTCCAAGGGGGACAAATCCTTTTTGCTTTTATATTCATAACCGAACCAATTTCACTCTAAACCCCAACTTGAGCCACCATATCACAAGTAATGATACCTGCTAGTTCCTTCGATGTAACCGCATACAAAATCTTAATAAATATAATCCCAAAATTATTATATATTTCAATGACCGAAACAATTTACTTTAGCAAGGCAATGTTATAGAATGGTTAAGTTACAAACTTAGGAAATTATGAATCTTCATATTAAAAAGAAAGGCGAGAGGAACTTGAACAATTTAACAGGTACAAAGCGTATACAGCTGGCATTGCTTCTAGGGTCTCTGGCAATCTTAGGTCCGTTTACCATCGATATGTATTTGCCTTCTTTTCCGACTATTGTAGAAGAGTTAGGTACAACGGCATCTTTCGTACAAATTAGTTTAACTTCTTGTTTGTTAGGTTTAGGATTAGGGCAATTAATTATCGGCCCAATGAGTGATGTGCAGGGACGGAAAAAACCATTATTAATATTCCTTATTATGTATTTAATTGCCTCTGCTATTTGTGCATTTGCCCCAAATATTTATTTCTTTATTGCTGCACGTTTCTTGCAAGGATTTTCAGCAGCAGGTGGTATCGTTATTTCTAGAGCCGTCGTTCGGGATAAGTTTAACGGTAGAGAATTAACGAAGTTTTTTGCGTTATTAACATTAGTAAGTAATCTAGGTCCTATTATCGCTCCTGTTGCAGGTGGCGCAATTCTAGCCTTTACAAATTGGACGGGAGTGTTTGTCGTTTTAAGTGTTGTCGGTCTAGTTTTATTTTTCACGGTCATTTCCAAGCTGGAAGAATCACTACCAGCGGAGAAGCGTGTACCAAGTAATATTGGGCAAACATTTAGAAACTTTGGAACTTTATTAAAAGATCGTCAGTTTACGGGATATGCCTTCACACAAGGATTTATTGTTGCTGGGATCTTTGCTTATGTATCTGGTACACCGTTTGTTTATCAAAATATTTATGGTGTTTCACCTCAAGTATTTAGTTTATTATTCGGATTGAACGGAATTGGCTTGATTCTTGGAAGCCAGGCAGTAGGGAAGTTCGTAGACGTGGTATCGGAAAAGACATTTTTAGTCATAGGTCTGACCATTTCAAATGTATCAGGTGCCATTCTTCTTGTGTCGTTATTACTAAAGGCTCCATTAATTATGGTTGTTATTCCTATCTTCTTCCTCGTTGCATCGATCGGGATTATTGGAACCACATCGTTTTCTCTTGCTATGGAGTCACAAGGCCATATTGCTGGTAGTGCATCGGCCTTATTAGGATTATTACCATTTATCCTAGGCTCTATCTCTTCACCACTTGTAGGGATTGCAGGTGAGAATTCTGCCATACCGATGGGCTCCATTATCTTTGGTGCTAGCTTTTTAGCTTTTCTATCATATTTTCTTTTGGTACGAAAGGCTTCCGTTGTTAAACCATCTATCGAAGAACCTAGTAAAATCTCAGTATAATATATAGACGCTATCCAAATAGGGTAGTGTCTTTTCTTTTTTAAACATCTAATGGTGGTCATTCATGTAAAATTGGTTAGACTAGTAAATCTGTCATGTTTGTGATATTAGTAGTTGAAAAATAAGAACGTTTCATCTAATATAGAATCTAGCTTAATTGAATAGTTTTCCAGAAAGTTAAGATGCCAAGATGGCTTAATAGGGAATCTGGTGAAAATCCAGAGCTGTACCCGCAACTGTATGTGTGGACAAAATAAGAAATCCACTGTGTGCATACGTGATTCGTATGGATATGGGAAGGTCTTAAAGTAGGAAGAAGCACAAGTCAGGAAACCTGTCTTACTTTTAAACGTTTCAGTTTCTCCGGGAATAGAGAAGGTGTTTCGATGGTGAGAATAGACTCTGTTATTCTATTTGTCTTTTCGTGCTTTCGTTTCATCCGCTCATTCCCTTTGAGCGGATTTTTTTATGGAAATCATTCATTGGGTTGATAACTTCATAGTTTACTTGATAGGTGCAAAAGAAAAACTTTTGCTTAAAAGGGAAGCACGGTGAAAAGCCGTCGCGGTACCCGCCACTGTATTGGGGAGCTTTGTTACAAATGGTCACTGAGTAAAATCGGGAAGACGTAACAAAAGCAAGGAACCAGAGCCAGGAGACCTGCCTATAAAGTGTGTCACATACCTACGGGACTATAGGTAGATGTGTAGAAAGATCTACATTCCGTATGTTCTTATGCACCTCTATTTGTAGGGGTGCTTTTTTATTACAAAAAATGTAAGGAAATGGAAAACATGACAACATGGAATTTAAAGGGGACAAAGCATCACATCTTGATTTGCAATGGAAGTAGTTGCATGAGAAAAGG
This sequence comes from Bacillus coreaensis, assembly GCF_050586445.1. NCBI lineage: Bacteria > Bacillati > Bacillota > Bacilli > Caryophanales > Bacillaceae > Bacillus > Bacillus coreaensis. Next base: position 142,560 of record NZ_JBOCCY010000003.1, read on the forward strand.
GGGAGAAGAAGTAACGCAAGCGATTCGTGATGAAATTAAGCAGTTGGAGTTGGACGACAAGATTCATACAACAAGAACGAGATGCAATGGAAGATGCAAGGATGCTTGTGTCACCATCGTTTATCCAGAAGGCATCTGGTATAAGGCACTTACAGAGGACACGGGACGAGAAATCGTACGGAGTCATCTCGCTCAAGGAAAGATACTAGAAGAATCTGTTATTTATACATACGACCAGGAAGGCTTCGTAGCACCTGAAAACTCAGATAGTATTGAGGGAATTTCGAAAAAAGTGAAAGAAGAGGTATGACTTATGGAATTGATCATGTTTGCTCTGCTTGCTGTGTTTATTGGCATGAGGCATGGAATCGACGGAGATCATGTAGCAGCGATTGCCGATATGGTTGGAAGTGAGCAGCGAAAGAAGAAACAGCTTACTCTTGGTGTGATGTATGCCATTGGACACGGCATGATTGTGATGGTTATTGGAGTGTTATTTATTTATATTGGTTTACAACTTCCAGATGCAACGAAGCAAGTACTAGAAATGCTCGTTAGCTTCACCCTTATTTTGCTTGGAATGTTTATTATTTGGTCCATTTTTAAACAAAAGAAAGAATACGAGTATAAAAGTCGACTCAGAATTGTTGTTGAGTTTTTCCATAACATCGCTACTAAGGTGAAATCGGGAACAAAAACCAATCAACTTTCACCTACGAAACTAGGTGGCATTGGTGCGTTTATTATTGGCATTCTTCACGGCATTGGTGTGGAAAGTCCGACTCAGATCGCGATAATTTCTAATGCAATGGGGCTTGATAATATAACCGTTGCCCTTATTCAACTGACTCTATTTGTTATTGGTCTACTCATCGCTACAATCGGAATTACGTTTTGTCTTTCATGGGGATTTATGAAAGCTAGAGTGAAAGACAAGTTGTTTATACTATTAGGTTCGGTAACAGGAGCCTATAGCTTAGTACTCGGAATTTTTATGATGGTGGAATTAGTGAAAGGAGGAGCGTAATTGAAAGGAAAGCTATTAGTCATTGGGTTTGGCCCAGGAAGCGAGGAGCATATAACGGACCGAGCAAAAAAAGCTCTTCAAGAAAGCGATATGATTATCGGTTACAAAACGTATGTGGAACTGATTGAAGGGTTACTCGAAGGACAAGAAATCATCAGCACTGGAATGACAGAAGAAGTAAGTCGAGCACAAGAGGCAGTGAGACAAGCAGAGCTCGGGAAAAAAGTGGCCGTGATCTCTAGTGGAGATGCGGGTGTTTACGGAATGGCTGGCCTTGTGTACGAAGTGTTGGTGGAAAAAGAATGGAAAAGGGACACAGGTGTTGAGGTTGAAGTAATCCCAGGAATCTCTGCTATCAACTCATGTGCTTCCCTATTGGGAGCCCCGGTCATGCATGATGCATGCACCATCAGTTTGAGTGACCACCTGACTCCTTGGAGCTTGATTGAACAACGAATAGAAGCAGCCGCACAAGCCGATTTTGTGATTGCCTTGTATAACCCAATGAGTGGGAGAAGAACAAGACAAATTGCTGAGGCCCAACGGATATTATTAAAATACCGTTCTCCAGAGACACCGGTTGGACTTGTAAAAAGTGCCTATCGTGAACGGCAAAGTATTACGCGAACCACATTAAAAGACATGCTGAATCATGAGATTGGCATGTTATCAACCGTGGTGATCGGAAACTCGTCAACCTTCTTTTACGACGATTTGATGATTACCCCAAGAGGTTATCAACGAAAGTATACATTGAGTCAAAAGGAACAACCATTGAAACCTCATCAACGATTGAAAAAAGAAGCTGAGCCATGGGCGTTAGAGCAGGAGGTGGTCGATACTTCCTCAAGAGAAATGGCGGATGAAGCATTACAGCTGATTTTAGGAGAAAGAAATCAACCAAAAGAATACATCCAACACCCCATTCAATCAATCTTTGAAGTGTCGGTTAGTCCGGGTGTTGCGAACAAAAAATTTACCCCGAAGCAAATGATCACACTAGCTGAGATCGTTGGTGATGATGGATGCATGGAGTATACCCAGGACCATCATATTAAGCTTCAAGTTCCAACCTCTAACCCCGAACATGTCGTAAGGGAGCTTGAAGAGGTAGGTTTTCTTCTTGCCCCTGTTGGCGATGTGCTAACACTGAAGGCCTGCGATTTTTGTGAAGGAGAAAAGAAAGATAGCATTCCTTATGCAGAGTCGTTACAAGTAAAACTTGGTGGAATGGAGCTACCAAAAGAACTGAAGATCGGTTTTAACGGGTGCGGAATGGCGTGCTTTGGTGCAGTACGTGAAGATATTGGGATTGTATTTAGAAAAGGCGCCTTTGATTTATTTTTAGGTGGAAAAACCATCGGGAGAAACGCACACTCTGGACAAATTGTCGCAGAAGGGATTGCTGCGGACGAAATCGTTGAACTAGTTGAGAGAATTGTTCAAGAGTACAAGGAAAAAGGTCATCCGAATGAGCGTTTCCATAAATTCTTTAAGCGTGTGAAGAACGTGTGTGACTTTGAATTTCAAGACGTATCACCATCATTAAAAATAGAGCCTGCCCCTTGTGGAGATTAAGGAAATAAAAACCATCCATAAAAAGGCCTAAAACATACCATTTAAGGAGGAAAAACATGAAAGCGATTCTTTTCGTTGGACATGGAAGCAGAGACCACGAAGGCAATGATCAAATCCGGGAATTTATTCAGAACTTAAGACCAAGTGTAGATGAGTCCATCCTCGTTGAAACATGTTTCCTAGAGTTCGAGAGACCAACCGTTGGACAGGGCATCGACTTATGTGTAGAAAAAGGTGCTACAGATATCGCGGTGATCCCAATTATGCTCCTTCAAGCGGGTCACTCCAAAATCCACATCCCTGGTGCGATTGACGAAGCAAAGGAAAAATATCCTCATGTCTCGTTTACATACGGGAGACCGATTGGAATTCATGAAGAGGCTCTAAACATTTTACAAACAAGATTAATAGAGGCAGGAGAAGACCTCGACTCGCCTTCTGACGATACAGCCATCCTCCTCCTAGGCCGAGGCGGAAGTGATCCGGATGCGAATAGTGATTTATACAAGATTGGGAGATTGCTATGGGAAAAAACGAAGTATCAGGTCGTTGAACCAGCTTTTATGGGGGTTACTGATCCTCTAGTGAACGCTGGAATTGAACGATGTATCAAGCTTGGTGCAAAGAAAGTAGTGATTTTGCCATATTTTCTTTTCACGGGTATCTTAATTAAACGACTAGAAGAGCTAGTTAGTGAGTTTCAACAATGTTACCCAGACATTGAATTCCAACTCGCTGGATATTTTGGATTCCATCCTAAATTACAGACCATTTTAATGGACCGGGCAGAAGAAGCACTTCAAGGTGATGTGAAAATGAACTGTGATACATGCCAATACCGTTTAAATGCAATGGAGTTTATTGGTCATCATCACCATCACGATCACGATCACGACCATGACCACGGGCATCACCACGACCACCATCATCACCATCACGATGAGGTAAAGGTAGGGAATACCAAGTGATTTTTATGTTAGCCGGAACAAGTGATGCTAGAGCTCTTGCGCTCGAAATTAAAAATGAAGGTCATCAACTCCTCACAACAGTAGTAACAGAAAATGGCGCAACGGAAATGATTAAGGCGGAAATTCCCGTCCATGTTGGTCGACTGCCTGCTGATGAAATGATCAGTCTTATTCGAGAAATCAAAGCTAACGTAGTAATCGACGCGAGCCATCCATTTGCTGAGGAAGCTTCAAAAAATGCCATAGAAGCGGCGAAACAACTAGGGCTTCCTTATATACGTTACGAACGAGAGTCACAATCGTTTGATTACGAAAAGTTAACAGTTGTTTCAACCTACAAGGAAGCAGCGAAACTAGCCGCGACCAAACAAGGTGTCGTTATGTTGACGACCGGAAGCAAGACACTAAAAGTGTTTACAGAGGAATTACTGGACAAACCAGATATTCGTCTTGTAGCCCGAATGCTCCCTCGTTTAGATAATATGGAGAAATGCGAGCAGCTTGGGTTTCCGCAAAAAAACATTATCGCCATCCAAGGACCCTTCACTAAAGAATTTGACCAAGCGCTTTATAAGCAATACGGAGTCACCGTCATGATTACAAAAGAAAGTGGCAAGGTGGGCTCGGTCGATGAAAAAGTAGAGGCAGCAAAAGAGTTAGGCATCGAGATTATCATGATCGCCAGACCTAAAATGGACTACGGCGTCAGCTTTTCAGAGTTCTCACCAATTTTAAATTTATTAAAAAAAGGAGCCGGATTTCATGGACTTTAAAACAGAATTTAAACCATTAACCGTTCAACCAGAAGAAATTGAAGGCATTAGCTTTCAAATGATTGATGATGAAGTAGGAGAGCATAATTACACTCCAGAACAATACCGCGTAGTCCAACGAGTGATTCACGCTTCAGCCGATTTTGAACTTGGAAAAAGTCTCTTATTTCATCCAAAAGCCATGGAGGCTGGCATTCAAGCCATTCGCAGTGGAAAAAGAGTTGTGGCTGACGTTCAAATGGTGCAATCAGGGGTAAACAAAACCAGAATTGAGAAATTCGGTGGAGAAGTAAATGTATACATTTCTGACCCAGACGTGATGAAGGAAGCCAAACGGTTAAACACAACTAGAGCCATTATTGCCACGAGAAAAGCAATTAAAGAAGCTGAAGGTGGAATCTTTGCCATCGGAAATGCGCCAACCGCTTTATTAGAACTGATTCGCCTGATTAAAGAGGAAGACGCAAAGCCAGGACTTATCATCGGGTTGCCAGTTGGATTCGTATCCGCTGCTGAATCAAAGGAAGAGCTCGCAAAACTAGATGTACCGTTTATTACGAACATAGGCAGAAAGGGTGGTAGTACGGTAACAGTTGCTGCCTTAAATGCCATTTCTATTTTAGCCGAACAGGTATAAACAATGGCCGAGCAAGCAAAAGAGGAGAAAAAGCTAAGGGAAGGCTACACAACGGGAGCTTGTGCCACAGCTGCAACGAAGGCGGCACTCATCGCATTAATCACCGGGGAAGAACAAACAGAGTCAACCATCTTTCTCCCCGTTGGCCGCTTTGTCACCTTCGCCATTGAGAACAGCCAAGCATCCCCCAACGTAGGGGAAGCCACTGTGATTAAGGATGGCGGTGATGACCCGGATGCCACCCATGAAGCACAAATCATCTCTACCGTCACTTGGTCAAATGAACCAGGAATCGCACTTGATGGAGGGATTGGAGTCGGAAGGGTAACAAAACCTGGTCTGCCCGTTCCAGTTGGTGAAGCAGCCATCAATCCGGTCCCTCGAAAAATGATCCTCGGTGTTGCCGAGGAAGTGTTACAGGCTTACGAAGTGACAAAAGGAATTAAAATCGTTATTTCCGTACCCGCTGGGGAAGAAATTGCAAAAAAAACCTTAAATGGTCGATTAGGTATTCTTGGCGGGATTTCGATTTTAGGAACGAGAGGAATTGTCGTTCCCTTTTCTACATCTGCTTATAAAGCAAGTATCGTCCAAGCGATTAGTGTGGCACGCGCAAGTGGTTGCGAACAAATTGTTATCACGACTGGTGGTCGGAGTGAAAAGTACGCAATGAAGCAGTATCCCGAGTTACCAGAAGAAGCATTCGTTGAAATGGGAGACTTCGTCGGATTTTCGTTAAAACAATGCAAAAAGCAAGGGGCAAAAAAGGTTTCGATGGTTGGAATGATGGGCAAGTTTTCCAAAGTGGCTCAAGGAGTTATGATGGTTCACTCGAAAAGTGCTCCCATCGATTTCGGGTTTCTTGCTAAAGTGGCGGAACAAGCCGGCGCACACGAAGAACTTGTGAGTGAAATCAAGGGTGCTAATACAGCTTCACAGGTCGGGGACATGATGTCAGAATCGGGTTATCATCAATTTTTCGACTTACTTTGTAGCTCATGCTGTGAGGAAGCATTAAAGGAAGTGAATGGTAATTTGGAAGTAGATACGACCATTTATACATTAAAAGGAGACTTATTAGGAAAGGCGGTGCGACAAGGATGAAACCTATTAAAATGATTGGAATTGGTGATGACGGGAAGAAAAGTCTTCTGCCTAAATACGAAGAGTGGATTTATGAAAGTGAGCTATTAGTTGGGGGAAATCGACAGTTGGCTTATTTTCCTGACTATCAAGGTGAAACACTTCCCATTGAAGGCGGCCTTTCACGCTTAGTGGAAAGATTACAGACCGAAACAAAGAAGGTAGTCATTTTAGCATCTGGAGATCCCTTATTTTTTGGAATTGGAAGCTATCTTTCTAGCAAGCTCGATTTAAAAATTTATCCTTATTTGAGCTCGATTCAATTAGCCTTTGCAAAAATGGGAGAACGCTGGCAGGATGCTCATTTGGAGAGTGTCCATGGGAGAACAATGAAAGGCTTGGCACAACGGATTGATGGAAAATCAAAGGTTGCAATTCTAACGGATGCGGAAAATTCCCCAAATAAGATCGCCGAATATCTCCTGTCTTTTGGAATGACCGAATACGAGGTATTTGTTGGAGAAAATTTAGGAGGGGAAGATGAAAGAGTCGGTTGGTATCAACTCCAAGATGTAAGAAATGTGGAGTTTTCCCCTTTAAATGTGGTGATATTGAAAAAAATGAACATGGGACCATCATGGTCCATTGGAATTGATGATCAAGAATTTATACAAAGAAAGCCGGATAAAGGTCTGATTACAAAAAAAGAAGTCCGGGTGTTAAGTGTTAGTGCTCTACAGCTAAAAACAGATAGTATTGTGTGGGACATTGGGACCTGTACCGGATCGGTTGCCATTGAAGCAGGTAGAATCGCTCGTGAAGGTCAAATTTTTGCCATTGAAAAAAATGAAGCGGACTTAGAAAACTGCAGACAAAATTTAGCGAAATTTCGTGTCGATGCGACGGTCGTACATGGAAAAGCTCCTGATCAATTGGATCAGTTTCCCTCACCAGATGCCGTCTTTATAGGGGGAACAGCAGGTGGGATGGAGGAAATCCTAAGAGTTTGCTGTGAAAGGCTGAATCAAAACGGTCGAATCGTTTTAAACGCAGTAACAATTGAAAACTTAGCCGAAGCCATGGCTGCTTTTAAAAAGAATGGTTTCACTACAGAAGTCACACTAGCGCAAATTTCAAGAAGCAAGCCTATTTTACAGCTAACACGCTTCGATGCGTTAAATCCCATTTATATCATTACTGCCAAAAGAGAGGAAGAACAAACATGCTAGGAACATTGTACGGATTAGGAGTTGGCCCAGGAGATCCCGAGCTAATTACGGTAAAAGCCTTTCGTCGTTTAAAAGAGTCCCCAGTTATTGCATACCCGAAAAAACAAAGAGGAAGCAAAAGCTACGCACATAAGATCATTGATGTCTATTTTCAACCAGATGAAAAAGAAATGCTTGGGCTTGTATTCCCAATGACCAAGGATCCAGAAATTTTAGATAAAAAGTGGTCGGAAACAGTTGAACTAGTATGGGAAAAGGTTCAGGAAGGAAAGGATGTTGCCTTCGTAACAGAGGGGGATCCCCTTCTATATAGTACGTTCATCCATATGATGCGTCTCATGCAGGAGCGACACCCAGAAGTACCGATTGAAGTGGTACCAGGTATTTCATCGTTTAACGGTGCTGCATCCCGACTAGGAATTGCCTTAGCTGATGGTAATGACCATATTGCCATTGTTCCCGCAAGAGATGACTATGAAACCATGAAAAAAGTGATTCAAGAAAATGACTGTGTCATATTTATCAAAGTCGCAAAGGTCATCGATGTCATGTTACACGTACTTCGCGATTTGGATCTATTACATAGAGCTTCTGTTGTTACGAAAGTTACGTCTGATGAGGAAATTATTTGGAACGCAGCCGAGCTTGATGGTGCTGAGCTTGAATACTTAACGTTAATGGTGGTGAGAAAATGAAGTTGTACATTATTGGTGCCGGACCAGGAGATCCCGATTTAATTACAGTGAAGGGATTAAAGCTCTTACAAGAGGCCGATGTGGTTTTATATGCGGATTCGCTTGTGAACGAAGAGTTAATTAATAAATCAAAACCAACAGCTGAAGTAATGAAAACAGCAGGAATGCATCTTGATGAAATGGTAGACATCATGGTCGACCGAATTCGTTCTGGACATAAGGTGGTTCGTGTTCATACAGGTGATCCTGCTGTATACGGGGCAATTATGGAGCAAATGACGCTTTTAAAGAAAGCTGGCATTGAAGTAGAGATTGTTCCTGGAGTTAGCTCCGTGTTTGCCGCGGCAGCTGCTGCCCAGGCAGAACTAACCATTCCTGATTTAACACAAACAGTGATTTTAACTAGAGCAGAAGGGAGAACGCCAGTTCCAGAGTTTGAAAAGCTTCGTGATCTTGCCAGTCATCATAGCACGATCGCTCTTTTCTTAAGTGCTACGTTAACAAAAAAAGTGATGAAGGAATTTATCGATGCAGGCTGGAGAAAGGATACCCCAGTCATTGTTGTCTACAAAGCCTCGTGGCCGGATGAACAAATTGTCCGAACGACGGTTGAACATTTGGATGATGATATGCGTAAAAACGGGATTCGTAAACAGGCGATGATCCTTGCAGGATGGGCATTAGACGAAAAAATACATGATAAAAACTACCGCTCAAAGCTGTATGATCAAAGCTTTACTCATGGGTTTAGACGTGGGGTGAAGCCGTGATGATATCTTTAAAAGAAGGAGAATTTGCTTCTATCCATCAAACCGGAGATTACGCGATTGTCGCTATTACGAAGCACGGAGTCGAGATTGCTAGAAAGCTAGTACCTTCTCTACAAAACTCCGATTTGTATTATATGAGTAAATTTGAAAAGGGAGACGAACAGGACCGAGGAATACAGATGTTTTCCGGAAGCGTTCGTCTTCTATTTCCTTCTTTATTTCAGGCGTATAAAGGTTTGATCATCATTGTCTCCTTAGGGGCAGTGGTTCGAATGATTGCTCCACTTTTAGTAGATAAAAAGGTTGACCCTGCCGTAGTCGTAATAGATGATAAAGCAGAGCACGTGATTAGTGTTTTATCCGGGCATATAGGCGGAGCAAATGAGCTAACAAAGGAAGTAGCTGCAATTTTAGATGCTCGTCCGGTGATTACCACTGCCTCTGATGTACAAAAAACCATTCCTGTTGATTTGTTCGGAAAACGATTTGGTTGGGTGTGGGAATCTGCAGAGAAGCTAACACCTGTAAGCGCATCGGTGGTGAACGAGGAATCAGTCGCCGTAGTCCAGGAATCAGGAGAAAAGGGCTGGTGGACGTATGATCGGCCACTCCCAGAAAAAATCAAGGTGTTTTCTAGTATCTCAGAAGCATTAGGTACCAAGCCTCAGGCAGCACTTGTAATTACGCATCGATTACTAGATAAAGAGGATCAAGCTATCTTGGATAATGGTGTACTGTACCGCCCCAAGGTCATTGCTTTAGGTATTGGCTGTAATCGTGGGACGTCAAAGGAAGAAATCGAGTCAGTGATTCAAGAAACATTGGCTGAGCTTCGTTATTCTATAAAAAGTGTGAAGGCGATTTGCTCGATTGATTTGAAAAAAGACGAGCAAGGGTTAATAGAGATCACTGATCAATACGGGTGGGAATTCGTTACCTATTCTCCTGAACAGCTTAATAACGTACCTATCGCCAGTCCGTCAGATACGGTTTATAAGTTTACAGGAGCGTACGGAGTGAGTGAACCCGCTTGCTTGCTTTACTCTGGAGCATCGAAACCCATACTTGAGAAGAAAAAATCAGGAAATGTCACCATTTCTGTTGCACTAATTCACTACTAATAGAAAGGAGGACATAACATGTCAAAAAGGAGATTAGTCATTGCTGGAACAGGGAGTGGTGTCGGGAAAACGACATTAACCATCGGACTGATGTCAGCTTTTAAGAAAAAAGGGTTAGTTGTTCAAGGATTTAAATGTGGACCTGATTACATCGATCCGACCTATCATACAGCTGTAACCGGAAGGCCCTCTAGAAATTTGGATAGCTGGATGCTCAACCACGAGCTTGTAAAAGAGATCGCTGTTCGAGGCAGCAAAGGAGCCGATATCTCGATTATCGAGGGAGTTATGGGGTTTTATGATGGGAAAAGCCCTACTTCAAATGATGGCACGACGGCAGAGATTAGTGTGATTACAAAAAGTCCTGTTGTTCTGGTTGTTAATTGTGCGAGCATGGCCCGTAGCGCTGCTGCCATCGTAAAAGGGTTCCAAGCTTTTAGTGATGACGTGAATATCGTAGCTGTCATTGCGAACCGAGTGGGAAGCGTTGGACATTACAAATTAGTCAAAGCAGCAGTCGAACAAGAGTGCGGGATTCCTGTGATTGGTTACTTAAAAAGGGAGGATGAATTAACTATTCCCGAAAGACATCTTGGATTAATTCCTTCCATCGAACGAGGAGAGCTAGAACCATTTTTTCAAAAGCTAGGAGATTTTGTGCTTGAAACGATTGATGTTGACAAGCTTTACGAACTAGCATTAGCTCCTGAGCTTGTGCTTCAAGAAGAACAGCTTGGAAGAACTAAGGCCAAAGATATACGAATTGCTATTGCAAGAGATGCTGCTTTCAATTTTTATTACCAGGAAAACTTGGAATTGCTTGAATCGTATGGAGCAGAATTAGTGGAGTTTTCTCCGTTGAAGGGAGAATCACTCCCAGAACAGATAGATGGTCTATACCTCGGAGGAGGATTCCCTGAAGAGTTCGCACAAGAGTTAACCGAGTTGGAAGAGGTCAAGTATTCTATTAAACACGCGATAGAAAACGGCCTGCCAACTTTGGCCGAATGTGGAGGTTTTATGTATTTAACAGATGCGATTGAAACCACAGAAGGGGAAAGTTTTCCGATGGTTGGCTTGATTCCTGGGGTCGTTAAAATGCACAAAAATCTAGCTGCACTTGGTTATAGGGAAATCACCGGAGAAGAAGGGAACTTTCTGTTTCAAGGAGATCTAGGAGCAAAGGGGCACGAGTTTCACTACTCTACTTTTCATCCGACCTCAAAGCTACCTCCAGCTTATCAAACCAAAGGCATGCGTGGAATGAAAAAGGAAGGTTTCCTAACAAGAAATCTAGTTGCCGGCTATACGCATTTGCATTTCGGCTCCTGCACGGAATTAGTAGAAAACTGGATATCGCAGTGTAGAGGGCATAAGGGATCTTGGGCTAAGCAATAAATATAGAGGACGAAGAAGCCAAATACAGAATTAGTGCCCATGAAATCCAGATAACACGAAAATATCCAAACAAAACGAAAACTCATCACAAAAGGAGGGTACAAATTGTCTCAACATGGATTAACTCTCATCTATACCGGAAACGGAAAGGGCAAAACCACAGCTGCTCTCGGTCTAGCTGTTCGGGCAAAAGGCCGAGGAAAACGTGTCTTAGTTCTTCAATTTATCAAGTCTCCCATCCGAACCTATGGGGAAAAAATCATGTTTGACCAAATAGGAATAGAGATGCAGCAACTCGGTATTGGCTTTACATGGACGAAAACGCCAGAAGAGCATCGGGAGGCGTTGAGAAAAGCTTGGGAAATCACAAAGGAAAAGGTTTACAGCGAGGAATACGATGTCGTGATTCTAGACGAGCTCAATAACGCACTTGCTATCGAAAAGTTTCCGATTGGGGATGTTCTTCCAGTTGAAGAAGTTATCCAACTGATCAAACATCGTCCTGAAGCTATGCACCTCGTAATTACAGGCCGCTCGGCTCGACAGGAAATTTTGGAGCTAGCCGATCTTGTTACCGAGATGAAAGAGGTCAAACATTATTATGAGGAAGGCATTCCAGCAGTAAAAGGAATCGAATTTTAATCAATAAGCTAACTAGTAGGAAGTGGAATTCAGCTTCTATACCAGTTAGCTTTTAATATGTCCTTTAAGAGTTTGACTTTTTCTTGCCCCAAAGAGTCAGCGATTTCTTTTTCAATTTCTTCTTTAATCTCTGTCATTTCTTTGCAACTTTCTAAGCCTTTACTCGTTAATCGCAACAATTTTTCACGCAAATTATCTTCAGATGTTTCTGCTACAATCAGTCTTTTTTCAATTAAGCCCTTTGCACATTTATGGGCGGCTTGTCTGGAAATATTCATTTTTCTAGCTGTTTCGGCAATGGTTAATTCCTGGTGTAGTTCTAGCCTTGTCATTAAGTAGTACTCTTGTGGGGTGACATCTTCATTTCCATTTTGGATCCAGCGCTGACGGACCTCTCCTCTAAGCTCGGCGTGTTTATCACTGACTAAATCAATTAATCCGAACAAATTCAATTCACTCATTTTATTCTCCTATGGTATGTTATTCCTTCCATTGTAACATTTTTTTAAAAATACCGCGCTACCAAAACCGTCAACACAGTTGACAATAACGCGAATATCAAGTTAAAATAAACCGTCAACTAAGTTTACGTTTGGAAAAGGAGAGGAAAAGAGTGGGGAAAAATAAACAGGAACAACTGGTGTTCACAACCCTTACTTGCGCTTGTATGGTATTAGGGATGAGCATCTACAATGTATTATTATTAAAAGGATTTACTTCTACTGTATGGATTGATGTAATCATTGGATTTATTCCAGCATTTATAGTTGGATTATTATTAGATATTTTTGTAGTAGGAAAACTATCAAAATCCGTAGTAACCAAAGTCGTTAAACAGGGAGATCCATTAATTAAAAAGATTCTATTTATGTCATTTTTTATGGTAACCGGCATGGTTTTGTTAATGTCTCTGTATGGGGCCATCATGAATGTTGGAGTTAGCACCGAGCTTCCAAGCGCGTATGTGAAAGGGGTAGGTTTCAATTTTATTGCAGCCTTGCCACTACAGCTTATTATTGTCGGTCCAGCTGTTCGCTTGATTTTTACAAAGATCTATCCTACAGAACAATCACTTTCACCTGCACAGAGGTAAACCAAAAAGGGGCGGAAAGCAATTTTCCGCCCTATAATATCTATTAATATCCAACCTCAACAGCTGCCACAACTATGTACATTAAATCATTTTTATCTTCTTTATCAGGAAGAACGATTCCACTTGTCGTTAACATTCCACCGTCTTGAACCTGTACAGTCACCTCTCCATATGGAAGGACGGCCTTCACCGCTTCAATATCTAGTAGCTCTTTGTCACCAGGAACCGCCAATTTGACATTCACCTTCATATTCTCCAACTTATTCTCCGGAAGAACCGTGCGAATGCCAGGCATTGAGTTAAAGTGAATTGCATTTTGTACCGCGCGAATTGCTGCCTTCGTCACGTTTTGCCCGTGAACATCAATCCCCATTCCTGTTTCAATAAACATAATTTGATCCATAAATTTCCCTGCCTTTATTATTTTTTCACTCTAAGGATAACGCAAATCAATCGTTTTACCAACTATAAGGGTTATTCTTGCCATCATAAAATAGAATAAATTGGTTAATTTAATAAAATAAAGCAGTTTAGAGTGTGAATGAAGACCTAATTCGCAGTAACGGCAACACCATCCAATTCAGAGTCCAAATGACAGTCTGATTCAGACAGCAACGGCAGCTCCAAGTAATTCAGAGTCCAAATGACGGTCTGATTTGGACAGCAACAACATCGCAAACTAATTCACAGTCCAAATGAGAGCCTGATTCGGAAAGCGACGGCTTCACCAACTAATTCAGAGTCCGAATGAGAGCCTGATTCGGAAAGCGACGGCTTCACCAACTAATTCAGAGTCCGAATGACGGTCTGATTTGGACAGCAACAACAACACAATCCAATTCAGAGTCCAAATGGGAGCCTGATTCAGACAGCGACGGCTTCACCAACTAATTTCGAGTCCAAATGACAGCCTGATTCGGACAGTAGCAGCAACGCAAACCCATTCACAGTCCAAATGAGAGCCTGATTCACACAGCAACTGCATTACCAACCAATTCACAGTCTGAATGACGCATTCATTCCCATACCAAACACGAGCACCACCTTCATCAATCCAAATAACCAAAACGAGTTGATCACATGAAAAAAAGCATTCTTTTATTAATCATCGTCGCCATAACAAATTTAACTACTTGCAGCTCTTATGCTGAAAATAACGATGACATTCAAACCATTCCAACGAAAAAGTCAGCCTATAACGGAGTGCATCTTCAAGCAAATATCGTCTACGCCAAGACGGAGGTCAAACCCTTACATATGCACGTCCTGATATCAAAACAAAAATCAAAACCTCGTCCGCTAATCGTGTTTATAAAGGGAGGGGGCTGGGGATTCCATCATCCTCAAAAGACCTTCGAGTTCATCCCCCAATTAGTGATGTTCGCCCAAGATGGCTATGTGGTGGCAAGCATCGAGCATCGAACCAGTCATGAAGGAAAATTCCCGACCCAGCTATACGATATAAAAAACGCCGTACGTTACTTACGCGCGCATGCAGCCCAATACAATATTAACCCCAATCGAATCGGTGTTTGGGGCAACTCCTCCGGTGGCCACCTAGCTGCTTTACTAGGGACCACAGGAGAAGTCCGTGAACTAGAAGGCGATGGTGAATACTTGAACGAGTCAAGCTCCGTGCAAGCCGTAGTCGATTGGTATGGACCGACAGATATGTTACAGATGAGTAAATATCCCGCTGATGTTGATTTTGACTCACCGCACTCACCAGAATCAGTCCTCATTGGCGGACCTCTTCAAGAAAACAAGGAAAAAGTGAAACGCGCCAACCCCATCACATATATAACCAAGGATGATCCACCATTTTTAATTATGCATGGTGACAAAGATCGTAGGGTTCCTTACAATCAAAGCGTCCTTTTATTCGAAGCCTTAAGAAAAGCAAATGTAGAAGCAACTATGATTAAAATCAAAGGCGCAGGTCACGGAGGATTTTCACAGCCGGAAATATTAAAGACCGTACAGCAATTTTTTGATAACCATTTAAAAAGGTGAGCCACCAGGTTCACCTTTTCGCATTCTACCTACTTTGTTACATAAATGGTAACAAAATCGTCATATTTATCCTTTTAAATAAGATAGTACAAACTTTCTAGATAAGGAGGGACTTAGATTAGGTGAAGAAGACACATGTATATGAAGTTGATTTTATGCGAACGTTCATCATGCTGGGGGTTTTATCTGTACATACGATGACGATTTTTAATCAACAATTTGATGATTGGACCATTCCCTTTCTGTCCATGTCTGCCTTCCATTCCTCGATGAAAGTGACAAGACTTGCCTTTATGTTCATCACGGGCTTTGTCTTGTTTCTAACGTATTATCATAAGGAACTTCAACTTTTTACCTTTTGGAAAAAAAGATTATCATTGATCGCCATTCCGTATGTCTTTTGGAATATTGTTTATCTATTGTTTCGAGGGACGTACAGCATTGATTTTGACGGATCCATCTCAGCTTTTTTAGTGGAACTTATGAATTCATTGCTACAAGGTGATGAGTTTTATATTTATTTTGTTTTAGTAAGTTTCCAGTTTTATCTCGTGTTTCCGTTTTTACTAGCTTTGCTAAAAAGGTATGAAAAATGGCATTTGCAGCTATTTGTTGGAAGTGTGATTTTTCAGGTACTGTTAACAACCTTTTATAAGCTAGGAATTCCTCATCTTGATACAAGCGATTGGCCCTATTTGCTTTCTCATTACGGTGTATTTGTGTTTTCGTACCAATGTTGGTTTGTGGCAGGGGGAATGGTGGCTTGTCACTATGAAAAAATATGTGCGTTTCTCGAACAACATAAAAAGACGATTCTGTTTCTATTAGTTGCTGGAGTCGTCATTATGTGGGTGTATTACTATTTTAATCGCTTCATTCTTTTGGAAAGTGATAAAAGGGCACAGTCACCACAGCAACCGATCTTCCTTCCATATAGCTTTCTAGTGATTGCCATTCTATTGATTTACGGCAGGAAGTGGGCAAGTGTTCGCAACGAACCAAAATGGGAAAAGTTCACCCAATTTATTATGTTTGCGTCTAGTTGTTCCTTTGGTATGTTTCTCGTCCAACCGTTTCCACTGTTTATGGTTAAGCAAATGGTGCCACTGTTCTCTGAAGCAAAGTGGATGTATGTGTTTGTTCTTCCGTCTTCGATTGTGTTTGTATATGCTACATCCATGATCCTTTCGTACATGTTGAACAAAACCCCCATCGTATCTTATGTGGTTGGTAAAAAGTCCAAACTTCCACGTGGGCCAAAAATGGTGAAGGCACGGGAACAACTGTAAGAATTTAGATAGGAGTGGAGTCAAATGTCAAAACTAACACAACTAATACAAGAAGCGTTACTACAAAATAGGCCCATTTTACATGAGAAAGAAACCTGGTATACAACGAGAGAATTGCAATGGGAGATGGCAAAAGTTCAAGATTATTTGATCACAGCGGGTGTCTCCAAAGGAGATCGTGTCCTTGTCGGCCTACCAAACTCGTATCAATTTATTTCTATTTTTCTAGGAATCATCGATTACGGTGCGGTCGTTGTACCGATGCATCCCAACATGCCAGAGATTGAATTTCTTTCTTTCATTGAAAGAAGCAAGCCGGTATTTGGATTTATCAAACCAGAGTATACAAACTTTTTATTAAAAGAAGAGGTGAAGAGGATTCCACTCGACTCCTTTTGCCGTGTGGACTACGACGTTTACACCTTCTTTGATTTTAAAGATTTACCTCAACCACACCAGCGTGAATCCAATACAGAAGAAAATTCCATTGCGATCCTTTTATATACATCAGGAACGACGGGCGTTCCAAAAGCAGTTGGATTAACTCATAGACAAATTCTGGAGACGGCCAAAAATATTATCATGTCTCATGCGCTTCAACCAACAGATACAACCTACTGCTTTTTGCCATTATTTCATATTAATGCCCAAGTGGTAGCCGTTCTTTCGACCATTTTATCACATGGAAAAATCGTTCTTGAAGAGAAGTTCAGTGCAACAAAGTTTTGGAAGGTCATCTCTGAGTTTCAGATCACATGGGTATCAGCCGTACCTGCGATAATAGGGATTTTACTAGAAAAACCAAAGCCGAAAGAAATTCCCACTCATTTTCGATTTATCCGTTCCGCCTCAGCACAGCTACCAATGATTCATGCGAAACGATTTGAACAACGATTTGGTATTCCTTTAATTCAATCGTATGGAATGACAGAAGCGGCGAGTCAGATATGCGTAAATCCACTTCCACCAAAAAAGAGAGTACTAGGATCTGTTGGTCGGCCAGTTGGGCTAGAGCTTCAAATTTTCGACTCTAACGGAAGAAAAGTGCCTGCTAATAAAGTAGGGGAAATAACCATTCGTGGAAAAAATGTCATCACAGCGTATGCGGAAGCTCTGAACCAAGATGATTTTCGAGAAGGCTGGTTTCATACCGGCGATCTCGGCTACGTAGACCAGGAGGGGTATGTATTTATCGTTGGTCGAATCAAAGAAATGATCAATCGCGGAGGGGAAAAAATCAGTCCATACGAGGTGGAGGACGTAATACGTCAACTTCCTATGATTAAAGAAGCGGCTGTGATCGGGATCCCGCACCATCTCTATGGGGAAGAAATCGTTGCCTATATACGTCAAAATCAACACGATCACAATGATGAGTTGGAACAGTTGGTCATGGATCATTGTAAAAGAAACCTAACAAGCTTCAAGTGTCCAGCAAAAGTTGTCATCGTTAAAGATCTCCCTCACGGACCAACAGGAAAAGTGCAAAGAAGTAGATTAAAAGAAATAAGCGTGGAATATTTTCAAAATCTCCAGCATTCAAGTATGAGATAAAATATAGATAGGTTGTGTATCAAATTGAAAAGGAATAAAAAGTATCTGATGATCCTTAGTAGTTTACTTCTGCTATGTTTCGTGACGATCGGTTGCAACAATCAATCGAGTAATGAAACAGATGAGGAAAAGGTAGTTAGAATTGGTTATCAAAAAAATGGACCTTTGTTTATTGTAAAGTCACGTGGAACCTTAGAAGAAAGCTTAAAAGAGTTAGGATTTACGGTCGAATGGAAGGAATTTCAGGATGGACCTTCTCTTTTAGAAGCCTTAAATGCAGGAAGCATTGATTTTGGTCGAACCGGGAACACACCGCCGATCTTCTCACAGGCAGCGGGTTCTCAACTAACATATGTTGCTGCAGGGTTTTCGAAGTATGAAGGCAGTGGAATTCTTATAAAAAATGATTCAACGATCACGTCGCTCGCTGAATTAAAAGGGAAAAAGATCGCTTTTTCAAAAGGCTCTAGTTCCCACTATTTACTCGTCAAAGCCTTAGCATCTGTTGGTCTTTCTCTCAATGATATTGAACCTGCCTATTTAACTCCTGGAAATGCTCGGATTGCATTTGAGCAAGATCAGGTGGACGCATGGGTTGTGTGGGATCCTTATACATCTTCTACTGAAGTAAATGCCAATGCCAAACTACTGGTCAATGGGGAAGGGTTAACCTCTGATCGAGACTTTTTTGTTTCTACCGAAGACTTCGCTACTAACGAAGAAGAAGCACTTACCGCCGTTCTTAATGAAGTGGATGCTTCTATGGACTGGGCGAATAGTCATCATGAGGAGCTCATTGAGTTACTTGCAACAGAGCTAAAAATGGATGAAGCTTCTGTTACCTTAGCGGTTGAACGACGCGTGTATGGGGTAGAGGACATCAATGATGAAATTTTGAAAGAACAACAAGAAATGGCTGACTTGTTTTACACATTAGAGATTATTCCTAATGAAATAGATGTCAACGAAGCAGTCAAGCAATAAGAATGGAGGGAAAGGGAATGTTCAATCGTATATGGAGGGAAAAGCTGATTCCTTGGATGATTCCTATGTTCATCCTTGGGTTATGGCAGATTCTTAGTATGAACGGGATGATTCCGGCTACCATTCTACCTTCACCAATAGCGGTGATCCAATCTGGAGCGGAGCTTACTGCATCAGGTGAATTAATCAACCACATTACTATAAGTCTAGGTCGTGCCTTAACTGGTTTTCTGATCGGAGGGTTATTAGGTTTTCTTTTCGGTTTATTTAATGGATTATTTAAACCTTTGGATTTACTATTGGATACTTCGATTCAAATGCTTAGAAATATTCCGCATTTAGCGTTACTTCCACTCGTTATCCTTTGGTTTGGAATTGATGAAGTGTCTAAAGTGTTTCTCGTCGCTTTAGGAGTTCTTTTTCCAATCTATATCAATACGTACCACGGAATCAAAGGGGTTGATAAAGGACTTATTGAAATGGGAAGAGCCTATGGTTTGAAAGGATATTCGCTATTCTTTCAGGTCATTTTACCAGGTGCGTTATCTTCCATTTTGGTAGGTATTCGATACGCTTTAGGGGTGATGTGGACGACACTTATTGTGGCCGAGACTATCGCCGCTAATTCTGGAATTGGTTATATGGCCATGAACGCGAGAGAATTTATGCAGATGGATGTGATTGTGTTAAGCATTCTCATCTATTCCTTACTTGGAAAACTCTCTGATTGGATTGCAAAACTCTTTGAAAAAAAATGGCTGATGTGGAAGCAATTATCGTAACAGAAGGAGGATGATATCGTATGGACTTTAACCCAATATTACATGTGGATCATGTTCGGAAATCGTATAGCAACACCCCGGTATTAAAAGGCATTGACCTGTCTATTTTTCAAGGAGAATTTATTTCGATCGTTGGGAAAAGTGGCTGCGGAAAAAGTACACTGCTTCGTATAATTGCTGGTCTAGAAAAAATAAATGAGGGTCATGTAAAAGTGAATGGTGAAAGATTAACAACCATTAACGATGATGCAAGAATGATGTTCCAAGATGGAAGATTGCTGCCGTGGAAAACCATTCTCCAAAATGTCGGTTTGGGCTTAAAGGGTGATTGGAAGCCGAAAGCTACCTATGTATTAAATAGTGTTGGTTTAAAGAATCGCGTAGACCATTATCCATCTTCCTTATCAGGGGGGCAAAAGCAACGAGTAGCACTAGCTCGGGCGCTTGTCCATGAACCAAAGCTGTTACTGTTAGATGAGCCACTTGGAGCTCTTGACGCGTTAACTCGAATGGAAATGCAAAACCTGATTGAGTCCGTATGGAAAGAGAATCGACTCACTGCGATTTTAGTCACGCATGATGTGGAAGAAGCCGTTCTTCTATCGGACCGAGTGATTGTGATTGGTGAAGGGGAAGTAGTGTTGAACAAAAATATTGATTTGCCAAGACCTAGAAGTCGATCCAACCCAACCTTTCACCACTATACCGAAGAAATTCTTGATGTGATAATGGAAGAAAGTTGCGTCAAGAAAAGTGGGTATAAAATTGTTTAATGATTCTTTCATCATTTGTTCATAAATTGGTAATAATATCTGGACATCCTACCTTCTGTAGTACAAAACATAAAATGAAGGAGGAAAGAAATGGTGAATAAAATCAGTGGATTATTTGTGGTTGCTCTAGTTTTTGGATTGCTTGTTTCTGTTCATACACTTGCAGCAACAGAGGAAAAGGTGGAAGTGGAATCGAAGGAAGCACATGCTCATAAGGGACATTTCCACCATAGTCCAGAGTTTCTTGAGAAAAAAGCGAAAGAGTTAGGGATTTCAACTGAGGGTAAGAAATCCGAAACGATAGCGAAAGAAGTTCGTGAAGCCATGATCAAAAAGAAGGCGGAAGAACTCGGAATTAAAACAGAGGGAAAGAACTTTGACACCCTAGCTAAAGAAGTAAAAGAAACCTTTATTAAAAAACAAGCAGACGAGCTTGGTATCAAAACGGATGGAAAAGATATTGACACGTTAGCAAAAGAAGTCCGAGAAACCCTCATTAAATCAAGGGCAAAGGAACTTGGCATTTCTACTGAGGGGAAAGAACTCAAAGAACTAGCCAAAGAAGTTCGTGAAGCCAGTATCAAGAAAGAAGCAAAAGAATTGGGAATATCTACAGATAACAAGGATTTCCGTCAGCTAGCACATGAAGTACGTGAAGCAAAAATTCTTCAAGCGGCAAAGAAATTAGGGCTTTCTACCGAAAATAAAACGATGGAAGAACTTTTTGATGAAATGATGACCAATCATGAAGAGGAAGCAAAAAAGTTAAAGCTGTTTCCTTGAACTCATATGTGACTATTCGATTTAGAGTAGTCACATTTTTTATGTTTCAAATAGTGGTACCAACATATACATTTCGTATAAACTAAAAAAAAGATGGTGACCCCGTATCTTTATTTCTCCATTCTTCGTTTAAAGGATAGAGAGTGCTGAAGGAGTGATGGTTGTGCATAGTAAAGTTAGGAAAAAGAAGACGGATGTTCAGGAACACCCTAGTCTTACACATGCGGAAGAAATCGAGGAACTTTATTCAAAGCTTCAACGATATTGTCAGTTCATTTCCCAAAATAAATGGGATGGAGAGGATTTGGCTCAGGAATCGTTCCTCAAGGCTTGGCTTCATTATAAGTATCAGCCGGAGATTTCTGCCGCGCTTGTGAATAAGATTGCTCATAATGAATGGATCGACACCATAAGAAAGCGCAACAAAGAAACAGTTGAAGATATTCCTGAACAATCCCAAAACGAGACAGAACAAATTGTTAACCGCTTTGAAGCGATTCAAAAACTGATTTATCAATTAACACCGAAACAAGCAATTATGTTTGCCTTAAAAGAAGGCTTTCAATTTCAACTTTCGGAAATAGCAGAGCTTTTGGATACTTCTGAAGCGGCTGTAAAGGCGGCCATCTTCCGGGCAAAACAGAGGATTGGAAAAAAAGAACACAATCCGTTCATTGAACAGTATTGGAATGAGGAAGAACGTCAACAAATCGAGATCCTTCTTCATGATTCTTTCAAGTCTCAAAATCCGTCGATACTGATTCGTTCCATTCCGAACATTCGCTCGTTACGAAAAGATGATTCCCTAACTTGCAGTATGAAAAAACCATCACCTCTCTTCAATCATCCTTCATGCACTGTCTGTATGGCTGCATAATTTTATGCAAGTGAAACGAAGGAGGAAACAAATATGAGTTTAATTCCTTATGTAATTGAACAATCGAATCGCGGAGAACGTTCGTACGATATTTACTCTAGACTATTAAAGGATCGAATTATTATGATCGGTGAGGAGATTAATGATGCTGTAGCTAATAACGTAGTAGCACAGTTATTATTTTTAGCAGCCGATCAACCCGAGAAAGACATTTCTATCTATATTAATAGTCCTGGTGGTTCCACTTCGGCGGGGTTCGCGATATATGATACGATGCAATACATTAAACCAGATGTAAGGACGATCTGTACAGGGATGGCTGCTTCCTTTGGGGCGATGCTCTTACTCGCTGGAACAAAAGGAAAGAGGATGGCACTCCCGAATAGTGAGATTATGATTCATCAGCCTCTTGGGGGAGCGAGGGGGCAAGCAACAGAAATCGAAATCTCAGCCAAACGGATTATCAAACTTCGTGAACATATCAATCAGATTATTTCCGACCGAACAGGCCAGCCTGTGGTGAAGGTAGCGAGGGATACAGACCGAGATTATTTTATGAGCGCAGAAGAAGCGAAGGAATATGGGATTATTGACGAAATTATTAAGTAGTAAAAAGAGGAGTAGCTTCTTTTAAGGCTACTCCTTTTATGAAACTAGCTTTAACCCAATTACAGACCCTAAAACCATAGCGATAAAAAGCATACGTTTCCAATCGTTCGATTCACCATAAAACATAATCCCGATAATAGCACTACCTGCAGTCCCAATTCCTGTCCAAATCGCATACGCTGTTCCCATCGGTATCGTTTCCATCGCAAATGAGAGAAGAAAGAAACTCACTCCAAATCCAAGAACTACGAAAGCTAGTGAATACCAATTTCGTTTTATATTGAATTGATTGATCAAACTCACACCAACTATTTCGAACAAACCTGCTAAAATTAGGGCAAACCATGCCATTAGTTTTCCTCTCCTTCCAGAACTTTTTCTCCCGTGACGATCTTAAGACCAATGATTCCTATCAATAAAATCAGAATCAGCAGCATTTTTTCTATTTTAAAAATGTCTCCAAAAAACAAGATATCTGCCAATACCGTACCGACCGTTCCTAATCCGACAAAGACTGCATACACCGTTCCAACAGGCAGGGCGCGGCTCGCGCGAAGCATCACATAGAAACTGATAGCAATCGAAATAACTGTTCCTAACCAACTCCAGACATTATCGGCATGCTTTAACCCAATCACCCAAAACACCTCAAAAAAAGCAGCAATAAACACCATGATCCAATGCTTATTCATGAGAAATCCCTCCAAAATTTATTATTCCCACAAAACAAAAAAGCCGAGAGCTACTGAAAAATCAGTTACCTCCCGGGCTTTTATCCCTCCGTGACACAGCCGAAAAAACTGTGAGTTTCCTCTCGGTCCAGTCCAACAAGCTGTTACGGAACCCTAGAAAACATTTTCCATATATAACAAAATATATTATACACATATATGAAATTTATGCAAATAGATTACATATTTTATAGTTTTATTAATAAGTATGATAGTAAGAACAAATTTACTACCACTTTTGTCGAAATATGATATAATTCTCGAGGGATAAATAAAAAGAGGTTCTAGCTACCCTCTCTAAAAAACTAAGGAAAACAGTACTGCTTTCTTAGTAGTGCTGTTTTTTCTGTTAAAAAGGAGCATGCAAATTGAAAAACGATAAAGCCATTGTTGTGTTTAGCGGCGGACAGGATAGCACGACTTGTTTATTTTGGGCACTTAAAAACTTTAAAGAAGTCGAAGCGGTAACGTTTGACTATAACCAACGTCATAGCTTAGAAATACAATGTGCAAAAAATATAGCCAATGAATTAGGTGTCAGACACCATATTTTAGATATGTCATTACTCAATCAATTAGCACCAAATGCGTTAACTCGCTCAGATATCGAAGTAAAAGAAGGAGAAGAAGGAGAACTTCCATCTACTTTTGTTCCAGGAAGAAACCTCTTATTCCTAACATTTGCTGGTGTTTTAGCACGTCAAGTGGGTGCGAAGCATTTAGTAACAGGTGTTTGTGAAACAGATTTTAGCGGGTACCCAGATTGCCGTGACATTTTTATTAAATCATTAAATGTTACCTTAAATCTTTCCATGGATGATCAATTTGTGATCCATACCCCGCTTATGTGGTTAAATAAGGCCGAAACCTGGGCATTAGCGGATGAGTTAGGTAAGCTTGATTACGTTCGTGAAAATACATTAACTTGCTACAATGGTGTCATCTCTGATGGCTGTGGAGAATGCCCCGCTTGTGTGTTACGTAAAAGAGGCCTTGATGATTTTTATAACGGGAGGTTTTAACACATGTACGGATTTCGCATCGTAGAGAATCTTCAAAAAATAGATCAAGACATCAAACGAAACGAACTAAAATATCATACCAAACGTGTGCTTGTGAGTAAGGAATTTACGTTTGATGCGGCACACCACCTACACTGTTATGAAGGAAAATGTAAAAACCTTCACGGCCATACGTATAAAGTGATCTTTGGAATTAGCGGCTTTGTTGATGACAGAGGTTTAATGATGGACTTTGGTGACATTAAAGACATTTGGAAAAATGAAATTGAAATTTTTCTTGATCATAGATATTTAAACGAAACACTACCTCCGATGAATACAACGGCGGAAAACATGGTTGTCTGGATTTATGAAAAAATGCAAGAAGCTGTTTCAACAGAAGAACGTCAAAATCTGTATCATGGGGCAAGAGTGGAATTTGTTAAACTCTATGAAACTCCTACAAGCTATGCCGAAGCAAGAAGGGAGTGGATGGAGGAATGAGTAAAATTCCTGTGTTAGAAATTTTTGGTCCAACGATTCAAGGAGAAGGCATGGTCATCGGGCAAAAAACGATGTTTGTCCGCACAGCTGGCTGTGATTATTCGTGCAGCTGGTGTGACTCAGCCTTCACATGGGATGGAAGTGCAAAAGACGATATTCGCATGATGACAGCAGAAGAAATTTGGCACGAGCTTAAAGAAATCGGCGGAGACAATTTTTCATTTGTAACGATCTCTGGTGGAAACCCCGCCCTTTTGAAAAATTTAGATGGATTTATTGGCCAACTTAAAGAAAATCAAATCAAGATCGGGATTGAAACACAAGGCAGCCGTTGGCAGGATTGGTTTTTACAAATTGACGAACTTACTCTATCTCCTAAGCCGCCAAGCTCTGGCATGGAGACGAATTTCGAGGTGTTGGACAGCATTTTCGTCAACTTGCAAGCAGGAGAATTTGCGAATCAAGTGAGTGTAAAAGTAGTTATTTTTGATGATCTTGATTTAGAGTATGCGAAAATGGTTCATAAAAGATACGCTACTATTCCTTTTTACTTACAAGTAGGAAATGACGACCTCACCAATACAAACAACGATGAGCTTGTGAAAAAGCTTTTACAAAAATACGAGTGGCTAGTAGATTGTGCTGTTGCTGATCCCGAACTCAACGATGTAAAAGTTTTGCCACAATTACATGCGTTTTTATGGGGAAATAGGCGCGGAGTATAAGATAAAATAGAAGCATTCACCTTTTTGGTGGATGTTTTTTATTTTAAACCTCGAATATTTCGGAAATGAAAACAATTCCATTTTATGTTATTATATAAAGATATAAATCTTGCAAAGCATTAGCGAATGAAAAAAACGGAGATGCAAAGGATGGAAACGTGGAAACGAAATTTGTGGGTACTTTGGATTGGCGTCTTTTTTACAGCAGCTAGTTTTTCTATGGTCATTCCGTTCTTACCCATCTTTCTAATCGAAATTGGTGTGCACGACCATACGGAAATGTGGTCAGGATTATTGTTTAGCTCCGCCTTTTTTGCAGGGGCAATTGCCTCACCATTCTGGGGAAGAATAGCCGATAAATACGGTAGAAAACCAATGATTGTACGGGCTGGAATTGTCCTGTTCTTTATTTACACTTTAATGGCCTTTGTCACGAACCCTTATCAAATTTTGGTACTTCGAATACTACAAGGTTTACTCAGTGGTTTTATTCCTGGAGCCATCGCACTTATTGGAACAAATACTCCCTCCAAGCACGTAGGCTATGCGTTATCGCTCATATCGACAGCCTCAGCCTCTGGTATGATTGCTGGACCATTAATTGGTGGTGCCATTGCAGAGTGGGTTGGTAACAGATGGGCGTTTGCAACGGGTGGGATAATTGTATTCATTGCCACCATTCTTATTATCTTATGGGTCACAGAAGAGAACTTTGTACCTAGTAAAGAAAGAGGATCAGTCTCGAACGATATCAAGTTAGCAATGTCCAACCGTCCACTAATGATGGTCATTGTACTGACCATCATAACCAGTTGTTCCATTATGATTCTTGAGCCTGTTCTCCCACTGTATGTGGTGAAAATCGGCGGAGCCTATGAAAATACTTCACTATTAGCGGGAATCATTTTCTCTTTGCCTGGAATTGCGAGTGCTTTGTTCGCACCTGTATGGGGCAAATGGGCAGATAAAGTGGGATTTCATAAAGTATTGTTCATTGGCCTTCTCGGTGGGGGGATTGGCATGCTCGCCCAAATCGCGTTTTCTGAAATTTGGGGATTCTCAATCGTACGCTTCTTGTTTGGAGTTTTCTTCTGTGCGGTATTCCCAGCATTAAACGGTCTTGTGGTAAAGGCAACGGAAGAGGATTTCCGTGGCAGAGCGTTCGGACTGAACCAAACCGCCAACCAATTAGGTGGGATGATTGGACCGATACTTGGTGGAGCAATCGGTGGTTTATTCCCGATTCAGACAGTTTTCCTCGTTACCGCGATATTATTATTTGCAGCAACAGCTGTTGTCTTCTGGAATGGAAACGGAGTTCAGACATCACAAAAGAGAAAAGTCGCTCATAGCAAGTAAAAGGACGCTCCCTGAGCGTCCTTTTATGTTACCCAATTTTAGCAGCTGGAGCGGATTGTTCTGCTGCATTTTTTTGAATAAGGAAAGATGTTAGTAGAGCTAAAATACTTCCGATAAAACCAAACTGGAATAAATGATGAATACCGTCCATATCGGTAGCACCTGTTGTTAAAAGATAACCCATAACCGTTACACCTATAACGGTACCCATGTTACGGCAGAGCATAATAAATGCCGTTGATACTCCTTTTTCATGTACTCCCACCAGTTGTTGAACTCCAATCACTCCCACTGTAGAAAGCATCCCGAAAGCGATTCCTTGGATAAGCATAACAAAGAATACAAACCAAAAACCATGACTTGGATCTAGAAGAAGCAACAAAAGACCAGATGCAAATAAAAACGCATTACCGATAATCAGCAATCTTCGATATCCGTATTTTAATATCCATTTTCCTGCCGGTACGGCTGCCATCATCCAGCCAATAGCCGAACCGAGAAGCGCAACACCACTGAGAAATAAGGAAAGACCAGCAATATTTTGTAAGAACAATGGAATATAACTAGCTGTACCAAAAAGCGCTAGGTTTCCAACAAATCCATTAAAATTAATTCTCGTTATCATCTTGTTTTTAAACATAGAAAATGGAACGATCGGTGAAGCTTGTTTTTTCTCGAAGAAATAAAAACCTACAAGCAATAACACTCCTACAATGCAATAGATCCATCTATTTTCCTCAACCACTGTAACAAGAAGCAGACTAGTAATGCTAGCTCCAAACAGTCCCGCACCAATATAATCGACTTTTGCTTTTTTCGGTACATATTCCTCTTTATAAGCTAATAAAGTGACAAACGAAATCAGACAGATGGGTAGGTTAATATAGAAAATCCATCTCCATGACAAAACTTCAACAAAAAAAGATCCTAATAGGGGAGCAAGTACAGCTGACAATCCCCACATTCCGGTGAATAACGCCTGGATTTTCCCGCGTTTTTCTACGGAGAACAGGTCACCAGCAATAATGGCTGGAAATGGCATCATAAAACCAGCACCCATTCCTTGTACAGCACGGAAAATAACCAATTGTATCATATTAGCAGATATACCACACAGAAGGGAACCGGCTAAGAAAAGTAAGATCCCGAAGCCAAATACTTTCTTTCTCCCAAACAAATCAGATAATCTTCCAGCTACCGGGGACAAAATGGTGCTTGCAATCATATAGGAAGCAAAAGACCATGCATACAAATCAAATCGGCCAAGCTCCTCGGCAATAACGGGCATGGTGGTGTTCATGATGGTTGTATCTATGGATGCTACTAGCATTGCCAGTACAATACTAATCATGACAGTTACTCTACTATTCATAAAAACTCTCCTTTATACGCACTGAACTATATATAATACTTCGAAAGCAGAAGTATCTTGAACTTGAAGTATATTAAAGCAATTGGTGGTTTATGTCAAGAGGAGAAGCCATAATAGATGTTTCATAGTATTTTGCAAACTTGATTGTACATATATTTATTGTAATTGTCATACCAAAACCAACTTGACCGTACAAATATAGTTCTTTGGTCACATTGATAGTTTAGTGGAACATGGTGTACTCTGTATTTAGGTTAAGTTGAAAGCGCTTAATCTTCATATGGTTGTACGTACATATATGAAGCGAATAGGAGGTTTTTTGTACATTTATTGGAAACCAGGAATTCAAATTCAGAAAGCGAGAGGAAAAGATGAGTAAACGAACTTTACAAAAATGGTTTTTGAGTGTAGTCTCTATTTCATTAATTATTCCGATCTCTGCATTTGCAGCTAGTAAACATACAACAGAAGACTCAATCGAAGCTCCAACCTTTGAAAATGCGTCTGTTCATGATCCATCCGTTATTAAAGTAGACGAAACGTATTATGTGTTCGGCTCGCATTTAGCTGCCGCTAAATCGAATGACCTTATGAAGTGGGAACAGGTAGCAAATGGAGTTAGTAGCAGCAATCCACTTTTTGAAGATGTGGTTAAAGAGTTAAAAGAGACGTTTGAATGGGCTCAATCAGATACTTTATGGGCAGCTGACGTGATTCAGCTAGAAGATGGAAAGTTTTATATGTATTACAATGCTTGTAAAGGGGACTCTCCAAGATCAGCACTTGGTGTGGCGGTAGCTGACAGTGTAGAAGGACCTTATAAAGATTTAGGAATTATTATAAAATCGGGTATGTGGGACCAAACGAGTGAGGATGGAACCATTTATAATGCTACCATTCATCCAAATGCGGTAGATCCAGATGTATTTTTTGATAAAGACGGAAAGCTTTGGATGATGTACGGGTCGTATTCCGGTGGAATTTTTATTATGGAAATGGATCCTGAAACAGGGAAGCCTTTTCCAGGCCAAGGCTATGGGAAGAAATTATTAGGTGGAAATCATAGCAGAATTGAAGGCGCTTACGTATTATACAGCCCTGAAACCGACTATTATTATATGTATCTATCATTTGGAGGTCTTGATGCAATTGGCGGCTATAATATGCGTGTCGTTCGCTCCGAGAATCCAGACGGTCCTTACTATGATGCACAAGGCAATGACATGATTAACGTTAAGGCGGACCCTAACCTTCCTATATTCGATGACAAATCAATTGAACCGTATGGGGTTAAAGTTATGGGGAATCACCTTTTTGATAGAAAAATCGGTGACGAAGGAACAGGAATTGGTACGGGGTATGTTTCTCCAGGCCATAACTCAGCCTACTATGACCCAGAAACAGGTGAAAACTTTTTGATATTCCATACTCGTTTCCCGCAAACAGGCGAAATGCATGAAATTCGTGTTCATCAAATGTTTATGAATAAAGATGGTTGGCCAGTGGTCGCACCCTTCCGCTATGCCGGTGAGACATTAGAAAAAGTATACCGAGAAGATCTCATTGGCGACTACAAAATGATCAACCACGGTAAAGACATATCGGCAGAAATTAAGAAAACTGTTGATATTACGCTAGCGAAAAACAATAAAATCACCGGTGATGTGACAGGAATGTGGAAAAAGACAGATCATAACTCAGCCGAGTTGATTATTGATGGCAGTACGTATAAAGGGGTGTTTTTACGTCAGTGGGACCCAACCTCAGAAACACATGTGATGACCTTTAGTGCTTTATCTCAGGAAGGAATAGCGGTTTGGGGAAGCAAGGTTCCATCTAAAACAGATAAAGAAATCGTCGCAGATGTTGAAGCTGATCTGAATATTGGGGATACGGCAGCTGTGATTAATAATCTCGAACTACCAACCGAAGGAACTCGTGATGCATTAATCAGCTGGTCATCTTCAAATGCAGATGTGGTAACAGACACAGGGATCATTACACGTCCTGCAGCAGGTTCTGACCCTGCCGAAGCGACATTAACAGCAACGATTCAAAAAGGAAGCGAAACAACAACAAAAGTCTTTACCATTACTGTCCTGCCAGCAAAGGCAAGCGGAGAAATTGCACACTATTCCTTTAACGGAAATTTAACGGATTCACTAGGTTATGTAGCCACAGCAACGGTTACTGGAAATCGTATTGATAATACGACTGGAAACATCAGCTACGCAGAAGGGAAAAGTGGAAATGCGGCTGTTTTTAACGGGGATTCAGGAGTACGACTACCAAATGGCTTGATTTCAAGCAACTCCTATTCTGTGGCACTTTGGTTAAAGCCTGAACAGCTAACAGCATTTACTACCACATTCTTCGGGGCAAGAGATTCAAAGAATTGGGTGAGTCTTGTTCCAATGGGACCAGTTGGTAATCAAACAATGATCTGGTCTGGCACTGCCTGGTACGATGCCGTTACAGGGATGACGATTCCAGCTGGAGAGTGGACGCATCTCGCTTTTACAGTCAATGAAGGGCAAATCTCGGTGTACGTGAATGGAGAAGAGAAATTTAACAAAGGCGGCTTCCCGAATGTATTTACAACAACGAACGGAACCTTTGGATTGGGTGTAAACTGGTGGGATACACCATATAAAGGGTTAATCGATGACTTACATGTATATGAAGGGGCATTAACTGAACAGCAGGTGGCAGAATTAAGTAAGTAATAAGAAA
This sequence comes from Bacillus coreaensis, assembly GCF_050586445.1. Lineage (NCBI taxonomy): Bacteria > Bacillati > Bacillota > Bacilli > Caryophanales > Bacillaceae > Bacillus > Bacillus coreaensis. The sequence goes on from NZ_JBOCCY010000003.1 coordinate 173,663, forward strand.
TCCAACTCACTGATTAATGAAGGGTGAGTTGGATTTTTGTTTTATTTTTGTGGTCAAATGGAAAAAGAAAATAAAATATTTATCGTACGAATAGGAATTTTGTTCTTAATCACGAATTATTATAAAGAATAAGGATAAGGGGGAGTGGGTTATGAAAATCAAGAAGATAATTTTACGTTCTTTGGTAATTGGGTCACTATTAGCAACCTTACCAATGACAACGTTCGCAAAAGACAGTAAACAAGTCGACTATGTGGCTCTAGGTGATTCGTTAGCCGCTGGGGCAACACCTTATCGGGAACTCGATAAAGGGTACGCAGATTTTCTAGTTGATCGTTATGAGCAATCACAGTACGAAATCACTTTAAATAACTATGGTGTCCCTGGATACAGGACTACCAATATCGTAAGTGAGCTTCTCAATCCCACCAATTCCAAATACGGTCCACTAAGGGAATCCATTAAAAACGCTGAACTTATTACCATTGATATTGGAGCGAATGATTTGTTAGCCAATTTAAAAACGATACAGCAAAATCCTTCCACAGCACCAGCTGTCCTAAACACCATTGCCCAAAACTTATACCTTATTTTAAGTGAAATCGATAAGATCAATCCCGGAATAAAGGTCTATGTCATGGGCTACTACAATCCATTCCCTCATTTACCAAAGCAAGAGCAGGCTGCCTTACTTCCATTATTAGATGCGCTGAACCAAACCATTGAAAAAGTAGCTTCTGCCAACGGAGATGAGTTTGTGCCTACCGCAAAAGTGATTAAAAAATATGAAACGGCATATGTGCCTAACCCTAACGACATCCACTTAAGTATAGAAGGATATCAGGCCGTGGCAAAAGAATTTTGGAAGGCGATACAAGAAGAGTAAAGTTGCTCCCGCCCTATTTTCACTACGAATAGGGCGGGACACTTTTAGGAGGAGGAGGAAGAATGGAATCCATTCAAAGTATGTTTGATCATTTACATTGGGCAAATGTACGTATCAACAACACATTACTTTCACTTAGTGAACCCAATAAACAAGCAGAAAAATTATTCGCTCACACTTTATTAGCTGAACGAGTATGGATCACAAGGCTGGTGGGGATGAGCAGTGCTCATCTCCCTATTTGGACAGACCTCTCATTGAAAAGTTGTGATGAACTTCTTCACAAGAACCATTATGATTATCGGACTTATTTATCGAGAGTAACAGAACAAGGAATCGAGGAAATAGTTATTTATAAAAATAGCACGGGAGAGGAGTTTCATAACTCGATAAGAGATATCCTTGTCCATGTAGCTCTACACGGGCAGTATCATCGAGGGCAAATCAATCTCCTTCTTCGGCAAAATGACGAAGAACCCGTTAGCACGGACTATATCATTTATAAAAGAGAACAACAATAAAGTGGGTGCTAGAAATGCATCCTCTTTATTGTTTAAATAATCCCTGCAAAATTTCATCTTCATCAAGCAACTGTTTGGCTTTTTCACGATACTTTTCTTCGTGTAAAAATGTATACCGATTTGGCTTCATGGAAGGTGACAAATCAATCGCTTGTCGATATTCTTCTTTATGTAGTGATAATGATTGTACATAATCAAAAAATCCCGTACGTTCAAACACCTTTCTCACACGTTCGTATCTATGATTCTGAACTTTCGCTACGATATACGTTGCAACCCCTACTTGAACACCATGCATTTGTGGTGTAACTGATATTTTATCTAATGCATGTGAGATCAGATGCTCAGAACCGCTAATCGGAGCACTATTTCCACTAATGTCAGTCGAAATTCCACCCATCGTCATCGAACTTACCAATTCTTTTAAGAATATTGGATTCTTAATATCGTTCATAGGTGTTCGGATAAAACTATTCACCGCTTTTTTACTTAGCATCGCCGCAAATGCATTAACATAACCAACCCCATGTTTCTCTTCAAAATCCCAATCATATAGGGCGGTGATATTTGATAGTAAGTCACCGATTCCTGCGAGAATCATTTTTGTCGGGGCAGTCTGTATGATATCAAGATCCACAACGATTCCATAAGGAATTTGCGCTGGAACCGTCGTCTTTTTGCTATTTACCACAATCGAACAGTTGGAGCTTGCAAATCCATCATTTGACGCAGATGTAGGAATACTAATAAACGGAAACTTCCTAACAAACGCAATATATTTTCCATAATCGACTAGAGCACCACCACCCATAGCTAGAACTACATCATAGTTCTTTAGCGAAAAGGATACTTGAATCAAATCATTGATATCCAATCCAGATTTCAATACCTTTGTATCAAGAGAGAGCCTGGTAAAGGAGGACCCAATGGTTTCAGCAAAAGCCTCATTCGTAAATTCATCAAAAAAGATTATTGCATCACGAAAGCCATGCTTGACTAAGTAGGATTCTAATTGATGTATAATCCCACTATTAATCTCTAATAAAGAAGGAATCGAAATATTTGTACCTTGACGCATTATCGTGAAATCAGCCCTTTATTAATTAAATATTCTTCAATTTCTGTGAACTCCTCCACAGCTTTGTAAGGAACACCTTTTTCCTCTAGCATCTCTTGTAGTGCATCCTTGGCAAAGGTGAGGTCAGCAAACACTGCAGGATGCGAGTCAGGCTCACTGTCACCAGCAAAATACACTAGCTCATATTCTTCCTTTAATTTTTGAATTACCTTTGATTTATCAATCCCATATCGCTCAGAGTATTTCCAATCGTAACGATCAATTTTCATATGAATATTTTTTTCGTGAAAAAATCCTTCGTTTGAAAACACCGTCACATCTTTTATGTCGTATTTCTTGAGAATATGATGAATGTAATAATCCGTACCTGCACTTAGTATGTAAAAATCTCCACCATTTTCTTGAACATGCTTGATAAAAGAAGGAACATACTCGTCAATTGGAATCGTATGTATATCTGCAATAATATGTTCTTCTTCTTGGTGAATTGCTTGAAAAACAGTAGCGAGGAAATCAATATCTTTGATTTTCCCAGCCTTCCAGTCAGTAAAGAGATCTTTCCCTTCTAAAAAGTATTTATCAATCACCATCCAGTAAAAGTCTTTTTTCGAAATCGTACCATCGAAATCGGATACAAATGCCCATTTTTTCATCTACAAAATTCCCTTCATAATAATTTAGGTGTTTCCCATATTATAAGCAAAAATTGGTAAGATAACGAAGTAAATTTTAAAAGACTCATGGGAAAGTTCCATGAGCCTTAACCGGATGATTTATCCGTCTCTTGTTCCGGTTGAAACAACTTAGTGGATACAGCATTTAGTTTATTTAAAAACCGATTAAAACCAAAACCAACAAAAAACGCAATGCTGATTTGCGCGTATGGTGTATCTTCATACTCAATAAATTGAATCAATAAGATCCCACTTTGAATGAGGGTAACCGCCACAACGGCCGTACCTGTAGCAAATATAGGATAAAAAATATACATGATCCACTTTCGATAATCCGTTAATTCACCCTTCATATAATGAGAGCAAAACATATATAGATGACGAAGTGAACCCCCGATTGCACCTGCAAAGAAATAATATAAAAAGATTTCTATTTTAGAAACCTCTGGCATCCATTGTTCAATACTTCCCGTCCATAACATTCCTACAGCGATAAAACTTCCGAAAAATAAAAGGGATAAATAGACGAGTATTACAATTTTTAACCATCTCTTCATAGTAATCACCCCGTTTTTACACTGTATGAAAAAGAAGCATAGGAAATGTCAAAGAGCTATTTCTATTCATCAAGCTATAGTACAATACAAACAAATAGAAACGGAGGTTTGTATGAACATACATAACATTCTTATAGCAGGGGAGTATCAGAAGGAATTTGAGACCTATTTTCCAAACATGAAACGAAAGGAATTTCGTTTTCTACCTGTGGAGGTGATCACCACGCTTGACTTAGATTGGGCAGATGCCTACGTCGGTTTTAAGCCATGCGCAAAATTTGAATTATCGAAAGTAAAATGGGTTCATTCCTTTAATGCGGGTGTGAACAATTTTCTAGACATAGAGGGGTGGAAAGAGAATGATGTTCTTCTTACCCGTACCATTTGTTCCTTCGGAGAGCGAATAAGTGAGTACTGTTTAAGTTATCTATTAAAGAACCTACAATATCATGAGCAATTTCAGGAACAACAGCAACATAAAAAGTGGATTCAGAGAACACCAAAGTTGCTGAAAGATGTTACGATCGTTATTTTTGGAACTGGGTCTATTGGCCAAGAAGTAGCAAAGACATTTGCCCATTTTGGTTCCACCGTGATTGGCGTCTCCGAAAGTGGGAAACAAAAGGAGTATTTTCATCACGTTGTTCCGATAAACTCCGTTTCTTCCATAATTGGAAAAGCCAACTGGATCATCAGTACGCTTCCACTGACTCATCTCACAAAACAATTATTCAATAAAAAACTTTTTTCTCAAATAAAGTCAGTTGGTTTTATTAACGTAGGCAGAGGAGCAACAGTTGATGAAAAAGCTCTGATCACTGCGCTCGATTCAGGGAATATACATACGGCGATCCTAGATGTAGTTGAAATTGAACCACTACCAGAAGAATCAACTCTTTGGTTAAGAAAAGACGTAACCATTACTCCACATATCTCTGCCGTCACCGAACTGAAAGAAGCGATCACATGCTTTGCTCAAACCTTAAACGCTATAGAATTAAACCAACCTTTATCGAATTCAGTGGATTTTGATAAAGGATATTGAAAAATATAAGCCTGTTTCTATCAAAATGATGGAAATAGGCTTTTATAGTTCTTTATTCATATATAATAAATTATTTGTAAGAAAACTTAACAAACTACACTTCTATGCCGATAAAAAGAATGATGAATTTTGTCGATTGTTAGGAACAATCACTGAGTTAGGGGGAGTAGTATGTTAAGAAGGGTAAAATGGTCAAACATCAAAATTGGTGGAAAGTACATGGTAATCTTCTCTTTTATGACCATTGCATTTTTAATTTCTGTAGTAGTAACAGGAATTTTTATTAAAGACACGAGTGAAAAAATGGAAGATACTGTGACTAGAAACCAAGTAGCAGTAGATGCTGGAAATTTGGTAACTCTTTACCATGAAAAGTATTTACTAGTTCCAGAGTACATTCTGTTGTCTGATGAAACAAAGTTGAATGTGTATTTGGACCATAGTCAAGAGTTTGTTAGCATTGCTAAAAGAATAAAGCAAAATCTAACTACCAATCAATTGGAAACGTTTAATCAGCTCATTGAGAACAATCATAAACTCGACGAGTATTTCTTTAGTACGATCGTACCAAAAGTACAACAAATTAATACAGAAGAGTTTGCGACATTAGAAAGTGAAGCACGAGAACTGAAAAACGAAACCATTAAATTAGGTTATGAGTTAAAAGATTCCGCAACAAAAATTAGTGAAGCTGATTTATCAGCCGCACAAAGTCAACTAGAGAGACTTTATCTGATTCTTATCATATCGTCAATCGGATCGATCGTTCTTTCATTTATCATGATTTTCACCCTAAGCCGTAGAATCAAAAGAAATTTGGAAGAAATCGTCGTTCAAAGTAATGAGATTGCTAGCGGAAGACTCAACAATAAGGAATTAACCTACCGTGGGACAGATGAAATTGGACAGCTCTCACACTCTATTAACGAGATGGCAGCAAGCTTAAGAGCAATGATTTCTGAAATCTCAACCCTATCAGCTGAAGTGGACAAGCAAAGTGTCACATTGTTTGAGTCATCTGAAGAAGTAAAACTAGGAAGTGAACAAGTTTCTATCACGATTGAAGAAATGGCTAACGGTGCAAGTACACAAGCGGATAATGCAGCCAATATTGCATCAAAAACGAAGGAATTCAATGAAGAAATCGTTCATTCTAACTCACAAGGTGAAAGTTTAGTAGAATTCTCCGGTCAAGTGTTAGATGTAGCCGTTCGTGGAGACAATCAAATGAAAGAATCATTACTACAAATGAAAAAAATCAACCATGTAGTAAGTGAATCCGTTCATCAAGTAAAGAATTTAGAAAGCAAAACTCAATCGATCACAGAGATTGTCCATGTGATCAAATCGATTGCGGATCAAACCAATTTGCTTGCTTTGAATGCATCCATTGAAGCGGCTAGAGCTGGAGAAGCAGGAAAAAGCTTTGCTGTTGTAGCAACAGAAGTAAGAAAATTAGCCGAAGAGGTTTCCCGTTCTGTCGAAGGGATCGCATCCATTGTTTTCAGCATTAAAGAAGAAACATCAAAAATTGCAGATAATCTGAACGAAGGGTACGGTGAGGTGAATAAAGGAACCGTACAAATTGAGCTAACTGGTCAACAATTTGCCGACATTAAAGAAAAAGTAGAACATATGTCGATTAGCATAAAAAACATTTCAGAGAGTTTTAATAAAGTTCAGCAATCAAGTCAATCGATGAGTGAAAATATCGAGCATATTGCTGCCGTATCAGAGGAAACTGCAGCTGGTTCGGAAGAGATTTCAGCTGCTGTGCTTCAGCAAAACCAATCACTCGATAATATTTCTGTAAGTGCCAAAATGCTAACAAGCATGGTAGAAAGAATGAACAACTTGATCAAAAAATTCGAACTATAATGGCTTACTAGGAAGGAGGAAGGATATGAAGAATATTACAAAGATGTCACTCACAAGTTTATTTTTAATAATCATTATGATTGTTACAGCAGGTTGTTCCTCAGGGGAGAAAGCGTCAAGCAATAACGACTCAAAATTAATTACCGATGAATCTAAACCGTATGTTGGTTTCTTACTAGATACGTTAAAAGACGAAAGATGGTATAAAGATAAAGCACTGTTTGAAGAAGAAATTAAAAAGCTGGGTGGTCAAGTAAAAACACTGGCAGCTAACGGTTTGGATGAAGTGCAAATAAAACAAGCCAAATTATTAATTGATGAGGGAGTAGACGTATTAGTTGTCGTTCCTCACGATGCAGTGATTTCAGCTGAAATTGTAGAAATTGCCCATGAAGCAGGTGTAAAGGTGGTTTCCTATGACCGTCTGATAAAAAATGCCGATGTTGATTACTATATTTCCTTTGATAATGAAAAAGTAGGAGAAATTCAAGCTACTGAAATATTAAAGAAAGCTCCATCAGGAAATTTCGCTTATATCGGTGGAGCAGAATCTGACAACAATGCGATTCTTTTCCGTCAAGGAGCCATGAAGGTATTACAGCCTCTGATCGATAACGGAACTGTGAAGCTCGTTCATGATCAGTATACCGATGATTGGAACCCAGACATTGCAAGGGAAAATATGAAAAACGCCCTAAGTAAAAATGGAAATGCTATTAACGCAGTTATTGCCGCCAACGATGGAACCGCTGGTGGAGTAATCGAATCATTAACTGCCGTTGGTATAGCTGGCACCGTTCCAGTATCTGGTCAGGACGCCGAGCTGGAAGGTGTTCGCCGTGTCGTTCAAGGCTTACAAACCATGACTGTGTATAAACCAATTAACCTATTAGCGACTAAATCAGCTGAAATGGCGATGATGGTAGCAAAGGGGGAAGAAGTAAAGACAGATAACCAAATTAACAATGGAAAAACCGATGTACCAGCAGTCTTCTTAGATCCAATTGCCATCACAAAAGAAAACGTGCGTGATACCGTAATTAAAGATGGATACTTAAGCGAAGCAGACGTGTTTAAATAAATCATAAGTACAAGGACCAACTGATGATAGTTGGTCTGTTTTTTTATATTTAAATCGTAAAAATTACGATTTATTATTGACACGACGAATTCAACACATTATAGTTTAGTAATGTAAACTGAAATGATTTCGATTTACCAATATTTATAACATTTAAATCGTAATGATTTCTGTTTATAAAAAATGTACAAAGGATGGGTCTTTTTGAAAAAGTCATATATCTCCCACATACTCCTTATTTTCGTAATTGTTTTCTCATCTGCTTGTAGTAGCAGTTCGACTTCTTCTCAAGAAAGCGAAAATAAGAAATCTGTCAAACTGTTATTTAGCTTTGCATCAAAAACCTTGGATCCGCATCAGGATTGGATGGGCGTTCGGGCAGGGATCGCAGAAACGTTAGTGAAGATAGATGAAAACCTAGAAATACAGCCCTGGTTAGCCGACTCTTGGGAGCAAGTAGATCCAACTACATGGAAGTTTCATATTCGAGAAGGGGTTACTTTCCATGATGGAACTTCACTAGATGCTGAAGCAGTAAAGCGATCATTTGAAAGATTAATAGAAGTGAATGAAGCAATGAACTCTAACTTAAAAATCGCAACCATCACCGCTACTGGCCAAGATATTACGTTTCAAACCACCGAAGAATATCCAGTATTTCTATCAGAATTAATTCATACGAATGCTTCTGTCATCAAAGTCGAATCTGATAATATCAGTGAGAAACCCATAGGTACTGGTCCTTTTCAAGTACAAAGTTTTGCACCAGAATCTGAAATGAAACTAGTAAGCTATGAGCAGTATTGGGATGGTAAAGCAAAAGTCGACGAAGTAACGGTCACATTTAATTCGGACGGTAATGTTCGTGCGTTAGCTCTTCAATCAGGAGAGGCTGATATCGTATATCACTTGCCTCCCGAAACACTGAAGCCCATTGAAGATAGCAAGGACCTTCATATTGAATCGATTAAGAGCTTGCGTGCCCATTTCCTTGTATACAATTCCACCAATCCTCAATTACAGGAAGAAAACGTCAGAAAAGCGTTAGATTTACTGTTAGACCGTACGACCGTTGTGAATGAAATTATGTATGGCCATGCGACAGAAGCTACTGGTCCTTTTAACCCCATGTTTACTTTTTCGTCTGATACAGAAGTGGTAAAGTCTAACCCCGTGAAGGCAGAGGAACTATTGAAGGAAGCAGGCTATGTAAAAAATGCAAGTGGGACACTCGAAAAAGACGGAAAGTCACTTGAGTTAACCGTTGCTACGTATCAAGGAAGACCTGAATTACCGTTAATTGCTCAATATTTACAAGCAGAAGCAGCTAATGTTGGCATAAAAATCAATATTGTTACAGTTGAAAATATTGATACATTTTTATGGGAAAAGCAAGAAGACTGGGATATTGCGACGTATTCCAATTTAACTGCTCCTCGTGGTGATGGTGGTTTTTTCTTGAATTCTGCATATGTTCCAGATGGATCATTAAACCCTGGACAGATTAACGTACTGGAACTAACTGACACTATTTTACAACTAAATACTACGAGTAACTTAGAGGAGCGCGTGGAGTTAGAAAAAGAAGCCGTTCAGTTAATCCAAGAACATGTTCTTCATTCGTTTGTTGTACATCCTCATATTATTGTAGGTGTCAGCAGTCGTGTGAAAAACTGGGCTCCAGGTTCAGAAGAATACTATATTTTAACAAATAAAATAGAGGTTGAATAAAAAGGGTGAAAGTGTCCTTTGGCACTTTCACTTTTCTTATGAGGAAGGTGATTATTTTTGAAAAGAGTAGGGAAGATGATTGGTTCAAGGCTGTCTCAGCTTTTTATCATGATATTTGTTTTATCCTTTTTCACTTTCCTGTTAATGAAAATCACTCCCGGAGATCCGATACGGTCCATCCTGAAGGTAGATGATGTTTCAGTAACGACAGAGAAAGAAGAGCAGCTGAAAAAGGAATATGGATTTGATGAACCAATCCTAAAGCAATACGGTGACTGGATCATCAATGTAGCCCAATTCGACTTGGGTGAATCTTTAATCTCAAAGAAACCAGTCTCTGAGCTGATACTAGAGCGATTACCAGCTACTCTTGCTTTAGCAATGGGAGGATTAACGGTTCTTTTCCTTATTTCCATTCCATTAGGTGTGGTCAGTGCTTTATATGAAAACCGTTGGCCCGATTACATAGGCCGCTGGTTTGCGCTTGTTGGTGCTTCCATCCCAAGTTTTTGGTTAGGTTTACTTCTTATGTATTTCTTTTCTTTAAAACTGCAATGGTTACCGATGATGGGGAGAGGGACATTTGCCCATTTTGTATTGCCTTCAATCACTCTTGGAATAGCGATGGCACCGATGTATATTACCCTGCTAAGAGAACGGCTTATTACCATTCTGCAAAGCCCTTATATTGAGGCAGCAAAAGCAAGGGGAATTAGTAGAAGTAGAATCCTATTCTTCCATGCATTAAGAGGAAGTCTCATTCCCCTTGTCACGATGTTCGGTCTTAGTCTCGGAAGTTTACTAGGTGGTTTATCTGTGATTGAAATTCTTTTTTCTTGGCCAGGAATGGGGGAATTGATTGTTCAAGCTGTTACTCAACGTGATTATCCACTAATTCAAGGCTTTATTATTGTGATCGGCTTATTAATCGTACTAACCAATTTGCTCGTTGATTTACTTTATATGATAATTAACCCGCAAGTCCAGCAAGGTAAGGAGGCAAGGGTATGAAAAACAAGCAAAACCCCAGTATGTTACTTGGGATTGTTCTTGCTTCCATTTTAGCCATCATCTTTCTATTGGGAAGTTTCATTGGTACACAAGATCCGTTTTATATAAATATGGCTAACCGGCTAAGTTCCTCATCAGCCCATCATTGGCTAGGTACGGACCATATGGGGAGAGACATTTTTGCCCGAATTGTTTATGGAGCCAAATTAACAATCGGTCTAGGACTCCTTATCATTTTGCTAGCAATGTGTATAGGTATCCCTATCGGTTTGCTATCAGGCTATATCGGCGGGAAGATAGACGCTTTTTTTATGAGAGTCATAGATGGAATTCTCGCTTTTCCTGATTTCATCTTAGCGATCGCGATAGCAGGAATCCTAGGACCGAGCTTAACCAATATTGTAATTGCGATTGTTCTCGTAAAATGGATTGTCTATGCTCGTGTTGTGCGAGGTTTGGTGTTAGAAGAGAAACAGAAGGAGTTTGTTCTTGCCTCAAGGCTTTCTTATTCTAGTACCCTTCATACCATACGGTTACATATTATCCCACAAATATATTCTGAGATTGTCGTTATGGCTGCCATTGATATAGGAAAAATCATTTTGATGATTTCTTCTTTTTCCTATATTGGAATAGGTGCTCAAGCACCATTACCCGAATGGGGAGCCATGTTGAATGAAGGAAGATCCTTCTTTCAAGTGCATCCATCTCTTATGCTCTATCCAGGCATTGCTATTTTATTAACTGTTCTATGTTGTAATCTTCTTGGAGATGGATTAAAAGGTTATTTTAAGACGGGAAAAAGGAGGAACCTAATGTGAAGGAAAGTCTTTTATTTATACAAAACCTATCAATAAAGACAAAAGATAATCAGATACTTCTAAAAGAGATCAACTTAGAATTGAATCAAGGGGAAATGGTCGCACTGATCGGTGAAAGCGGCAGTGGAAAAAGTATAACCGCAAGGACCATTCAAGGCTTGTTGGCTCCTAATATGATGGTTACTGGTCATGTATTCTATCAAGATATGAACCTTCTTTCCATGGATAAAAGCAACCATCATCAACTGCTAGGCAGTGAGATAGGGAGTATTTTCCAAGATTATCGTGGCAGCTTTACCCCGTTTATAAAAGTAGGAAAACAGATGGTAGAAGCGATTCGTTCACACTTTTCCATAAGTAACAAAGAGGCAAGGGAATTATCTCTTCATGTTCTCGAGGAATTACATTTGAATAGCAAACAAATCTTTCATAGCTATCCCTTCCAATTAAGTGGAGGGCAAGTCCAGCGTGTTGCGGTCGGATTAGCATTAGCTCTAAAACCAAAATTGCTGATTTGTGATGAAATAACAACCGCTTTAGACGTTATGACAGGGGAAGCAGTGTTAGATGCAATTGAGAAAGTTAGAAAAGAAACAGACTGTGCCGTTTTATTTATCACACATGATCTCGTCCAAGCCTACAAGCGAACCGACTATATCTATGTGATGCAAAACGGGAGGATCGTCGAGGAAGGGTCACCAGAACAAATCCGTTGTGAACACCAACATCCATATACAAAAAAATTATGCTCATGTTTGTTGTCACTACCAGGAGAAAATCATCCTCACATTTATCAAGGAGTTCAATCCGTATGAGTCTACTAACAGTGGAACACGTCTCCAAAGTATATACAAACAATATCGCTGCCCTTCAAGGGGTTTCCTTCCAAATAGAGAAGGGAGAAATCGTTGGAATTGTTGGGGAAAGCGGCAGCGGAAAAAGTACACTCACGAAACTCATTCTTGGTCTCGAAACGTATAAAGATGGTTGTATCACATTTAACGAACAACAAATCCCTCCTAAAAAACGATCAGACGTTCGTGCTTACCGGAAAAATATCCAAATGGTATTTCAAGACTCAAGTATTGCCTTAAATCCTAAACTACCAATTGTGAAAAGTTTACTTGAGCCACTTAACAATTATAAAGATTTTACGCCTTCCTATTTCCCGCCAGGAAAGTATACCAATCGTGAAAAGGCAGAAAGATTGCTTGAAATTGTAGGACTAGAGAAAACCATGGTCGATCGTTATCCCCATGAGTTGAGTGGCGGGCAAAAACAAAGAGTGTGTATTGCACGGGCCATAAGTATTGAACCTTCCTTACTAGTTTGTGATGAAGCAACTGCCAGCTTAGATGTGTCCGTCCAAGTGCATATCATTGAACTATTAAAAACATTGCAGCAAACCTTACAAATGTCGATTTTGTTTATTTCTCACGATATACGAGCAGTAACCAATTTATGTGATACAATCCTTGTGATGAAAAATGGGTGCTTGGTCGATGATTTTCAACTATCCGAACTATATGCTCCTGAACGACATTCATATACAAAAGCGTTGTTACAAGCGGCTATGCTGTAAGAAAGGGGAGTAGGAATGAACTTAGCTTCCGTTAGACAAATGGTTCACCGTTATTCACATACATGTACTCATCGCGAATACTTTATACTAGCTTTTCCTTTAATTTTATCTGGAGTCTCTACTCCATTACTTGGGGTGGTAGATACGGCCGTCGTTGGAAGAATACAAGACCCCACGGCGTTAGGCGGAGTCGCTATTGCTGCCGTTATTTTTAATTCGATGTACTGGCTGCTCGGCTTTTTACGTGTAACGACAAGTGGCTTCACGTCACAAGCTGATGGAGCTAAAAATGAAGAAGGTATTATGTTTGCGCTTTATCGCCCGATGATTATTGCTATTCTCATGGGTTTGATTTTCATCCTTTTTCAAAAGCCAATCATCCAATTATCTCTTCTCCTTATGGGAGGAAATGAATCAACAAATGCTCTGACTGAAACTTACTTTCTCATTCGTATCTGGGGTGCACCTTTTATTCTACTAAGCTATGTAACCATTGGATGGCTAGTCGGCTTAGGAAAAGTAAAAATGTCGTTATTCCTGCAAATTGGTATGAACCTATTAAATATTGTGCTAGATATTGTTTTTGTTCTGGGCTTACATATGGGGGTTGCAGGCGTCGCCTTTGCTACTTTAATCGCTGAAGTGTCCTCGGTTTTAATTGGAATGCTCATTATTTATCATACAAATAAAAGTCGTTTCTTTATTCCTTCAATTGCTGCGTTAATCAAGAAGGACACCTTAGTTCAAATGTTTCTTGTGAATCGCGACCATTTTCTCCGAACATTATGTTTAGTCACGATGACTGGAATTTTCACCTCAAAAGGAGCAAGCATGGGGGAGCTCACATTAGCAGCAAATGCGATCCTTCTACAAGTCCATTACGTAATGGACTATCTTTTTGGAGGATTCGCTAATGCCTCAAGCATTTTAGTAGGTAGAGCGTTAGGAGGAAGGAACAGCTCTCTATATTTTCGAGCCTTGTCACTTTCTGCAACCTGGGGATTTGCCACAGCTATTTATTTATCCCTTTTGACCTTCTTGTTTGGAGACTTTATTGTTTCACTATTTACGACAATTCACGAGGTTAGAGAATCCACTCATGTATTCTTATTTTGGATGTTTCTATTTCCACTTGTCGGATTTTGAGGATTACAACTAGAAGGCATTTTTTCTGGTGCAACGGACGCGAAATCGGTTAGAAATTCTATTTTTATCGCTTTGCTTGTGTTTTTAGCAGCCATTGTATGTTTGGTACCTGTTTTTGGGAACCACGGAGTATGGATGGCGTTTATCTTATTTAGTCTATCCCGAAGCATCTTTTTATCTCTTTATGTCAAAAAACTAACTAATCGATTAGTCGGATATGGAATTTTGCAGAGAAATGTCATAACCTGCGCTTGCCTAGGAAATACCATCATTTCCTAGATTTTATTTTATAAAATAGTTCTTAAGGATCAGGTATAAAGTTATATTATTTAATTAATACTTACAATCTCTTTACAATTGCTTAATATTCCTTTGCCATAATGAATGGGACAACGGGTGAAGGATGTGTAAGGATTGAAGTCTATTGGTAAATGGGTTAAAAAAAGAATTCGTATTAATAAGAATACAACATGGCATCTGCCAATCATAAAAAGTCCATTTCAATCACAAAGTATTCGGAAAAAAATCATGCTTAGCTTCGGGCTAGTGTTACTAGTTTCTAGTGGACTAGCTATTTACTCCATGATCAATACCCAAAAGGCAAATGAATTAGCTAAATCACTTATTCTAGAAGAATCACAGCAATTAAACGATCTGCAAGATTTACGATTTTACATGGCTGAGCGATTACGGCTCGTAAATGAGTACATGCTTGATGGTTCTCCACAGGCAAAGGAAAGCTTTGAGAGCAATGTAAAGCTTAGTAAACAGTTAGAAAAAAAGTTATTGAATAACGTTGCAGGAACCAAAGATGAAAACTCAGTAAAAAAGGTCATTTCCGATAGTGTCAAATGGAATGAGGTTATGATGAAGGATGCTTTTGACGTGTTTGACAGCGGAGAGAAGCGTCAAGCCTTTCTAAATGTTGGATCTGAAAAGTTTAAAGCCGAACAAACGATGACAAAACTAAAAGCTTTAGCTGACGAAAAAAATAAAAGCGTAGAACAGCTTGGAGAAGAAATCATTTCTAACGGAAATCAAGTTCAGCTTTGGACAATGATTCTTACAATAATAGTTATTGGTATTTCCGTATTAGTTGCCTTTGTATTAATGAAGTCTATTCATGGTCCGATCCGTCGTTTATCAGATAGAATTCAAGAAGTGGCAGAGGGTGATTTTAGTCAAGCTGATATGAAGGTCACATCAAATGATGAAATTGGTGAGCTAACCATTACTTTCAACCGAATGGTAAAAGAGCTACGAGCATTAATTTCACAAGCCTATGAAACAACCACTCAGGTTTCTTCGTCTGCAGAGGATTTAACAGCAAGCTCAGAGGAAACAGCGCAAGGGGCAGAAAGTATTACTTATTCCATTCAAGAGGTGGCCGCATCCTCTCATAAACAATTAGAAAGCGTAAATGAAACTATACATACAATGAACACATTGGCTACGATTCAAGAAACACTAACGCTTTCATCAGAAGAACTGGAAGCTTCAGCAAATATGGTTGACGGAGTGTCTAAAAACGGAAATCAAGTTGTACAACATGCGATTAAGCAAATGACGCATATTCATGACTCCGTTTTAGAAGTGTCAGGAGTGATTGATAACCTTGGTAGTCAATCAAAGGAAATTAGTCAAATAACAAAAGTGATCACAAGTATTGCGGATCAAACTAATTTACTCGCTTTAAATGCTGCTATTGAAGCAGCACGGGCAGGTGAACATGGGAAAGGCTTTGCTGTTGTTGCTGATGAAGTACGTAAGCTTGCCGTACAATCTAAGAGCTCTTCTAACGAAATTATTGATCTTATTTTAAAAATCCAATCTGGTACAAATCAAGCTGTAAAAGCGATGGAAAAGAGCACACTTGAAGTAGAAAATGGGTCAATTGCTGTTAACGAGGCAGGAAGATCATTTACACAAATTACTCACTCTATCACAGACATTCGTAAGACGATTCAGTCTATTCATCAATATGTGCAAAAGATGTCGGAAAGCTCCAAATATGTAACTGCGAATATTGAAGTGCTAACAGAAATTGCAAAGGTGAATTCCAATTCCTCACATGCGGTGGCTGCATCAGCTGAAGAGCAACTGGCAACAATGGAAGAAATCGCTTCGTCCGTTCAGGCAGTCAATGAAATGGCCATTAATTTAAAAGATCTTTTAAGGAAATTTACGATTTAAATAGAATTCACTCCTGTTGGTACAGAGAGAACTTTTTTACTATTTAAATTATTTATAGTTGCGTTATGAAAAACCTTCCACTATGATGGAATTATAGTTTCATATGAAATCTACTAGGGGGGCCCGTATGTTCGGGCTGAGAGAAAACAATATCCAGTTTTCGACTCTTGGAACCTGATCTGGCTCATACCAGCGGAGGGAAGTAGTTACTGCGAAGATGAATGTTTTTTGTTTCGTAACTATGCCAGGTTCTATAAGAATCTGGTTTTTTTGTTTTAAAATAGGTTTTTAATACGAAGGGAGTAAAGAAAGATGAGTCATGAATTTTTAACATTAATTGATAGAGTAAGAGAACAATCACCGTTAGTTCATAATATGACGAATGTGGTAGTAACTAATTTTGTTGCAAATGGGTTGTTAGCTCTTGGTGCTTCACCAGTTATGGCCTATGCCAAAGAAGAAGTAGCTGACATGGTAAGCATAGCAAATTCACTCGTGCTCAATATCGGCACATTAAGGGAACCGGAAGTAGAAGCTATGATCATTGCAGGAAAAGCTGCTAATGGAAAAGGAGTACCGGTCGTGCTTGATCCGGTTGGAGCTGGTGCAACAACATATCGTACAAATACTGTAAAACGAATACTAACAGAAGTGAATATTAGCATATTACGTGGAAATGCTGCCGAGGTAGCCAACGTAGTAGGTGAAGAATGGCAGACACGCGGTGTTGATGCAGGTACAGGTGAAGGAAATATCGCAGATCTCGCTCTTTTAGCAGCTCAAAAATTACATATGACAGTTGTGGTTACCGGAAAAGACGATATTGTCTCTAATGGAGAAGAATCGATCATCATTTCAAACGGACATCCTCTTCTAACAAAAGTAACTGGGACTGGTTGCTTATTTTCATCAGTTGTAGGAGCTTTTGCAAGTGTTGAAACAAATTATTTACTCGCCGCGGCAGGGGCTTCAGCATTTTATGGTGCAGTCGCTGAGCGCGCGATTTTAGCAACAGGTGACCAACATGTTGGCACTTTTCAGATGGAATTTCTAAATCAACTCATGCTTACTTCAGCCTCCGATGTGGTAGATCTAGCCAAAGTGTATTCAAAAATCACAACGATGTAAGGAGCATTGGGGAAAATGGAATATCTAAAACTGTATTTTATAATGGGCAGTCAAGATTGCATGGATCGAACACCTGAAGAAACGTTAGCTTTAGCGATTGAAGGTGGAATAACGTGCTTTCAATATCGAGAAAAAGGGAGCCACTCTCTTGGAGAAACAGGAAAGTACGAGCTTGGAAAAAAACTGCGAGAACTCTGCGCGGAACATAAGGTCCCATTTATCGTCAATGATGATTTACCACTCGCTATTGCTCTTGATGCTGATGGAGTTCATGTTGGCCAGGACGATGAAAATGCAAAATATGTGAGAGAGACAATCGGTCCTAACAAAATTCTTGGTGTATCCACTCACACGATTGAAGAGGGACTTCAAGCCGTTCGAGACGGAGCTGATTACTTAGGAATTGGACCGATGTATCCTACCATTTCAAAAGAGGATACCGAAAAACAACAAAACTTGGATATCTTTACTGAATTTCGTAACGCAGGAATCTCTCTGCCTCTAGTTGCAATTGGTGGAATTAATTCTACCAATGGAGAAACCGTTATGAAAGTAGGAGCAAATGGCCTAGCGATTATTTCCGATATTTGTCGAGCCAGTCACATTCAAGAGCATACCAAGCTATTACGTAGATTAGTTGATGAATTTTAGTCAAGGAGAGGTTATTCACTATGGTAAATAAAGCATTAACCATTGCCGGTTCAGATAGTGGTGGAGGGGCTGGCATACAGGCCGATCTGAAAACATTTCAAGAATTAGATGTGTACGGAATGTCTGTGATAACAGCCGTAACCGCACAAAACACAACAGGGGTACAGGGGGTATATTCAGTTCCTTTGGAAGGAATTCAAGAACAACTCCGATCGATTGCTGAAGATTTGCGTCCAGATGCGATCAAAACCGGGATGTTATTTAACAGTGACACCATTGAGGCTGTTGCGAGATTTATAGAATTTTATGAGATGAAACACATCGTCGTAGATCCGGTGATGATTGCAAAAGGTGGTGCTTCACTTTTACAAAACGAAGCAGTAAAAGCATTAAAAGAAAAATTACTGCCACTCGCGACTATCGTTACACCAAATATTCCCGAAGCCGAGGTGCTTACAGGAATAAAAATTGAGACGATGAATGACCGAAAACAAGCAGCAAAATTGCTCCATGAGATGGGTGCTGAAGCTGTCATGATTAAGGGCGGCCATGATCCGGGAAGTGAAGAAATGATTGATCTTTTATATGATGGAGAAAAATTTCACACCTTTACTTCAAGTCGGATTTCCACAAAAAATACTCATGGCACAGGTTGTACCTTTTCCGCTGCCATAACCGCTCAACTCGCAAAAGGAAGCTCGGTTGTTCAGGCGGTGCAAGTGGCAAAAGACTTTATACAGGCAGCCATTGAGGATGACTTACACATCGGATCCGGTCACGGTCCAACCAATCATTGGGCTTACAATCGAAACAAATCAAAAATCGGAATCAAATAAAATTTGAAATTAGCTAGGGGTGCCTAAAGGCTGAGAGGAAACTTTCCAACCCTTGAACCTGATTTGGTTAGAACCAACGTAGGGAAGCAATCATTTTGCATGAGCTCTATTAAGAGGAAAAGCTCTATGTAAAAGTGAAGGCTTGCCAAGATTGGTAAGTCTTTTTTATTTATCCAAAACAAACCAATAGGAGGAACCACAATGACCGACTTATTAACGATTGGAAACACACAGCTACATAATCGCCTACTCACCGGAACAGGCAAATTTAATAATCACAAACTTATGAAAGAAGCACTAACCCAATCCGGTTCACAGGTTGTTACTGTCGCTTTAAGACGAGTCGACCTGAATGCTACTGGAGAAGAGAACATTCTAGAAGACATTCCGGAAAATATGATTTTGCTTCCGAATACGTCGGGAGCGAGAACCGCCGACGAAGCGGTTCGAATTGCCCGACTTGCAAGAGCAGCCGGTATGGGAAATTGGATTAAAATCGAGGTCATTTCCGACCAAAAGTACTTGCTTCCTGACAATTACGAAACGACTAAGGCAACTGAGATTTTAGCAAATGAAGGGTTTGTCGTTCTACCTTATATGAGCCCAGACTTAATGGCAGCAAAAGCAATGCAAAATGCTGGAGCAGCAGCCATTATGCCACTTGGCTCTCCGATCGGTTCAAATCGAGGAATTCGGACGAAGGAACTGATCCAAATTTTAATAGAAGAAATGGAGCTTCCAATCATTGTTGATGCAGGAATTGGAAAGCCATCAGAAGCCGCAGAAGCAATGGAAATGGGGGCAGCCGCTGTACTAGTAAATACAGCCATTGCTACAGCTAAGGATCCAGTTGAAATGGCCATCGCCTTTGATCTAGCAGTCAAGGCTGGAAGGAAAGCCTATTTAAGTGGTGTAGGACCGACGACAACGACAGCACAAGCGTCATCTCCATTAACAGGATTTTTAGGGTAGGTGAGTGAAATGTCATTTTACGATGAATTTGTAAAAATAAAAAATTATCCATTTGACCACTTTTTTTCCACCATCACCACTCAAGACGTAAAAAAGGTTTTGCAAAAAGAGAGACTTCATACAGAAGACTTCTTAATTCTATTATCTCCAGCTGCTGAACATTGTTTAGAAGAAATGGCGCAAAAGGCTCATCACCGTACTGTACAGCATTTTGGTCGTAC
Organism: Bacillus coreaensis; assembly: GCF_050586445.1. Taxonomy (NCBI): domain Bacteria; kingdom Bacillati; phylum Bacillota; class Bacilli; order Caryophanales; family Bacillaceae; genus Bacillus; species Bacillus coreaensis. The sequence goes on from NZ_JBOCCY010000003.1 coordinate 193,675, forward strand.
GATTCAATTATACGCACCACTTTATTTAACCGATTATTGTGTGAACAAATGTACGTACTGTAGCTTTAGTATTGATAATGATTTTCCACGTAGAAAACTGACATTGGCTGAAATTGAAGAAGAATCGAAGGCACTTGTCAAAATGGGATTACGACATATTATCTTACTAACGGGAGAATCTCGTCTCCATTCCTCAGTCGATTATTTGTGTGAAACGATTGATGTGATGAAAAACTATTTTTCTTCTCTATCCATTGAGATACAGCCATTAGATACGGAAGAGTACCGAACACTCGTTGCCCAGGGAATTGATGGATTAACGGTGTACCAAGAAGTGTACAACGAAGAAATCTATAAAGAGCATCACTTAAAGGGACCGAAGCGGAATTATCGCTATCGACTAGATGCACCTGAAAGAGGTGCCAAAGCTGGCATGAGATCCGTCAATATCGGAGCACTACTAGGAATGGATGAGTGGAGAAAGGAAGTCTTTTTCACTGGCCTTCATGGTCATTATTTACAAAAAAATTATCTTGAAACGGATATTGCTCTGTCATTTCCTCGAATTCGGCCAAATCTTGGTGGCTTTCAACCAAAGGTGGATGTTACAGATAAAAATTTGGTTCAAGCCATGCTAGCGTCCCGTTTATTTTTACCACGTGCAGGAATGACTCTATCAACGAGAGAAAGTGCTGAACTAAGACGTCATTTGCTTCCATTAGGAGTGACCAAAATGTCTGCTGCCTCATCAACCGTTGTTGGGGGATACGCCAATAAAGAACACACACATAGTCAATTTGAAATATCGGACAAAAGAAGTGTGGCTGAGGTAAAGGAATCACTAAGAGAACTTGGCTACCAACCTGTCGTAAAAGATTGGGAAATACTGACACATTCATCATAAGGAGAGCCACATCATGCACTATGAAAATATCAAGGAAAGAATTCTCACTTTTATTGAAAATGAAGAAAAAGATTCATTTGATTCATTAGCTTTACAGGTCTTCGCCTACCAGTACGAAAATAATCGTATTTACCGAAAGTTTTGTCGATCAAGAAAGGTTCACCCATCGATGGTGCAATCCTATCAGCAAATTCCGCCTGTACCAGTAGGTGCTTTTAAGGAGGCGGACATTGCTTGTACACCGATTGAAGAGGTGGAGACTTATTTTCAAACAAGCGGAACGACCAGTGGAAAGCAAGGGAGAAATTTTCACCGTGATTTAGAGGTGTGGACTTCCTCGATGAAAAAGCACTTTGAAGAAAATATCATGAAGGACAAGAACCGTGTAAAAATGGCTATACTATTTCCTCATCCATCGGAAATGCCCAATTCCTCTCTGTCTCAGTATTTGTATACAGCCATTCGCGACTACGGAACGGAGGAGAGTGTATATATCGCCAGCAATGGGACGTATGATTTCGAAAAGCTTGTCTCGTTCATTGAAGAATCTGAACGCACCAACACTCCTGTATATTTGTTAGGAGCTACGTTTTCCTTTATCCATTTTGTTGAGTTCATGAAAGGCAAAAACCTTCAATTTCAACTACCAAAAGGAAGCCGGATAATGGATACAGGAGGGTCTAAGGGTCGAGCCATTGAAATGAGTTCAGTTCAATTTAAACAAATGGTGGCAGAAGCGTGTAGCTTACCCGTTGAGGATTGCGTGAACATGTATGGAATGACTGAGTTAAGCTCTCAGTTTTACGATCAAAGCGGATCTGGGCAACAAAAAGCCCCTCATTGGGTAAGAACAGTAGTCATCAATTCGGAAAACGGTTTGTGTGTACAAGATGGAAATCGAGGAATCCTCGTTCATTATGATCTAGCCAACTTCCATTCGGTCCTTGGGGTTATGACGGAGGACTTAGGGATTAAAGAAAGTGATGGGTTTTACTTGTTAGGAAGAAGCGAAGGGGCAGAGGCAAAGGGCTGTTCCCTCGCTGTAGAGCAGTTTCGTAACGGAGTAAGCAAATGAAACTAAAAATCGGTTTTGTCCCAAGCATGATCTCACCCTCTTATGAAGAACGAACGTTTGATACTCTAACACTACTTGTACCAAAACTAACAAGTGAGGAACTGAAACAAGTCATTTTACATCTAAGACAACAGCAAAGAAAGCTACAGGGACGCAAAACAAATGACATTATTAACATCCTTGATCAGGCCATTCAACTCTGGCTTGACCCGAACTATCACTATCGAAAACTAGCGGAAGAACTACTTCCACTTATAACCGGGTATGACTCGGAAATGATACGTGTGTTTTTACATTCATATTTACGTTCGTTTCGTAAAGAAAAGCTGCAAAGAATGGTCGAAGTGGATTTCCCCAATCCACTTGTCCTTGACGAATTTCGTCCACGATCATCGGGAGGCTTAACAAGAGCCTATGGACCAGAGCTCATTACGCATGTGTTTTCCGGAAATGTTCCTGCCTTGCCGTTATGGAGTTTAGTGAGTGGTCTTTTAGTTAAGTCTAGTACACTTGGGAAGCTCTCTTCCTCCGAGCCTTTGTTTGCCTGTCTGTTTGTTGAAACATTGAGAGAGATTGACAAGGACTTGGCGGAATCCATCAGCATCATTTGGTGGAAAGGTGGAGAAGAAGAATTAGAGCAGATAGCATTCTCTTCATCAGAGGCAGTGATTGCATATGGAAGCGAGACGTCCATTGATTCGATTAGAAAAAAAGTTCCACCTCATGTCCACCTTCATGCACACGGACATAAACTGAGTGCGGGTTTTATAGCAAAAGACTGCCTACAGCGCGTTCTCGTAACCGAAACTGCCAGAAGGGCAGCGAAGGATGCTTCTCAGTTTGATCAGCAAGCCTGTCTTTCTCCTCATGTTTTTTTTGTCGAGGAAAAGGGGAATGTATCGGTACGTGAATTTGCTAGTTTGCTAGCGCAAGAAATGAATAATTATGAAGTGAAAATGCCAAGAGCTAGATTAAGTGAACAGGAAAAACAAGCGATCATTCAGACTCGCTCAACCTTTCAATTTCAAGCTTTTCAAACGAAAGAAATAGCTATTTTCCAAAGCGAGGAAAGTACTTCCTGGACGGTTGTTTACGATAAGAAAGCGACTTTGTTTCCGATATCGCCATTAAACCGCTTTGTGTATGTGATTCCCGTTCAGTCCGTTGAGAATGTACCTTCCTATCTACATGAAGTACGAGGATTATTACAGACCTTTGGGGTCGCCTGCACTCCAAACAACTTTCGTTCCATCATAGAAGTGCTCGGTCAATGTGGAGTCAATCGAGTTACCTTTTTAGGTAGAATGGGAGAACCAGAACCTGGTTGGCATCATGATGGCAGACCACATTTAGCCGATTTGGTTCGTTGGGTCGACGTGGAGGCTAGCGTAGAAATCGAAATGGAAACGTATGATCCGAACCGAATATAAGGAGAGAAGGGAAATGCAGGCACCATATATACAATTAAAAGAGGTCGGTCTTACCTATGAAAAAGATCAAAGAGATACCATCCGGCAATTTTCCCTTGATATTAAGGAAGGGGAATTTATCAGCATTGTTGGAAAAAGTGGCTGCGGAAAAACAAGTCTTTTACAAATGATCGCAGGACTGCAAAAGCCTACCACTGGAATGATTACTATAGGTGGACATGAGGTGAAAGAACCGGTTGATGAGCTTTCATACGTTTTTCAAAAACCCATTTTCTTAGAATGGAAGACGATTTTGGAGAATGTCTTACTTCCACTCCAGTTAAAGAGAAAATTGACAGAAACGGATATGAATAAGGCAAAGGAAATGCTAGATCGTGTCGGTCTTACAGATGCGATTCATAAATTTCCATATGAGTGCTCGGGAGGAATGCAGTCAAGAGTGGCAATCGTACGTGCTTTACTAGATCAACCACACATCCTTTTGATGGATGAACCATTTTCTGCCCTAGATTCTTTTACAAGAGATCAGTTGCATGTTCAACTTAATGAATTAATTGATATGTACAAACCAACCGTATTATTTGTCACCCATGATCTGCAGGAAGCATTTTTCCTGTCTGACCGGATCATTCTTCTAGGTGGGGAACCTGGAAGAATTCTTCAAGAGTACCAAGTACCGTTTACTCGACCAAGACAGAAGACTATTTGTTTTGATCCGTCTTTTTTCAACTTTCAGCAAGATATGAATGAGAGGCTTCAATCATGAAGAAAATCTATCTATATTCGACTCTACTATTTATTTCCCTACTTATTTTGTGGGAGATGATTGTAAAGGTGATGAAAATATCAACGCTAATTTTACCCAAACCAACAACGATTGTAGAAAATCTTTTCACCCTGGTACTTAGTGGGTATTTTACGCCACATATTTTCACAACCCTAGTTGAAATTATAAGCGGATTTTTTGTAGGTGCTCTCATTGGAATCGGACTAGGCCTTTTAGTTGCACAGTCGAACACCCTTCGACTTGTTCTGAAGCCCTATATTATTGCCACACAAGCGATGCCAAAGGTCGCTCTAGCTCCACTTCTCATTCTATGGTTTGGGTACGGATACACGCCAAAGATTTTGATTGTAGCATTAATCAGTTTCTTTCCTTTATTTGAGAGTACCATAACGGGTTTATTAGTAGTCGACAAGGACCGTTTAGCCCTTTTTCAGCTATTAAAAGCTAGCAAATGGCAAACCTTGTGGAAACTGCAGCTGCCGACCGCTATCCCTTACTTGCTTTCGGGTATGAGGGTGGCAATTGTCCTTAGTGTGGTTGGAGCAGTTGTTAGTGAGTTTATTGGTGCCAATAAGGGATTGGGAGCGTTAATTATCGTGGCACAAGGAATGATGGATACGCCCTTATTATTTTCAGCCTTTATTCTATTAACAATCATTGGCATTTTTTTGTACGCTTCGATATCTGTCATCGAACATCTTTTTTTAAGAAAATATACAACTTATCGGAGGAAAAACTCGTGAAAATCTTTAAAGGATTATTACCTATTTTACTAGTATTAACAGTCATAGTAACGGGATGTTCAAAGGAAAGTAGCCAACCAGCTGAAACAGAAAAACAAGTGGAAACGATTCGAATGGCCTCCTGGAGCAAGCCAATTGTTGAACAAAGCAACTTATACGTGGCCGAGGAAAAAGGGTTTTTTGAAAAAGAAAATCTAACATTTGAATACATACCGGGAGCTGGTGGAGGAGATGCGGTTAAGAATATCCTGGCTGGAAATGCTGATATAGCTTTCGCAAACCTAGAGGCCGTTCTGTTAGCAGCCGAAAAAGGTGAAAAATTGAAGATCATTTATAATATTTATCCTGAAAACGTATTTAACTTGGTTTCCTTAAAGGAAAGCAATATCCAATCGATAGAGGATTTAAAAGGAAAAAACGTCGGTGTTTATAGCCTAGCAAGTGGTACGTATCAAAATTTACAAGTGCTATTGCATGACGCTGGGGTGAAGGAAGAGGAAATTACGGTAACAGCAACCGGTGTTCTTAATTTCGCCCCTTTGATGGAAGGGCAAGTGGCTGCTACCGCTGCTACTGATACCGGTTTGTATGATGCCAGGCAAAAGGGCTTAGGCGAAGTAAATATCATTGAAGTGAAAGATGTTCTAAATACTCCATCTGATGTGTTTGTAGTTTCCGAAAAAGTATTTAATGAAAAGAAAGATCTGCTTATTCGCTTTCTTCAAGTCTACAAAGATAGCATAGAGTACACGATGGAGAACCCAGATGAGGCGGCTGATATAGCAATGAAGCATGCAGTGGACGGTACCGATGTCACACGAAACAAAGAGATTATTGCGATAAGAAACCAAACAAGTAAGAACAACAAGGGTCTCGGGATGTTCGACTTTACTGTTTTAGAAGAGGTTGAAGCTTCTTACGTAGACATGGGATTATTACAAAAAGCGGTCCATATCGAAGACCTTACAACGAACGAACTTGTTGAGCAGCTGAAATAAGGGGGTGTAGATGTGAATCTCTCTTTAGCAGGAAGGGTATGTATGATCACGGGCTCAAGCCGAGGCATTGGAGCGGCATTTGCTGAAAGCTTCGCCTCCGCAGGGTGTCATGTAGTTATCAATTATTTAAAAAATGCAGAAAAGGCAGAAATACTGGCGGAAAAATTACAAAAAAAATACGGAGTGGACTGTCTAGCCATTCAAGCAGATGTGACGAATGAAAACGATGTAAGAAGATTGATAAGTAAGGTAATTGAAGAGTTTGATCGGATCGACATCGTAGTTAATAACGCCCTCCATGGATACCTTTTTGATCCTACAGAAAGAAAATGGGCATGGGAAGTAGAGTGGAAAGATTATCAAAAACAAATCGATGGTTCGTTAAAGGGAACCTATCTAATGTGTAAATACACGATACCTCATATGAAAGACATGAACTTCGGTCGAATCATTAATATGACCACCAATTTATTGTATCGCCCGATTGTACCTTACCATGACTATAACACAGCCAAGGGAGCCGTCATGACCTATTCGCAAAACTTAGCAGCTGATCTAGGAAGGTTCGGTATTACCGTTAATTGTATTGCTCCAGGGCTAGTGTACCCAACAGAAGCAAGTAAACGAACAAAGGAAGAAGTGAAATCAGTCATTCTTGCTGAGACACCCCTAGGGAGAATTGCCCGACCTGAAGATATTACTGGAACGGCACTTTATTTAGCTAGCAATTGGGCACGATTTGTTACCGGTCAAACCATCATCGTTGACGGTGGATATACGATGAAATAAGGAGCGTATGATGAAAAAAGAATTGCATGTCATTTCAACAGGACAGCAAGAAAAAGCAGATATGATCAAAATTGCCCGAAACATTCACTCATATGTGGATTATATTCATTTACGTGAGAATCATCGGTCACCAGAGGAAATTCTTCACTTCATTCAAGGCATGAAAGAAGCTGATATCCCCCTTTCAAAAGTGATACTAAATGGATCGTCAAGTATAGCGTTAGCTGGAGGAGTAGGTGGGATTCAGCTTTCCCATAGAGGCGAAGATGTATTAATGGTAAAAAAGCATTATCCGATGTTACGAGTCGGATGCTCCGTACATTCGCTCAGTGAAGCATTGGAAAAAGAAAAAAGGGGTGCCGATTTCTTACTATTTGGCCATGTGTTCGAAAGTAATTCTAAGCCTGGACTCCGTCCTCGTGGTTTGTATGCTTTACAAGAAATCACTGCCTACGTAGCTATTCCTGTCATTGCCATCGGTGGAATGATCCCTTCGAATATACAGGAGGTATTTACAGCAGGTGCTAGTGGAGTGGCTGTCTTATCGGGTATTTTTGGAGCGGATGATCCAGTAAGAGCTGCCATCAATTATCATAAGGAACTTGAGGTGATTGGAAAATGACTATTTACGTTAATGGAAAAGAAACACTGTTAGAAACAGGAACAAATACAATCATGACACTTATTGAATCTTACGAACTAAATCCAAAGGTTGTCATTGTTGAACACAACAAAGATATCGTTGCAAAAGAAAACTATGAATCAACAATACTTGAACATGGGGATCAAATCGAACTCGTACATTTTGTTGGGGGAGGTTGATGATTTGAACGACCGTTACTCGAGACAAGAACTTTTTTCACCAATAGGAAAAGAAGGTCAAAAGGAAATACAGCAATCACATGTATTAATTATTGGAGCAGGTGCACTAGGAACAGCACTTGCTGAATCTCTCACACGAGCAGGAATAGGGAAACTAACCATCGTTGATCGGGACTACGTCGAATGGAGCAATCTTCAACGCCAACAGCTATATAGCGAATCAGACGCTCGTGATCGGATCCCAAAGGCTGTGGCAGCAAAAAAACGGCTGCAGAATATCAACTCTGACGTGGAAGTAGTATCACACGTGATGGATGTAAGCATCGAGGAGATGGAGCAGTTAATCGTAGGGGTTGATCTTATTTTAGATGCCACCGATAATTTTGACACGCGACTGCTCATCAATGATATATCACAAAAAGCGAACATTCCATGGATTTATGGAGCATGTGTGGGGAGCTATGGGTTATCTCTTACCATTATCCCTGGAAAAACACCATGCTTGCAATGCTTATTAGATAGTATTCCTCTAGGTGGAATGACCTGTGACACAGCAGGCATCATTTCACCCGCAGTTCAAATCGTCGTTGCACACCAAGTAACAGAAGCACTCAAGCTAGTTACTGGAAATCTAGCAGCACTTAGAGGCAATCTTTATTCGTTTGATTTATGGCTGAATTCATCGTCATCGATTTCAGTAGAAAAAATGAAAAAAGATGATTGCCCGTCTTGCGGAAAGACTCCAAGCTATCCGTATTTAGATAAAAGCAACTCAACAAAAACAGCGGTGCTATGCGGAAGAAATACCGTACAAATTCGACCAGCGACCAACACAATGTTAAATCTTGAAACACTAGCTGATCGATTAAAAGCCTACGGCCAAGTGAGTAGAAATCATTATTTACTATCACTGACGAAGGGAGATCACCGACTTGTTTTCTTTACAGATGGACGTGTGCTTATACATGGAACAAAGGATATTGCAGAAGCAAAAAAACTGTATTATCAGTTTGTAGGATAATCGAAAGGGTCCTAGTCTTTAGAACTGGACCCCTTTTGTATGCCTTATTGTCCGGTCACAGTCACATTTCTTACCGAAAATTCCGTTTTCCTCTTCTCTTTTGTTAATACAAATACATCTACTTGTGATGTTTCACTCTCAAGTATAAAGTCTAGTTGTTTTATACTCCAATTACTTGTTAATGAGACTTCCAATTCTTTTTCTTTTAAAAATTTGCCTCTAGCATCTGTTTCTTCGATTTTTAAAATGACCGAACCTGATCCTTTGGATTCCAATTGAAACAAAATGTTTTTCGAATCAAGATCTTTAGGTGTTGCAACAAAACCTTCTCCGGCCTTCAATCCTTCTGTTTTAATGAGAAATTCTCCGTTTTGACTATCTTGAACCACAGCTCCAATACCAAGTAACTGAATGCTCTTTATTTCCTTCGCAAAAATACTTTGGCTATTTACCACAAAAGCGAGCAAGATTATCAGAAACACATGCATCGTTTTTTTCATCACTTCATCCTCCTATTTAGTTATCGTATCTAATTTACTGAGAGTTGCTGGCCCTGCAATACCATCAGCTTTTAATTTATATTTCTTTTGAAACGCAATGACGGCATTTCTTGTTGCTGCATCATACGAACCATGTGAATTTCCTCTGTATACACCATTTTTCTTTAATTTGTTTTGCATATCCGATACAGCGGCACCTTTTGAACCAGAACGTAAGGTAGGGTACTTTTTAACAGTGGTTGTTGCTGGTTTTGATACGGTAGCCACTTTGGTTGGGGCGATTACTGCATCAAGCTTGGATAAAGTAGCAGGTCCTGCGATACCGTCCGCTTTTAGCTTGTATTTTTTCTGAAAGGCAATGACCGCATTTCGGGTACTTGTATCGTATTTACCATGCACACTTCCTTTATAAATTCCCGCTTTCTTTAATTTATTTTGCATATCCGTAACGGCTGATCCACTTGATCCCACACGAAGGGTTGGGTATTTCTTTACTGGTGCTGCAACGACAGGTGCCGATGCTCTGGGTGGCGTAACGGCTGGTTTTGGTGCTGGAGCAGGTGCGGGTACCGGCGTTGTTGGTACTGGAGCAGAAACAGCACCAGGTGTATTTGCAGCTGGTTGACTTTTTAATGGTGGTTGAGTATCTGTTTCGGTTTGCGAAATTTTTACTTTCAAAGCTTGTCCAATAAAAATTGATTCTGATGTTAATTGGTTCCATTCTTTCAATTCATCAACGGTCATTTTGTAAGTGGTCGCAATTTTCCAAAGTGTGTCCCCAGATTGAACGATATGTGTAACGGCAGAAGAAGGAGATGTACTTCCTGTATACTCTTTTGGCTGAGTTTCACTAACTGGAGAAACTTCCAGCTGTCCATCATGCGCTAACCATGTACGATACGATTGCCAAATGGAGGAGCTTTCTTGTCCTAAGCTCCAGCTTCCCGAACCCTTAAGATTATATTTATGAATTAACTGTAATTTCGCTTTAATCGACTCATGATTTTCATACCAAATATGATACGTACCAGCTGTAAGTTTGTTACCGGCAATGGTCATGGTTGGGTCTCCTGGTTTAATCGTAATCGTTGCTTTAGGAGATTGTGATGCTTCATCATAGGTTACCGTACCGCCATATTTGGCGAGCATTTCGTCAACCCGGTTATTTGAAATACCCGCACCACCTGTTGCTTCACCTTCTTTCCAGTATCGGCCATAAAAAGGAATGCCTAGAACGATTTTGTCGGCAGCGACTCCTTGATTCAAAGAATATTGGATGGAGCGTTCCACCCAGCTGTAACTTGCGACCGGTCCTTGAGGTCCACCGGCATAGCTTTCATCATATGCCATAATCATTAAATAACTGGCATATTTCGAAAGCTCTTTGTAGTCATAAGAACCGTGCCAACCTTTGGTCCATCCGTTCGGGTTAGCGGCAACTGCTACCGACACCTCCTTGTTTGCAGGAAGTTTTTCACGCAATAAACGGACCAAATCCGTGTAGGCTTCACGATCAATATCTGTCACATTTTCAATATCCACCTGAACTCCATCAAGATTATTTTTCACGATAAACTCGGCGATTTGAGAAGATAATTTTTCACGGTTGCTAAGCGCCTGGCGTCCTAGGGTTCGGTCCCAATGATTACTCAAAAAAGGAATGACTTTTATGCCACGGGCGTGCATTTGAGTAACAAAAGCTGGATCATATTGAGAAGTAATTTTGAGAGACGCATCTGCATTTAAATCAAAATAGCTGGGGGACACTTGGCTTAAGTTTCCTTGTGTTTTATCAACTTGAGAGATATAAGAGCTCGTATTACCAAAATACAAATAACTCATGTTAAAAGTGACTTCGTGAGCGGAAGTGCTTAATGAAGGGAAGTTAGCAAGAATCATAGCACTGGAAACAACTAGAACCCTTGCGATCTTTAATCCAGGGTATTGCTTCTTTACAAAGATGTTTGCAGAGTTTTGGAGAGATTCCTCGTTTTCTTCACCAACTTCTGAACTAAACTCAGTTAGCAATTTTTGTTTATCTATTTTCATATGTACAGTAGCTATAAGCTGACCATCTTGTTCTTTTAGTTCAATATGCGAAAATTCATACATCATCTTGATCACCACCTGGTGTTAGTATGTTCTATCCGCTATTTAATCATTAAAATACATAACCGAGAACGAAAGGTTTCTTGATATAATGGGGTTATTATGAAGTTCATGAGGGGAGAGGACAGAGTGATGATTCGTAAAGCCTTACAAGCGGATGCAAAGGGCATTGCCAAAGTTCATGTTGATAGCTGGCGAACCACATATAAGCATATTTTCCCAGAAGATTACCTACAATCACTAACGTATGAAAGTCGTGAGAAACTATGGAAAAGTGTAATCCCTAACGGATATGTATATGTCGCTGAAAATCATCAAGGGGAGATCGTTGGCTTTTCATCAGGTGGGAAAGAAAGAACGGGAGACTACCCAGGGTATGAGGGAGAATTATATGCGATTTACCTTCTGCAGGAGTACCAAGGGAAAGGGATTGGACGCCAGCTCATGAAGGCGTTAATTGAACAGTTCACTATTGATGGAATTAATTCAATGACGGTATTGGTATTGGAGGAGAATCCATCAAAGCTTTTTTATCAATCACTCGGAGCGATAGAAATTGACCGACTACAAGATACATTGGCTGGGAAAGAAGTAATTGAACTTGTATATGGATGGAAAGACATATCAAAAATCGAATAAAATACAACTATATCGCTTACATAAAACTCATGAATTTCGTTTGTTTCGCCAACAATAAGAAATAAAGTTTTTAATGAGAGGACGATCATAGTTGAAAATGCAAATGGATTTGACCGCAAGTGAACTAGGCTATCTTTGGTCGATGTACCAGTCCCTATCCATGAATATGTGCATTCTAAAGTATTTTGACCAAATTGTAGAAGATGATGAGATTAAAGGGTTAAATAAGGAACTTTTAGCATGTTGTCTGACCGCACAAGGTGAAATCACCACGATTATGAATAATGAGAAATTCCCCATTCCTGTTGCCTTTACGGATCAAGATGTAAACTTACAAGCAGGCAAACTATTTACAGAACCACTCATCCTTTATTATCACTGGTTTGTTTCAAAAGGAAACTTAAATTATTCATCCATTGCCTTGAATACCATTGCTCGGGAAGATATATTTGCTTTGTTTAAGCGCTATAATACCGAGTCTTTAGAAATGTTGGATAAGGCAAGAAGTCTTTTACTCGAAAAAGGATTATGGATTCGTTCACCTTATATCCCCATCCCAATTGAGGTTCAATTTGTTCAAAAACAAAGTTACTTAACTAAATGGCTTGGGGAGCATCGTCCGTTGACAGGACAAGAAATTTCAATGATTTTTTATAATATTTTAACGAATGAAGTTGGGCTCACGGTGATGAAAGGCTTTATTCAGGTAACCGATGATGAGCCTTTCAAATCCTATATGATAAAAGGGAAAGAAATAGCAACGAAGCATATGAACACATTAAGTGAAATATTTAAAAAGGAGGAAATCTCCACTCCAGGTGCATGGAGCGTGAGTACGACTTCTTCCAAAACAGCTCCATTTTCAACAAAACTAATGATTTCTCTAATCAATTTCTTAAACTCTCAAGGAATCGCTAACTATGGTGTGGCTTTAACAAGTTCAATGAGAAGCGATATTTTTAGAACTTTTACTAGCCTAATGGCAGATGTTGCTCGGTATGCTGAAGATGGGGCGAATATTTTGATTGAACATGGTTGGTTTGAATCTCCACCACAAGCATCAAAATTAACGTAAATAAAAAACGACCTCCTTTATCAGGATGGTCGTTTCATATATTTAAAAGATAATGTGACTTAGATTTTTCGTTTCTAAAAGTTGTTTCTCTACCCAGTTTCGTAATAGCTTCTCTAGTTCGGGATGAAGGGGGAGGGAAGACTCAGCGATTATGTCTTTCTTGGCCGTTAGCATATGGGAGGTCTGAGCATGAAATTTCAGTGAATGACCCATATTCTCCACAATATAATATTCAGAATCACCTTTAACAAAGCTAGCTAAGTCCTCTAAAACAGCAGGGTTTGCTTGAATGTCCCTAGAGCCAGTGATCGCAAGAACGGGACAAGTAACCTTAGCTAAATCCTCCCGTACATTATAGGCAAAATGTTCACGCATCCATTTTGCATTGATGGTCTGAAATTGAACCTTCATCGTGTCCTTTTTAGATTCCATCACTTTTTGGATAAAGGCCTGGGCCTGAGGTTCAATTTTTTTATCAGTTTTAAACAAGCGTAACAGGAACCCAATAAACCCTTTAGCACTCCTCATATCCACAGCTGCTATCTCTCGTTGCCTTTTTAACGCTTCTTCTAAACGTTCCACGGCACCTGCAAGTAAAATCAATCCAGAGATTGGTTCTCTAGCTGCTAGAGCTGTTCCAATCATACAACCTTCACTATGACCAAGGACAATCACTTGATCTGCATCCACAGCATCATGCGATTTTAAAAACTGAACAGCTGCTTGCGAATCGTCCACGAGATCCCAAAGACCAGTTCGGTTATAATCACCTTCGCTTTTTCCAACGCCACGTTTATCATAACGTAAAGTAATAAATCCAAGCTCTGTAAAAAAATGTGCCAGCTGTTTGTATAAATTAAGATCTAACTTTTTATTTACTTTCCCATCACGATTCAGCTTTCCAGTGCCAGGAATAATCAATATGGAAGGAGACTTTTGCTGAACACGATCAGGAAGGGTAAGGCTTCCACTTAATTTAACTTTGCTTTGAATAACAACCTCTGTTTCTCTCATACACATCTCTCCCTACTCATTTGGTTCTGGTATAATGATATTAGCAAATGTTCGTTTCCTTCTATTTGATGCTTGCTTATTCGTTAGGACTTTAGAATACACGTGCCCGAGTTCTTGAAGGAGGGAAGTGAACTCTTCGTCAGATAAATAAAGGGAAGCTTGGCGTAATGAAACTCCATCCTTTACAAAGTCTACCTTTTCCTGTGAAACGTACCGTTCATATTCAGCCATAATATTAGCGATATACTTCATGAAAAGAGCCATGTATTGTTCTTTATTATAGTTGGCTAGGACATCAGTCCCTAAGTTAATTTCCTTGGGTTGAAGAGAATACCATTTTTCTACCGTTCCCCGGATCTGTTGCTCATCTACTACAAACACAACTTTGGATTCAAATAGTTTTTTTAAATGACGATAAAGGGTCGCTTGGGGAATGTCAGGCATTCTTTCCTTCATTTGTTGAACAGTTAAGGGCTCGCTAACAAGAGACTGGATGATTCTCATGCGAACAGGGTGTAGGATGACATCTGCTTTTGATTCACTCATATAAGCTAGCTCCTTTTTATTTATTATCACTATTGATAATGATAATATAAACGTTTTATTGGAAAAAGTAAAGAACAATCCAAAAATAGAAAGGTGCTACGCTGTGCTATCAGAAAGATATCACGCTTCTACCTAAGTGCATTGCTGGACAATACTGTATAAGTAGTCTATGGATGTCTATACTAATATCAGTTTCTAACTAGGAGGAATATAGAGTGAAACACGATTATGACCATGGAGAAGATTCAATGAATCGAAAAAATCTAAAGCAAACTTTAGAAGAAACTCTTGAACTTGAAAATCAGCTTTTACGAACATACGCCATTACCGCTGAAGCGGTCCATGAAGACCATGAGCTTAAAACAAGATTACATAATATGGCTGAAGGAAATGCAAAAAGAGTCAATCAAATTGAGTATGAGCTTGAAAAGTTATAAAATGGAAAAAGGGTGCAGAATTCGTTGCACCCTTTAACTTCGACTTAGAGGAGAGATGAAGATGAGTGCTTCATGGTTATTTGTTCTTTCATCCGCAATAGCTGTAGTAGGTATTTCTTTTGCCTTTAACAAAATGATGCAGCAGGTCCAAGAAAAAGTAGAAAAAGGGGACCAACTAGAACTGAATACGATGCAAGCAGCGCAAACGAAGTTTTTTATTCAGGTGGCAATGGCTGAAGCGATCCCTATTTTCATCATCGTTTATGCATTTACGCTAATTGGCCAGGTAGTTGAGAATAATGTTATCGTTCCACTCGTAGTTATTATTGGAATCTTGGTCGTTGCAATGGTTTCTCTTCTGCGTATCAGGAGGGATATCATGGGATCTCCACGGTTGAATCAACAATCAGTAGGAATGATAAATACTTTATTTTTTATCGGTGCAGCACTGCTTTCTTCCATCCCTATCATTTCAATTGTTGGGATCATGACTACAAGCTCGTAAAAAAGGACGGATTCATTTTATGCGTAAAACAAATATCGTACCATGGTCAGAAGAATGGGCTAACCTTTTTGAAAAAGAGGCAGGACTTCTCAAACAAATCTTTCAAGATAACATGATTGACATTCATCATATAGGAAGCACCTCCATTAAAACAATTGGTTACGCCAAGCCTATCATCGACATATTGATGGTCGTACATGACATATCCAGAGTTGACCATTTAAACAAATCCATGCTTGAACTCGGGTACGAAGCAAAAGGAGAAAATGGGATACCCGGAAGGCGATTCTTTCAAAAGGGTGGGGACCATCGTACCCATCATGTCCATGTTTTTCAAGAAGGAGATAAACAAATTAATTTCCACCTAGACTTTAAAAGGTATTTACTCCAACACCCGGAACAAGCTGCCAAATACAAGCAAAAAAAGCTGGAACTAGCCAGCCAATTTCCCGATGAACATCATCGATACCAAGAAGGAAAACAAGAACTTGTTTCTGAGCTAGCTGAGTTAGCCACAAAATGGAGCGAAGAACTAAGAACATTGAAAGATTAATAGTTACTATTTATTTTGCATCTCGTTTTAGCCCTCCAATTGTTTTGGAGGGTTTATCTTATTCACTTTTCTCCTTACTTCTTCACACGCCATACACAAATTAAGTAAACAACATACATTTATGATAAAATGACGGTAAATTCCATTCTTTGGAGGTTTTAATGGATAAACCAAAGGTATTAATTATTGAGGATGAAGAAAAAATTGCCCGTGTTCTTGAGCTGGAACTATCCTATGAGGGTTATGAAGTAAAAACGGCATTAAATGGTTTAGAAGGTTTTCAGATGTTTCAATCAGACTCTTGGGACGTCATTCTATTAGATGTGATGCTTCCTGGTATCAGTGGAATTGAACTTTTGCGACGGATTCGTTCAACACAGACAACTGTTTCAGTTATCATGTTAACTGCCAAAGATTCAGTTGAGGATAAGGTGTCTGGACTTGATCTTGGAGCAAGTGATTATATGACAAAGCCCTTTCAAATCGAAGAATTCCTAGCCAGAATTCGTGTGTGTCTACGCAATAAGCTGCCGATTCCAGATAATATCACGGAATCCGACTGGCTAATTTTCTCTGATTTAAAACTAAGCGAAACGACACACGAAGTAATGAGAGGGGAAGATCGTATCGAGTTAACCCCAAGAGAATTTACGTTGTTATCACACCTCATCAAACACCCACGACAGGTGCTAAGCCGCGAACAGCTCCTAAACGGTGTCTGGGGTTATGATTATTACGGTGACACCAACGTTGTTGATGTTTACATACGCTATTTAAGAAATAAAATCGACAAGCCCTATCCTACGAATTTGATTCATACAATTCGAGGCGTTGGTTATGTTCTAAGGGAAACAGAATGAAACTAAAAAATAAAATTAATTTATCTACAGCAGTCATGTTCATTGTTCTGTTAATCATTATTGTATTAACGATATATCTCTCTTTTAGCGCAATGGCGAAGAACCGTGAAATAGACAGAGTGTATGAAGAAGCGAAACAATCAACTACCGGTATTCACCAGTCGGATGCGTCTGTTCCGGTCCAACAACTTCTCCGAGCATACGTACCCGTAAATGGCCTTCTACAAATTGTTAAACCAGATGGAAGTAGCCAAGGAGCCGTAGCCGAGTCAGCACAACAATCGGAATTACGAAATTTATCCGCAACCTACTACGGGAAAGAAGAGAAGAAAATTATTAACAACAACGGAAATTCCTTTGCCTTTGTCTCACTCCCAATCGTATGGCTGGATGGAGAGGTTGTTGATCTACAAGTAATGGTCAGTTTACACTCAACCGATGAAATGCTTCACATATTAAAACTTCTTCTCATTGCTATCACCTCATTAGCGACCATTCCTGCCCTGATTTCTTCGAGGCTATTAGGAAATGTTATTACAAGACCCATAACATCCATGATTTACACCATGAAGGAAATACAAAAAAATGGTCAATTTAAAAGACTTCCTTTACCGAAGAAAACAAATGATGAACTTTACCAAATGGGAGATGCATTTAATAAAATGATCGAGTTATTAGAGGTCAATTATCAGAAACAAGGAGAGTTTATTAGTAATGCTTCTCACGAACTTAAAAAACCTTTAACAGTCATTGAATCTTATGCCAATTTATTGCGTAGAAGGGAGAAGGCGAGGCAAGAAGTGTTCGATGAATCCGTTCATGCCATTCTTTCTGAAACCGAACGGATGAGGGATTTAACCAATAATCTCCTTTTATTAGCCAAACACGAAGAGCAATGGCAAGTAAACATAGAGAAAATAGAACTATGATAAGAGTTTCAACAGTAAGGAGGAAACAAAATGAAAAAGAGAAATGTATTATTATTTGGTATTGTAAGCTTCGTTGTACTAGGTGGAGCAATCGCGGTAGGAGCGATCGATAAAATGGAGGATTCGGTAAACCCTGTTACCGGTGTTGTATCAACTAGCCAACCTACAGAACCTACACAAACAAATGTAAAATCAGACAATAGCACATCTGTAACATCTCAAGAAGTGAAAATTACCCAAGATGTGGCCATTGCTATAGCCTTAAAAGAATCTCCAGGTACAGTAACTAAAGCTGAACTTGACGATGATAACGAATACGAAATTGAGATTCGAGATGGTGACAAGGAGATTGACTTTGAAATTGACGCCATGACAGGAGAAATTAGAGAAATGGATACTGACTTTTTCGATGACAGAGATGATGATTAATTAATTCAATGAAATACCCCCACATTTTCACAAGTGGGGGTTTACTAATTTCATGACTAATTGTTGTGATTTTAACGCTTCTTCACCATCAACTGAAGGCGTTATATCATTGTCAACACAATGAATAAAATGATGGATAGCATCTTCAAATCCGCGTTGTTTCAAAGTAGAATCCCAAGAGCCTGGGTAAGAAGTAGAGATCATATCACTAGCTTCCTTCTCAGTCACATTCATATTCTTTACACGTATAATGGCCCCGTTCGTAACAAGCTCCAGTTGCTCCAAGCCCGTACCAGCATTTCGATGCATGGCTGTCGTCATTTGAATTCCATCTTTCTTGGAGAATGTATGCTGTCCAAAAACCATCTCGTTTTTTTCATTTTTATGTAAGGTTCCATGCTGAAGAATAAGATCACCATCAGCCACCCAACGGACTGTATCCACAAGATGCAAATAATCATCTAACATTGTAAATTCTACATCATGTGGACCAACACTATTCGCACGATGCTTCTCAAATCTCGCCCATGCAAGATCTTTTGATTGTTCCTTCGCTTTCACATACATAGGAGCAAAACGACGATTAAAGCCCACCATTAATTTACAGCCTGATGAATGCTGCAACTCCACCAATTTCTCCGCTTGATCAAGAGTAGCCGCTAATGGCTTATCCACGTATACATGCTTGCCTCTTAAAAGTAAAGTAGAGATAATGTCAAAATGTGTATCTGTGGAACTATGAACAAACACAGCGTCGCACGCATCAGCCACTGAATGAACACTTGAAAAATCCTCTATTCGGTACTGCTTACAAATTAAACTTCTCTTTTCCTTATTTGGGGTGAAAGCACCAACAAACTCCCAATCTGTCTCTCTAGTTAGAATAGGCAAATATGCCTTTTGTGCTATATTTCCAAGCCCAACCATACCAATTTTCAATTTCAAGTGATACCACCCCTTACCATTTAGTACATCTTTCATCATATAGATGGAGGGGAACATCCGTCAACAAGGATATGCTTAACTATTTTATCTGAGAAACAAAAAGTTACATGCTATAGTAAAAAAAGTGAAACCGATGTGTTTGTTTCTTCGTCTAACGCATGGAAATCAAATAAGGTAGTAAGTTTATAAAAAAGGAGGGGCTTATATTTTGAGTTTAGAAAAAGAAATAGAACAAGCCCTTGTAGGAATATATGAACGAGAAAAAATCATCGAAATGGTGATGGATGAGTATGGAACCAAGTTAAAACGAATGATCTACTCTTATGTAAAGGACTGGGAGGTTGCTAGCGATCTCACACAAGAAGTGTTTATCACCGTTTATGAGAAACTATTATCGTTCAAACGACGCTCAACTTTTAAAACATGGATCTACAGCATAGCGATCAATAAAAGCAACGACTACCTAAAGAGCTGGCATTATCGAAATCTTGTAATCAATGAAAAATTATTCTTTTTTAAACAAAGTGGGGAGACAACACCAGAGGACCTGCTTTTACAAAAAGATATGCGGTCAGAGCTCGCAAAAGCCATTATGGCCATGCCTGTGAAATACAGAGAAGTTTTTTTACTCCACTATTATCAAGATTTTACTTACAGTGAGGTTAGTGATGCACTCAGCCTTCCTTTAGCAACGGTAAAAACAAGGCTTTTTCGAGGAAAAGAAAGATGTAAACGTTTCTTAATTAATGAAAGGGGAGAACAACATGGCTGACCTTCATACACAGGTAAAAGACGCCGTTCATACAACAGCTTCTGAAAAATCCATTTTCACAGAAATAGAAAAACAACGTGTTCTCCGAAAAATACGATCTGGAGATACACAAAGCAGCCAAAAATCTAAACAATTTGTTCCAAAGATGGTCACTTCTATTGCTGTTGCAGGATTTTTATTATTTATTGATGGAATCATTGGAACAAATATGGAAAACAACAATAAAGCCACACAAAGCAACAATGTTGCGGATGAAGAAAAGTTTTACCCAAACCTCCAAGATGGGGAAATGTTAAATGGTTGGAGCCTCCTTAATAAAGGACCATCCGACGGGACAAAAAGGGAACAAAGCGGATTATTGCAGGCTGTTTTTCAAGGAGAAGCACAAATTACTGGTACTTTAAAATATTATGATATAGATGATTCAGAGCGCCCGGATCAAATTTTGTTTACCCCGGATAAGCTTTCCTTACAATCATTGCCTGTAGAAGAGGGTAGACATCCAGACCTTACTTTCACCTCCAATGAGCAACGTAAACTCAAAGCCGTGTTCGGACTTGGAACCAATCGCATCGATATAGGAGAAGTCACACTCGTAGTTGACAACTACACGGCTAGGTATCTAAAAGGAAAAACGCTACCAGATACAGTAGGTTTAAAGGAAATTGTCTTACCGGTAGAACCTGAAGTTCAATCCACACCTTTTCATATTCAAGTGAATCAAGGTCAGAAACTGGAACTATCAGCCGTTCTTCTTGTTCGCTATGAACAATTTAAGGTCACCAAAGACAAACAGGCTTTAAGTGGATTATCCCCTTCAGAGGTTTTCCAGCTTTACTTCTATGCGGAGGAGCTGCAGGATTATGAAACGCAATATTCACTTTTTATTGACGATGAAGAATACTTAAGAGTGTTCGCAACATATGAGGATTATCTTACTGCCAAACAACAAAACCCTAGCACAGGCTTGTTAGAACAAGTAAAAGTTGGAACCTTGTTTGAGCATATTATTGATGAAACTTCTGCTTCAGTTAGTATAGAAGCAGAAACAAAAGGCTTATCGTTCGGATTATCTAAAAATAAACTTGGAATTTGGTGCGTAAACTGGCTTCCTATCCAATAATTAAAAAAATGCCACCTATTCGAATTGATAGGTGGTCGTTTTTATGTAAAAATAAGATATGTTAAAAAATATTACAAAAATTTAATTTTAGTTAGGTGTGAATGTGTGTGAAATGTGTTGCTCTTGATTTAGATGGTACTTTGCTCAATTCAGAGCATGAGGTATCTGCTGAAAACGAAAAGACGATCCGAAAGCTCCAAGAACAAGGGGTAGAGGTGATCTTGAATACAGGACGAGCTTATGCTGATGTTGTGAAGGTAAATGCGATTCGCGAGCTAAACTGTCCGATTCTCACGTTAAATGGATCTGCGCTTTATGGAAAGGACGGTTCCTTATTATACGAAACGACGATACCCGTTCCTGTCTATAAGCAAATGCTGACTGAATTAAGAAAACTATCTGTTGGGATATTGGTATATACAAATCATGGAGGATTTCCTTGTACACTTCCCGGGTTAAGAGGCAAAAGTGACCAGGAATTAAAAGAGCTATTCCTTACATACGATTATGACCATATTCTAAAAATCGAGGATTTGAAGATTTTCAAATGTATTGCGGTAGTTTCTTATGAAGAACTTGAGAGAATTCAAACCGTTAAGGAGCAATTATCTGGTTTTGAAGAATTAACTCTGGCTTCTTCCTTCCCCAATAACGTTGAAATCATGTCAAAAGAAGCTCATAAAGGGAAAGCGATTCAGCGTTATGCTTTGATGCATAATCATGTATTTTCTGAAATTTACGCATTTGGTGATGGAGGTAACGACTTACCAATGTTCGAAATCGCAACAGCATCCGTCGCCATGGAGAATGCACCAGATGAAGTAAAGGAAAAAGCTACGTATGTAACTAAATCAAATGATGAAGACGGAGTTTCTCACGCCATTCATCATATTTTAATGCTTTTATAAGCAGTTTTTGATCGTTTCCCTCTTGTTTCTGAGCAGGAGGGGACGATTTTTTAAAACTTCTTAAAAAATCACTTGTTGTTTTCTAATATTTTTGCGATAATCAGAACTTATTTGCGATTATCGGGAATTACTTGCGATTCCAAAAAATTACTTGCGATTAAAATTTTTTATTTGCTATTTTCAGAATTTACTTGCGATTATTAAAAGTTATTTGCGTTTCCACCATTTAATCACAACAAAATAACAAAGGAGGAGCTTATGCCAATCGTTTCCGAGGAGTACAAAGAGGAGAAAAAAGAACAAATTTTAGACAGCGCGTTTGAATGCTTTGCGAAAAAAGGCTTCCAAACGGCGACAATGGATGATATTGTTGCCCATTGTGGTATGAGCAAAGGAGCAATCTACAATTACTTTTCAAGTAAGGAGGAAATCTATTTAGATCTCCTAACACGTGCAACAGATAAAAACTTTACTCAATACCATAAACACTTCGCCAAACATCGGACAGCAAGCAGTAAAATGGATTATCTGTTTAATGCTTATTTATCTGCAAATCCCATTGACCGCAATCGATTAGAATATATTGTTGTTTTCTACGAATTTAATCTTCACAGTACAAGGGATTCTGATCTTCTTCAACAGCTTCATGAAAGAAAAAGAAAATTGGTTACTTTAGTGAATGACATTATTCAAGAAGGACAACAACAGGGTGAATTCAAATCAGATATTCCATCCCACCTTTACGCTGAACGATTTTGGACAATCATCGATGGAGTTAATCTTCATGCAGTATATGATGATTTTCCTTATTACGATGTGTTAAGGGAATTAAAAGATATGTATTTAGAAGAATTAAAGTCGGAATAAGGGAGGGTACTATGCCAATCGTATCTGAAGAACATAAGAGACAAAGAAGAAATCACATATTATTGAGTGCCCAGCATTGCTTTGCGAAGAAGGGATATCATATCACGTCAATGGATCAGCTTGTTCAACATTCGGGCCTTTCAAGAGGAGCGATTTACAACTATTTTAAAAGCAAAGAAGAAATATACTTAGAGCTTATGAAAGGGATTGTCACCCGAGAATTTGAGCCGATCGATTCACATATTAAGACCCTCCCTACAAATCTTGAAAAAATAGCCTATTTGTTTGATCATTATTTTCAGTTAGAACCGATGTGTGAAGAGCAAAAGGAAGCCTTTTTCGTTCAACTTGATTTTCAATTATCCGCTTCTAGAAATCCTGACATGATGGCCATTCTAGAGGAATTACATAAAAATTTGAAGTTCGAATTAGTGAAAAGGATTTTACAAGAAGGGAAAGAGGCGGGAGAGCTCAAATCAAATATCCATGTTAATATTTATACTCACATGTTTTGGTCGTTTATTGATGCGGCAAATATGCAACGAATTCTATTTCCTGAGCTTCCGTACCAATCAATCTTAATGGACCAAAAGCAGTCTTTCCTAAAAAAGATCACTAAATAGACTTGTCGGTATGTTAAGGACCCTTCTGATACTACGCATTTTTTCGCGAAAATTGACCGATTATTTATACTTGATAATATTCTGAATGTTCCATATAATGAAAATAAACCGATTAGTCGGTTAAAAACATTAAAGGGGTGTTCGGCTATGACTCAATCGGTTCTACATACGGCTCTTGAAAGATTTCAAGCATTGGACGAAAAAATTTCACACTTAGAAAGTATCGCTGGTCTCCTTTCATGGGATCAAAAAGTAATTGCGCCAAAAAAGGGAAGAGCTCAGTTTTCAAAAGCATACGGTGCATTGCAAACGGAAATATTTGATCTTATGATCTCTCAGGAAATGGGAGAACTTTTAGATCAGTTGTCAGAAAGCAATGAGAATTTTGATACAGTAACAAAAGCGAAAATCCGTTTACGATCACACTTTTATAACCGTTCAAAGAGTATTCCTTCTGATTTATATAAGGAATATTCCGTTTTGTGCAGTGATGCTAATGATGCATGGGAAGAGGCACGAGAAAATAATGACTATGGTCTATTTCTACCTTATTTAGAAAAAATCGTAGAAATAAAAAAGAAATTCGTTGAATATTACGGGTACGAAAAGCATCCGTATGATGCCTTACTTGATGAATTTGAGCCAGGCTTAACGGTAGAAGCACTTGATCCACTTTTTGCTAGCTTAAGAGCGAAGAGCATAGCACTATTAAATAAAATTAAAACTACCTCACATAAGACACCTGTTGAAATCGTGAAACAGCCATTTTCTATAGAGAAACAAAAAGAGTTTAACCACTACATGCTTCCACAATTAGGCTTTGATATGGACGCTGGAAGACTCGATGAAACCGTACATCCATTCGCCCAGACGGTAAACACAGGAGATGTTCGAATTACAACTCGCTATCTAGAAGACAATGTACTTTCTGCCTTATTCGGTACGATCCACGAGGCGGGTCATGGAATTTACGAACAGCAAATTAGCTCAGAGTTAGAGGGAACAGTCTTATGCGCTGGTACTTCCTTTGGGATTCATGAATCACAGTCTCGCTTTTTGGAAAATATGGTGGGAAGAAGTGCAGCCTTTTGGCAGTTTTTTTTGCCAAAGCTTAAGGAATTTTTCCCCACTCAGCTTCATAACGTTGAATTACAAGAATTTCACGAGGCAATCAATACGGTTCATCCTTCATTTATTCGTGTGGAAGCAGATGAACTTACTTATAATCTTCACATTATGCTTCGCTATGAAATTGAGAAGGAATTGTTTGAAGGAAAACTAGAGGTAAGCGAACTCCCAACAGTTTGGAATAAGAAAATGAAAGAGTTTCTAGGAATTATTCCTCCAACAGATACACTAGGTGTTCTTCAGGATGTTCACTGGTCATTCGGCGGCTTTGGTTACTTCCCGTCGTATTCGTTAGGTAATATGTATGCGGCACAACTATTAAAAACGTTGAAAAAAGAATTTCCGAATTTTGACCAGTACTTGGAAACTGGTCATTTACAGCCAATCATGAGTTGGTTAAAGGAAAAGATTCATCAACATGGAAGCTTGTATACTCCAAATGAATTAATTGTTTCTGTGACAGGCGAGCAACTAAATGCCGATTATTTAGTCGAATATCTTGAAGAAAAATATAGTCGAGTTTATCAGCTGTAGATGATTGAAGGGTGTGCCAAATGAAGAGTGTTTACCACTTTCAGGCACACCCTCTTTTAAGGAGGGATACCAATGCTTAAGATCAAAAGATTAAAAGATTGTGAGATTTCAGAAGCAGTAGAGGCATGGAATATTGGCTTTAAAGGATATTACTTTGATTTAACGATGACTACCGAAACATTTATGGCTAGAATGGCTTCCGAGGGACTATCTGATGAGTTGTCCGTTATTGCCTTTTGGAATGATAAACCAGTCGGTTTAATTTTAAATGGAATCAGAGAGTTTCAAGGCGAATTAATTGGCTGGAATGGAGGAACCGCAGTCAACAAGGACTACCGAAGCAAAGGAATCGGCAGAAGAATGCTTGAAGCCACTTTAGATATTCTTGAAGAAAATAACGTGAAAGTGTCGACGCTAGAGGCTATAAGCGAAAATAAGGGAGCTATTGCTCTCTATCAATCTCTTGGGTACGACATTATTGACCATCTCGAATGCTTAGAAAAAAAGGAAGGTCAAATATCAGCCTTTCCTTCAAATGTTTTTCAAATAAAGCGAGTTTCACTTGAAGAAGTCGGCAATCTATCGTTCTATCAAGGAAAAAACCCTTGGCAAACCCACTGGCAAAGCGTCATGGACGGGGAAGCGTTGATTGCTGAAGATACCTTTGGAAATGCCATTGGTTATGCTTACTTCCGTAAGATTTTTTCAGAGGAAGGAAATCATACGGGCACAACCTTATATCAATGTGAAGCAGATCGAAGCAGAAGGGATCAAAAAGAAATCATTCAGTTTTTATTAGCAGAAGCTTTCCAGACTTCCACTGACCACCTTCGTCACTATGTTCCAAACCTTCCGAAATTAAGCAGTTCCACTACTCATAGAGTATTAAAAGAGATGGGATTTGAACCCATTGTTCATCTTGTTTACATGAAACAAATCTTAAACTAACCAATCCGTGACCTTACTCTGAAAAATGAGAAAGGTTTTTTTATGATCTTTAATGAATTGTTCCTCTCTTTTCCTACATTTCGTAAAGGATCGTTAATAGTTTAGACATAACTCCTCGATATGATAATAACAAGCCCAGGATATAGCAGCCTCAGCCAAAAGAGAACCCTTGGAATTCCCCCCTCCAATGAATAACTCATATAAAGAGGCTGCGAATCCGGTTAATAGGGAGAGGAGGTGTAGTTGATTGAAAAAGTTAAAGTGGCTGCTTTTCTTCCTTTTACTTGCAGTTGCTTTTAGTTTAGGAGTCTATACAGCTCCCTATCTAAACGGAACAACACAATGGGTACAACCCTTACCAAATGTAAGTAACTGGAATGTGAATTATAATCCACTACCG
The DNA here is from genome assembly GCF_050586445.1 of Bacillus coreaensis. Taxonomy (NCBI): domain Bacteria; kingdom Bacillati; phylum Bacillota; class Bacilli; order Caryophanales; family Bacillaceae; genus Bacillus; species Bacillus coreaensis. The sequence goes on from NZ_JBOCCY010000003.1 coordinate 220,088, forward strand.
TTTTTAATGGCACTTAGTATGTCAACGATACTTACTATCATTAAAATTATTACTGCGTTCATCGGTTGGCTCCTTTGGAGTAAAACGAAAAAGCTGAATTTAGTTAAGCTATCAGGTTTACTATTGTTCACTTTTTCCATCATTTCCTTATTACCTATGTTATTTGCAGTAGGGCTGATTGGATTAGCTTTATTTTTAGTAACAAAAAGTAAAAAAAGAAGAACCATAATGGAATGAATTTGAGGAGGAACTACGAAATGGGATTATTTAAACGTTTAAAAACGATCGCAACAGCAGACTTACATGATGTACTAGACCGAATGGAAGATCCAATTGTGATGCTTAAGCAGCATCTACGTGAAATGGAACAGGATATTGCAGGAGGGGAAGAAGCTTTAGCCAAACAATTGTTTTTTGAGAAGAAACAAGAAGCACAATTAATTGAAACTAGAGCATTAATTGAAAAAAGAGTGGGACAAGTTGAAATAGCGGTAAAAAAAGATGACGACGAAACAGCCAAACAATTAATCTTAGATAAAATTGAACTAGAAAAGAAGGAACAGGTTTATGCTTCACAGCTTGAAGCTCTCTCTCAACAAACAAAGAAACTAGTTCAGCAAATTGAAGACTATAAGCATAAATATAAGGAATTAAAAAATAAGCAGCAGCTTCTTATTTCAAGAGCTCATGTCGCAAAAGTGACTGAATCCATTGAACAATCTTTTGCGACTTTTACTCCTGGAAGTGCTGTTAAGGGATTTGAACGTGCTGAGGAGAAGATTCTTGCTCTTGAAGCAAAATCAAAGGCAAGAGAACTGTTTCATCCGTCCGTTGACTTAAATAAAGTTTATGACTATGAGCTCGAAGAACAGGTCCAAAAAGAATTAGAGAAGATTAAGAACAACTAATACGAACACTCTGATCACTCCTTAACAAAAAGTATTCCGAAAAAATAATTTATTTAATTATTGAATTTTCAGAAAACAAATGTTATTATAGAAAAAAGGTTAAGGAGTGATTTCCAATGGAAAAGTATTTGCTAAATTCACCACAACAACCAACTGAAGAACAATTGTCGTCAGCCGCAGATATGGTCATCCGTCAAGCACTACTTGATTATCGCAAAGATAAGTTAAGAAAGGAAATTGATGATTCCTTAGCCACGAGAAATAAAGAAGAGTTTTTTAGACTAACAGACGAATTAAAAAATTTAATGTAAGTTAAATTAATCGACGACCACACAATTGTGTGGTTTTTGTTTTTTATAGGCTCTTTTCTAAAACATTAGAAAAGAGCTACTCTCCAAATAGACCAATATACCCAGCGTTATGTGGGGAAAAATCAGGCATTTGGGATTTTTCCAGAACAACAAACTTTACGAATACAGCCTTTTTATACGATATTCGATTTGTATTGGCGTATAATGGATATAAATAGAAAATATTACATACATAAGGAGTTGTCTTCGCCTATGACTACCTATACGTCTCGAGACCAAGTACCCACACTAGAAAAGTGGAATTTAGATGATATTTATTCCGATTTAGCATCATGGGAGAACGATTTTAAACAAGTCGAAGAAATGACGAGTGAATTAAAAGCTTTTGATGGCAAGATCCAGGATGGAGCTAGCCTCTTTCAATTTTTAAAGAAAAAAGAAGAGCTTTCCTACAAATTCAATCATTTGTATGCATACAGCATGCTGAAGGTGGATGAAGACACTCGTGTGACAGAGTCTCAAAGCTACCTCGAACGAATGAAGAGCTTAGGTATTAAAGTAAGTTCCTCTACGTCATTTTTTATGCCTTATCTCTTAAGTTTAGAAGAGAAGGACTTAAAGGCCTTTATTAAGGAAGAAAAGGGCTTGAGTTACTTTGAAGAGGATTTATTTGAATCGTTTCGTTACAAGCCTCATGTTCTATCTACGGAAAAAGAAGAGCTCGTTTCCCAGCTTGGAGAGGCTTTTTCCGCACCAAGTACCATCTACGGAATGATCAACAACGCGGATATAAAGTTTGGAGAAGTGACACAGGAAGACGGCACAAAGGTCGAACTCACACGAGGATTATATTCAAAATTGATTGAAGATGAGAACCGTGAGAAGAGAAAAGAAGCGTATAAAGCTTACTACCAACCTTATATTCAGTTAAAAAATACAATAGCTTCCACACTTTCCAATTCAATAAAAAACAATGTGACGATGTCGAAGCTTCGGAGTTATCCGTCTGCACTTGAAAAATCATTGTTTGGCGATAATGTTCCGAAAGAAGTGTACGATAATTTAATTATGTCAACAAAACAACATATTGCACCGATGCATCGTTATAATCAAATTCGGAGAGAAAAGTTAAACCTCGATGAACTTCGAGCCTATGACATGAGCGTTCCAATCGTAAGTGGTGTGAAAATGGACATTACTTACGAAGAGGCATACGAAACGATGCTAAAAGCACTAGCTCCACTTGGAAGTGATTATATTGAAACATTAAAAACATTCAAGGATTCCCGATATATTGACGTTCGTGAGACAAAAGGGAAACGGTCTGGTGCATATAATCTTGGAATTTATGGGGTCCACCCGTATATTTTATTAAACCATCAAGATGATTTGGATAGCATGTTTACACTCGTCCATGAATGCGGGCATGGTGTTCATAGTAAATTAAGTGCGGAGCATCAACCGCAAATTTCAGCAAGATACAGTATTTTCGTAGCGGAAGTAGCTTCCACTGTAAACGAAGTACTTTTAATCAATTACTTATTAGAACATGAAACGGATCCTGATATTCGAAAGCATCTTTTAAATCATTTTATTGATCAATTTAAAGGAACATTTTTTACTCAGGTCATGTTTGCAGAATTTGAGAAAAAGACACATGAAATGGCGGAGCAGGGAACTCCTTTAACTGTTGATGTTTTTAACTCAATCTATGAACAACTATTCCGAGAGTACAACGGAGAAGAGCTTATTTTTGACGAGGAAGTAAAATACGGTTGGTCACGAATCCCTCATTTTTATCGCCCGTTTTACGTATACAAATATGCGACTGGCTACGCATCCGCCATTCATATTGCCTCGAATCTATTGTCTGGTGATGCAAAAGTTCTTGAGTCGTATTTAGAATTTTTAAAAAGCGGTAGTTCTGATTATCCACTTGAGCTTTTAAAGAAAACAGGTGTGGATCTTACCAATAGTGAACCAATCGAGTCAGCTATGAAAAAGTTTTCAGAGCTTGTAGATGAATTCACTAGCTTATAATTGAACTGATCTAAAAGGACGAACCCATTCGGTTCGTCCTACAATATTTATTCAATACTATCTATTGTTAACTTTTTCACCGAGAGAAAGTCCTCTCCGGAATCCAAATACGTGAGACTTACTTTGTCTCCACGCTCTAAGTAGATTGCTAGAGGGTTATTTTCTGATGAAACGGTATAATTCTTTTGATTGTTTAGCAGGAAAGAGACAATTGTATAATCTCCAATTCTCTCCTTATACACTCGAAGGACTTCACCGCTTGTTTCCATTTCTTCAGCCTTCGAAGTTCCATTAAGTGTACTACCTTCTCGCTGGAGCGCTACCTTGAATTTTTTTAGCGCATCATTAGGAGTTTCTGCATACGATGATATTTCAGGATTTGCTGCCGAAACGATAAAATAGTTTTGTAGGAATCCATTGGAATCAAGAACAGGAGTGAGCCAGCTTGCTTCTCCATAGAAATTGTAGAGAACAGGCATTTCTCCATCCCATTTTTTCTCGATAAATTTCTTATCGATAATTTCAAGAGCTCCTCGAGAATCCATATATGATTCCTCTAAATTCCCAGTGTAAAAGGTGGCTTTTCCAGTGCGAGCATTTGTTAACGAGTACCCCAACATGGAATCTACTCCTTCTTTCGGACTCGTAAAATCAGTAAAGTAATACATCACTCCATTCTCATCAAAAATTGGGCTAACATTGGCCTCGGTGCCTTCATCAGAAGGCAACTTCACATCTGATTTCCCAAATAAGCTATTCCAAAACCCATGTACAAAATTACCGTAATAACTATTTTGTAAACTCACAGCTTCAGGTGAGACAGACCCATCAAGAAACTCTGGTGCGGACTCTAGATCAAAGGCTTCAGTTTTTCCAGTAGAAGGATCGACAAGAACGATACCTTCCGCTTTAAAGCCGTTTCGTGCCGTGACAAAACTACCATATGTTCGAATAAAATAAGGCTTTCCATCATCATCTATTTCAAGCTGCACATCCCCGTAGAATATGTTCTTTGGATAGTGGAGACGAATATGACGTTCAAGATTCTTCTGAAAATAGGAAGATGGAGTGTACTTCATGCTTGACTGAACAAATTTAGGATTCGCAGAGGAATCCGTTGCACTCAAGGTAAAATAACCAGGTGTTTCCTCGCCCTTAAACCACTTGAAAAAGCCTGAGAACTCAACAGGGGCAATGTAGACAAATTGTCCATTTACTTTCTGTATTTGTAAATTTCCAAGCTCATAGTAACTCGTATTTGGAACCTGTCCAAAAGCCTTTCTCATTTTATTTCTAGCAAATTGGGGTGGTACACTCGCTGGAGTCACACTTTCATCAAAGGCCGGGATTTCAATCTCTTCGTCCATTTTGGAAAGCTCATACTTCTCATTTGCATTGAACACAAAAGCAGATAAAAAATAAATTCCAATTCCAAGTGCTCCTAGCGAGATGATTCCTTTCAACTTTCGCTCGATTCCTTTCGAAGCGATTGTTCCTCCAAGTGATGCTAATAGTATTAAAGCCCAAAGAGTACTGAAGTTTTGATCCAGTTTCGTCAGATAAAAGAATCCGAACACTATCAAAACAAGAGTCGTTGTAAATGCCAACGCAATACCTGTTACTTTCGTTTCTTTTGTCATTTTTGAAAAAGGGATAAGTAGAATGCTCGAAATAATTCCTGCAAGCAGTGAAAAGATAAGAATGTTCCCCATTAGAAAGCTCCCTTCGCCGATTTTATATGTTTTACGGATGTGAAAGGACAATTGTTTCAAGTTTTTAAAAATTGTAATAGGCTTGTAATATTTTTACCAAATTTTGAAACTTTTTTTATTTGAATTCGTCTAATAAGTATGAGGTATTTTAGGGGGGAGTCATTTGAAAAAGAAAGTTTTGACCGTTTTACCACTGCTCTTGGTTGTTATTGTTGTTAGTTTCTCACGTTTTTTAGATGTTGGTGCAAATGTTACAGCCAATCAAGGATCCTCACCAAATGTAAGTCATGATGTTCCAAAAAGAGCAGATATCTCCCTAGGAAAAACAATGGATAATGAGTCGGCTTTTTTAGTAGCTTCCGAAGAGGAGGAGGTATTGGAAGTGGTTGCCGTTGTTTCAGAACCAACTGTAGAAACGACGGAGGTCGTGAGCAAAGGGGAAGAAACTCTTGTTCCGGATTCAATCGAGTTGTTTGGATCAACATATGAGAAAGTTACAGATGAAAAATTTTCTGTTTATATAAATATAGCGAGTGAATTGGGGGCAGGTTTTTATGCCATTCCAAATAGCGATGTTTTTGCGATGGTAAAGAATGGGGAAGTTTTATTTCAGATGTCTACCGGAATTAAAGCTGTTCCAATGACAAATGTAGAATTATTGGTTCGCATTTTTGAGAAAACTGGAGAGTTTAACCTAGTGGGACCTATCGGCGACGATATTCGAAAAGTCGCCTCCACAGGGGAAACGATTAGTGTTGAAGGTGAGAACTACACCGGATATAGCGTATTTATTCAGGACGAATGGATTCTCGTATCGTTCTAATCAAATAAAAGGGCCGCCTAAATGGGTGGCTTTTTTCATTGGAAAAGGATTTTTGCCTCCGCATGTCAAGCAGCCTATCCATATCTCATCCAGGGGGGAGTGGATGGGAATAAAAACTCAGTTATTCCATTCCATATATACCCTCACATTATAAAAATAAAACCCCAAACGAAAAAATCCAACACCTAACTGTCCACCCCAGACGGACAAAAGCAGCACTTCTGTCCACGAAGGGTGTCTGACACCTTTTTTTGTCAACCTTTTTTGATTGTTTGTTTGACCATTTGGTGGCCCAGTACGGCTATTCCCGCTGCGATGATCGCGTTAATTACCCCTGTGTAGGAAAAACCCCAAGCAATGACTCCGAAAATAAGGGAAAATCCTAATAAGACCCAAATAATTGACCAGTTCGGTACGCTAGGTGTACGTTTAAGTGCAAAACCTAGGACCCAGAGAGCTGGGACAAGCATATAGTAATTTTCATTTAAAAAGGATGCTAAATCCATTTTCTCACCTCCTAATCGTGCTACTAACATGATATGAAGGCTTGTCGTTGTTGGTTTGCATTCATGTCCTCTAAATGAAAAATTATTATTTCAATGCCTGTCCAAAACAGTCGATCGATAATATATAAAAGGTAGAAGGTTAATAGGATTAATCACTCCTACACCTTTATATTCAAAAAGAAAGGAGCTGAGGCTAGTGGAACAGCTTATTGCGTTCATTAGTGATGTCGGATTTCCGATTGTAGTGACTTTATACTTGCTTCATCGAGTAGAGGCAAAGTTAGATGCTGTCGTTCAATCCATTCAAAGTCTACCTGACCGAATTCGCGAAATCACTTAGTGTTAAATTTTCCTAACTTTCTAAATTTTATACACAATAAAGGTTAGATATTATTGACAGAAATAGGCGATGATGCTAAATTTAGGGTAACCGTTCTGCACCGTGTTAGAGTTTTTGTACGACTTGGTTCCATGTTTGGATGCGTAATGTTTGCAAATGCTATACGTTGTAAATGGTAAAATTAAGGCATGGCTTTCAACAGCCAGTAGGGGGATTTTGAGATGAAAAACGGAAAAGTAAAATGGTTCAATGCTGAAAAAGGTTTCGGTTTTATCGAAGCTGAAGACGGTAACGACGTATTCGTTCATTACTCTGCCATCCAAGCTGAAGGCTTCAAAACACTAGAAGAAGGTCAAGAAGTATCATTTGATGTAGTAGAAGGTGCACGTGGGCCTCAAGCTGCTAACGTAACAAAAAAATAATTCCTATAACCTTTCAAGCAGTTTAACCACTTGCGGTTAAGCTGCTTTTTTATTTTGTTAAAAAATGAACTTACAAAAATATGTAAAGAAAAACGAATGCACGTTCTGTTATAATAGAGAAATATACTAAACAAACGAGGTGGAAGGTTTGAAATTTATTCATACAGCGGACTGGCATTTAGGAAAGCTCGTCCACGGTATATATATGACGGACGACCAGAAAGAAGTATTAAACCAATTTATTCAAGTGGTTGCAGAGGAAATGCCAGATGCAGTTGTGATTGCCGGAGACCTTTACGATCGCTCTGTTCCACCAACAGAAGCGGTCGAGCTACTTGACCAGGTATTGTTCGAAATCAATGTAGGACTTAACATACCCGTCGTAGCCATAGCCGGAAATCATGACAGTGCCGAGCGTTTATCTTTTGGAACCTCCTGGTATCGTAATAGCCAATTATACTTAACTGGTAAACCGGAAGCGAACTTACAACCTGTTCATATTAATGGGGTAAACTTTTACTGTGTCCCATATGCAGAGCCTGGTATTATTCGACAATTATTAAATGAGGACAGCATTCATAGCCATCAGGAAGCAATGAAGAGAATCATCGGAAAAATTGAGGAGCAGTTAGACCCGAACACACCAAATGTATTCGTCGGACATGCCTTCGTATTAGGGGGAGAGTCTACGGATTCTGAGCGATCCTTATCTGTAGGAGGATCCGGATGTGTCACTCAGGATTTATTTTCTCCATTTCAGTATACAGCGTTAGGGCATTTGCACAGTCCTGATGCGATTAAGCATGATAAAATTTTCTATTCTGGATCTCTATTAAAATATTCCTTTTCAGAAGCAAAGCAAAAGAAATCCATTCAGATCGTAGAAATGGATGAAAAAGGTGATTTTTCAATTCGTTACCGTTCGTTAACACCAAAACAGGACATGCGTGAACTCGTTGGATACTTAGATGAACTATTGGATACGAGCTTTTATGAAAAACAAAAGGTCGATGATTATTTAAGTATTACGTTACTAGATGAAGGGGCACTACTTGATCCAATCGGTAAGCTTCGTCATGTCTATCCAAATGTTCTTCACTTAGAAAGACAGACCGTGCTAAAGGATATGAAAGAAAAGAAATTACTCACTGCAATCGGACAGGAAAGAAAATCGGAACTCGATCTGTTTGAACAGTTTTATAAAGAAATGACTTCAGAAGAATTCTCACCTGAAAAGAAAAGGATTATGGCAGGGGTCATTGAGAGTGTCTTAAAGGAGGAACAATAATATGAGACCTTTGAAGCTTACGATGCAGGCATTTGGCCCATACTCTCGTACAGAGGTAATTGACTTTTCCGAACTTGGAAACCGAACAATGTTTGTTATCTCTGGGAAAACTGGATCAGGGAAAACGACCATTTTTGACGGAATTAGCTATGCCATCTATGGAAAGGCGAGTGGTGAAGATCGGAATGGTCCAGAGCTTCGTAGCCAATTTGCCGATAATGATACATTAACAGAGGTTTCATTGGAATTTCGTCTTCGTGGCAAAACGTATGAGATTAGTCGTTCTCCTCAACAAGAAAAGAAAAAGTCGCGTGGTGAAGGGGTAACCTCTATCGGCGCAAAAGCAGAGTTGTATGTATACGATATGGATGGGACGAAGCAAATCATCGCATCAAATGTTCGTGATGTAGATGAAAAAATTAAACAAATCATGTTGATTGACAGCAATCAATTCCGCCAAATCATTATGATTCCTCAAGGCGAATTTAGAAAGCTACTAACCTCTGACAGCAAGGAAAAAGAGTCCATTCTACAACGTTTATTCCATACGCAGCTGTATAAAAGAATTGAGGAAAAGCTAAAAGAAGAAGCAGCTTCTTTAAAAGCAGCAGTAGAAAAACAGCTGGCGGACCGTAACCTTGCGATTCGAAAAATCCATGCCTTGTTTACAGAGGATTTAAAAGAGTATATGGAAGCGGGCAGCACAAATGATCTTGTCATTATTCCGGCATTAATAGAAGAAATCCAAGCAATGTCAGAGCAAATCGCTTTATTTGAAAAGGAAATTGTGGAAAGAGATCAGCTACGTCAAATTGAACAAAAAAAGCTTTATGATGCAGAAATAGTTATTAAACAATTCGAAGCAAAGGAAACGGCCCTTCAGAATAAGTTACACCTTGAAAATCAAAAGGAATTGTTTGAGAAAAAAAAGGATGATGTAGAATTAGGAAAAAAAGCAATATTGTTGCTACAACAAGAGCAACTATGTGCTAGGTTAAAAAAGGAACTGACCACTTACGAAACTCAAGCGAACGACTTGTTAGGAAAGCAAAAGTCGTTTGTGGATCAAGTGCAAAAACTTGAAGCCGTATTTCAATCAGAAAAACAAAAAGAACCGGAAAGAAAAGCATTAGAAGAAGGTATTCACAAGCTAAGATCATTAAAGGATGATATACACTCTTATGCAAAGCTTGAAGATGAAATTCTCAACCTACAACTACAATGGAAAAAACTTGAAGAGGACAAGGTAGCAGCGGAAAAAAAGGGAACAGAAATTGACCAACGTCTTCGATTGTACACAGAGAAAAAAGAAGAAATCGATGCTAGTAAACTTGTTTTTCTTGAAAACAAAGGCCTCCTTGACGAGTTAAAGCGTGAAGCTGATTTAATTTCTACTCTAGAGAAACAGAAGGAAAACTTGTTAACTCTAGAAGTGAAATTTAATCAAAAAAAAGCGGAGTTTGAGCGGACAACTGATCGCTACTTGGATTCCAAATTTCTCGTTGAAGAACTAGAAAACAGCTGGATGAATGGACAAGCTTCCATACTAGCCAGCAAGCTTCAAGATGGTGCTCCTTGTCCTGTCTGCGGTTCAGAACATCATCCAAAACCGACCAGTCAGGAAAATAACACCATTCCAAATGAAACCGATTTGAAGGCTGCTAAACAACAGCTCGAAGTACTAGAGAAAGAGAGAAACGAAGCTCAATCACAAAGTTTCAAGTTACAATCGAGTGTGGAAACTTCCACATTATTAGTCGCTCAAACACTAGAGTCATTACAAGCGAGTATGCCTGATTTTTTGATTGAGGAACTTCCTGTTTTTAAAGAGACCGTATTAAGTAAGAAAAGAGATGTCGAGGAAGAACAACGAAAATTACAAACAGGTCTTGAACAACTGGATAAAATTGTTGAGGGCCTAAAGAAACTTGAAACGGCAAAGGTGGAATGGGGCGTAAAGGCTAAAGAGCTAGATGAATCCTACCAGGAAGCTAGATTCTCGTTCGTTGAAAAAAACAGTCATTTTACTAGACTGCAAGAAACGATTCCTGAAGCACTTCGTTCAGTTGATCGGTTCGAGCTGGAAGTAAACCATCAGCAAAGCCAATTACACGATCTCAATACCAAGCTAGAACAGGCTCAGATAGCACTCCAAAATTCTAAGGTTTCCCTTTCCACCATTGAAGGACAACTTCAGTCGATCCTTCAGTCAAAAGAGACGAAGCAAGCCGAGCTTCAAGTAGAGCGAGAAGTGTTTAAGGTAAAACTGGAACAACAGGGCTTTCAAAACTATAAGCAATATGAAACAGCGAAGCGATCTGAAGTGGAGCTTCAACAAATGGAAGTAGAGATTTCGAACTATCGTGAGTCACTTCGCTCGGTAACGGATCGTTACACAGAGTTAGAAGCAGTATTAAAGGATGTACCACTTCCTAATATTCAGGAATTAACAGACCTCATAGAAAAAATGACACTGGAAATAAAGGATATTGATAATCACAAGAGTGACTTGAGCTTTAAAAAGCGCGAAAACGAACAAATATTAGAAACGATTCATTCCTTGAACAAAGAAATGAAGCAATTTGAAGAACAATACAAGATGATTGGTAACCTTGCGGATATTTCAAAAGGGAACAATAATCTACGAATTACATTTGAGAGATACGTCCTCGGTTCTTTTTTAGATGACATATTAAGAGAAGCGAATGGTCGATTGCTAAAAATGACGAGTGGAAGATTCCAACTGCTTCGAAAAATGGATAAATCAAAAGGGAACACGCAGAGCGGACTTGAGCTCCTCGTTGTTGATTCATATACGGGGCAAGAACGTCATGTAAAAACATTATCTGGTGGAGAGAGCTTTAAAGCCTCACTATCTTTAGCACTTGGACTAGCTGATGTTGTCCAGAATTATGCGGGTGGGGTTTCCCTAGAGACGATGTTTATTGATGAAGGCTTCGGTACGTTGGACCCTGAATCCCTCGACCAAGCGATTGAGGCACTGATTGACATCCAAAGTAGCGGACGCCTTGTTGGGATCATTTCACACGTACCTGAGCTAAAGGAACGAATTGATGCTCGATTAGAGGTAGTTGCTAGCCAAAGCGGAAGTACTACTTATTTTCAATTTATTAATTAACCATAACCAGGAGTAAAGGTACCTTTACTCCTGGTTATTTGGTTTATAGGAGGAATATGGGTTCCTTTGTAATTTTATTCGTGAAGGGCAAGCCTGTACACCAAAAAGGTTGAGCAATTAACATTTTAAAGTTAAAGTAAAAGGGTGCAGAACATTAAAGTAGGTGCAAATATGGAAAAACGATATTTTACAATAGGCATGGCAGGTCATATCGACCACGGAAAAACAACACTCACAAAGGCACTGACCAATGTTGATACCGATCGTTTAAAAGAAGAAAAGGAACGCCAAATTTCCATAGAACTAGGGTTTGCTCCCTTATATGAAGATGAACATATACAAATATCAGTGATTGATGTTCCAGGACATGAGCGTTTTATTAGGCAAATGATTGCTGGGGTGGCAGGTATTGATTTGGTCGTCCTTGTCGTAGCAGCAGATGAAGGAGTTATGCCACAAACAAAGGAGCATTTAGAAATTCTCGGTTTTTTAGGAATAAAGTCAGGTATTGTTGCGATTACCAAAATGGACAAGGTGGATGAGGAATTTTCAGAATTAGTAAAAGATGATATTTATGAAGAATTAAGCGGAACCGTCTTTGAAAACTCACCTTGCGTCCTTGTTGATAGCCTTTCAAATAAAGGCATTGACGAGCTTAAATCACGAATTATACAAACGTTAGAACAACAAGACGTTCGTGATGCAAAAGGACCCTTTCGCTTGCCAATCGACCAAGTGTTTACCGTAAAAGGTCAAGGAACGGTTGTAAGAGGAACCGTGTATGAAGGAGCTGTTGAGGAAGGTCAACTTCTTACCATTATGCCTCAAGGAATTGAGGTAAGAGCAAGGCAACTTCAAGTACACCACCAACCATCTAAACAAGCGTTTGCCGGTCAAAGGGCTGCGATAAATTTATCAAACGTAACCAAAGAGGCGATTGAACGGGGCGATGTTCTTGTATCGTCAGAGCATTTTAATGTCACACGTACCATTGATGTTGCCATTCAAATGGTAGAAGATCTTGAACATCTGGTAAAGCAAAGAATGCCGATTAAATGTCATATAGGAACAGCCGAAGTGATGGGTAGAATCGTATTTTTTGACCGAAATGAACTGAAAGAGAACAGTGGGGAAATCCTTTGTCAATTAAGACTTGAGGAGCAAATCGTCACAAAGCGTGGAGATCGTTTTATTTTGCGTAGACCTAGCCCGCAGGAAACAATAGGTGGGGGATGGGTTATCGATCCTAAAGGCGAGAAATACCGTTTCGGGCATCAAACGGTTGAAGAGCTCGCTAAGAAGAAAGAAGGGTCACCGGCCGAACGAATAACTGCCGCGTTAATTGAGGCGAAGAGTTTGTCAATTGATGAACTCATTAAGCGGACCTCTCTCGATAAGGAGGAACTTTTGCTTGCCCTTGCTGGAGGGGAAATTATCCGCTACAGTAATAAAGAATACACCTTACAAGCAATTATTAAAGACGTTGAGGATGAATTATTCGAGCGATTGACTGATTACCACAAACAGTTCCCTCTGCGAAATGGGGTAAATAAAGCCGAGCTTTTACAAGGTTTAAAAAAATGGTATTCCAGGTCGTTAGTGGAATATGTAATAGAACAGGGATCTGCTTCAAATCAGTTTCAACGAAAGGGACAATTTGTATCCTTAGCCACCTTTACTCCTCATGTACCATCAAATTGGGAAAAACGAACAGAAAACCTTCTAAATGCATTAAAAAAAGATGGTCTACAAGTAAAGTATTTACATGACTATATAAAAGAGGCTGGAATTCCGGAAACCCTAGTCGAGGACGTTAAGAGATATTGGACTGAACGAGAAATGATTATCCCTCTAGACGAATCATATTATTATCATGGTGAGGTTTTTACAGAAGCTGTGAAAAGACTTCAAGCTGAGACAGAACAAGAATTTGATGTTGGGAAAGCAAAGGAAGTACTCGGATTGTCTAGAAAATATATGATTCCTTTTCTAGAGCGATTAGATGAAAACGGAATAACAAGACGGATTGAAAACAAGCGAATGTGGTTATAAATAAATGAATAGCCTCACCGGTTATTGCAATTGATAATAACGCCGCTCTGTTACCATTAATTAGGGAAATAGATACAAACCGATCGCGATTTATAATAGAGAATACGTTGTTACAATGTTCCTCAAAGGGAATAACCGTGTTGTTTATTGACCTTTCTAGGGTCGTAATGATTGACACCATGGTTGCCACAAGTTATTAGACACCATTTGTGGACAAAATATAGGGATTTGTCCGCCTGAGATGGACAGTTGCAAAACCGCTTCTCATAAGGAAGTGGTTTTTATATTTGATAACAAAAAGCACGTTATGATATCTAACAAAATAGTTCTCAGTCACTAGGTTGTAAGTATTATAATGGGCTTAATAGTTTTTTTGTTACATAATTTCACATACCTTAAAGAACGATATGTAAGATTTGTCTTTTTATCCTCCACAATGACAAATGATCTTCTTTCAAAAACTTACTCTATTAACTAACTCCCTAGAACTTCTCGTAAGAATATCTCACAACTACCAGACATAATTGACAAAATGACTAGCTATTACCAAGAAGGATTTTACATAATGTATCATGCGAGGGTTAACAAGCAAATGTAAAATTAATTAAAAGTTTCGATTTTTCTGTATTTAATATAAAAAGAGGAGGGATACTGTCCATTTACAAGAAATATAATGTACAAGATGTGCATGAAAATAAAAGACTGCTATGATTCATTGTTTTTTTATTTTCAAAAAAAATAGAATAGAATTATTTCGGATTAGGGGGAACTAAGAGAATGGCGGATCAAGTAACCATTGGTTTAATTCAGGCTAGCAATGATGTGGATGGAAAAGAACCCGTTGAGGTTCATAAACAAAAAGCCATCGAAAAACATATCAATCTCGTTCGTGAAGCAAAGGAAAAAGGAGCACAAATTGTTTGCTTGCAAGAAATCTTTTACGGACCCTACTTTTGTTCTGAGCAAAATACAAAATGGTATGATGCCGCAGAAGAAATCCCTAATGGCCCCACAACAAAGCTATTTCAGGAACTCGCTAAGGAACTAGGAGTCGTAATTATTCTCCCAATTTATGAGCGTGAGGGTATTGCCACCTATTATAATACAGCAGCCGTTATTGATGCGGACGGTTCTTATTTAGGAAAATACCGCAAACACCATATCCCGCATGTAGCTGTAGGTGATCAGGGTTATGGGTTCTGGGAAAAATACTATTTCAAGCCTGGAAATCTAGGATACCCCGTATTTGATACCGCATTTGCAAAAGTCGGAGTGTATATTTGTTATGACCGACATTTCCCAGAAGGTGCCCGAGTACTAGGTCTTAATGGAGCCGAAATAGTGTTTAACCCTTCCGCCACAGTATCTGGTACCTCCGAATACTTGTGGAAGCTTGAACAGCCTGCCCATGCAGTTGCCAACGGTTATTACGTGGCCGCAATCAATCGTGTTGGCTACGAAGGTCCGTGGAATATGGGCGAATTTTATGGCCAATCGTACCTCGTTGATCCAAGAGGTAGCTTTGTGGCCACAGGTAGCCGAGACAAAGATGAAGTAATCATTGGAGTAATGGATAAAAAAATGATCCGTGAAGTAAGAGATGTTTGGCAGTTTTACCGTGATCGACGTCCCGAAACGTATGAGAAAATGACCTCAATTTAGAAAGCAAGTGTAAAAACAAAAAAAGCCTAGAGGGGGTATTTACATTTGAGTACGGTAAAACAATCGAGAATTTCCTACGATCATATAGCCGCTAACTTTCAGGAGGTCCATCCTGGCCTTTCCAATCGAGAGGCGGTAGAGGAAGCAAATCGCTGCCTTTATTGCTATGATGCACCTTGTATTACAGCCTGCCCAACAGGGATTGATATCCCAACCTTCATTAAGAAAATAGGCTCAGGAAATATAAAAGGTTCCGCAACTACCATCATGTCAGCCAATCCAATTGGCGCAAGCTGCTCCCGTGTCTGCCCAACAGAAGAATTATGTGAAGGAGCATGTGTACTCAACCATTCTACTAAACCTATTATGATAGGCAACCTACAACGATACGCAACAGATTGGGCAATGAAAAATAACCAAACTCTTTTTAAAGCTGGTAAGAAAAACGGCACTAGGGTTGCCGTAATCGGTGGTGGGCCTGCTGGATTATCAGCGGCAAGAGAGCTCGGTATCCTCGGGTATGACGTAACGATTTTTGAAGCAGCTGAACATGCTGGCGGCCTAAATACGTATGGAATCGTTTCGTTCCGACTACCAAAGGAAGTATCGTTTTGGGAAGTCAAACAAGTGGAAAGTGTCGATGTAAAAATTAAGACAAACACAAAGGTTGGCATCGATATCTCTGTCCAAGAAATTCTAGAAAACTATGATGTTGTTATTTTAGCAATTGGCATGTCTAGTGTCCCTAATATAGGGATTGAGGGAGAAGATTTACAAGGGGTATATGATGCGATTGAGTTTGTAAAACAAACGAAAACGAGTCCCATTACTGATGAGTTTCTCGGTAAAAAAGTGGTTGTAATTGGTGCCGGTAATACGGCAATTGATGGTGCTACTTGCTCTGTTCGCCTCGGAGCAGAAAATGTAAAGATCTTATATAGAAGAACGCTAGAGGAAATGACGGCGTATGACTTTGAATATGAATTTGCCAAGCAAGATGGAGTCGAGTTCAGATGGTTAACCGCCCCTGTCAGAATCATTGGAGATGAACTTGGTAACGTCAAGGCGATTGAATGTATCAAAATGGAACTAACCGAAGCCGGTGAAGATGGCCGAAGGAAGCCTGTTCCGGTAAAAGGCTCTGAATTCCATTTAGAGGTAGATGCTGTTATAAAAGCGATTGGCCAGTCTAGATACGTAAATCTCATCGAAGAGATGAACCTCGTGCATGATGGTGGCGTCGTTACAATTAACGAAAACACCTACCAGACCTCCAACAAAAAAGTATTTGCTTGTGGAGATGTAATTTTCGGAAAAGGTCAAGGAGAAGCGATGGTAGTTTCCGCAGCACAACAAGGCAAGAAAACTGCCCACGCCATCCACCAAATGATTACCAAAACCGTATCTGAAACCGCCTGAACAAGGGCAATCAATTCAAGGAGGTATGATGATGGCAGATTTACGTATCAACTTGGCAGGAATTCAATCACCGAATCCTTTCTGGCTCGCTTCAGCTCCCCCGACAAACTCTGGATATCAAGTGCAGAGAGCTTTTGAGGCGGGATGGGGTGGAGCTGTATGGAAAACGCTAGGAGAACCGATCCTGAATGTTTCATCTCGCTTTGCAGCTGTAAGCTTTAACGGACAAAGGGTAGCGGGCTTTAACAATATTGAACTGATTACCGATCGACCTCTTGAAGTGAATTTGAAGGAAATCGCGGAAACCAAAAAGAAATTCCCCAATCATGCGATTATTGCTTCTCTCATGGTCGAGCCAAAACAAGAGAAGTGGCATGAAATTGTCAAAAAGGTAGAAGCCATAGGGGTGGACGGTTTAGAACTCAATTTTGGTTGCCCTCACGGAATGGCGGAAAGAGGAATGGGTTCAGCCTCTGGTCAAGTTCCTGAGCTAGTCGAAAAACAAACGTATTGGGTAAAGGAAGTTGCCCAGACACCCGTCATTGTTAAACTCACTCCGAACATTACCGATATCACCGTTACAGCTGAAGCAGCAACAAGGGGCGGGGCAGATGCCATTAGCATGATCAACACCATCAATAGTTTAGCTGGTGTCGATATTGATACTTGGAACACCATTCCTCATGTAGCTGGTAAGGGGGCTCACGGTGGATATTGTGGACCCGCAGTAAAGCCAATCGCCTTAAATATGGTCGGTGAATGTGCGAGAAATCCTCATATCAATGTTCCGATATCTGGAATAGGCGGGATATCAAACTGGAGAGATACCGTAGAATTTTTGTTGATGGGTGCGACAGGCGTTCAAGTGTGTACAGCTGCAATGCATCATGGCTTCCGTATTGTTGAGGATATGATTGAAGGCTTAAACAATTATTTAGATGACAAAGGAATCGCTTCGGTCATGGATATTGTGGGTAAATCTGTACCTAAATACTCTGATTGGGGAAATCTTGACCTTAATTATAAAATCGTTGCGAGAATTAATAACGATGTGTGTATCAACTGCAATAAATGTCATATCGCCTGTGAAGACACATCTCACCAATGCATAGATCGGTTAAAAGGAGCCAACGGGGAAAGTATTTTACGCGTTCGTGAAGAAGATTGTGTGGGCTGTAATTTATGCTCGATTGTTTGTCCCGTCGACGGTGCGATCGACATGGTAGAGTTGCCCAATGAACTCCCACCAATGACTTGGAACGAGAGGCAAGCCGTGTTAGGGGCCATCCCATGCAATGTTGATGTTATAAAAAGATAATTCATTAAGGGGGAAACGAACTTGAAGAAAGTAATAAAAAACGGAACGATCGTAACAGCGTCAGATACGTATCAGGCTGACATTCTAATTGAAAACGGAACAATTCGTCAAATTGGTGATAACCTCCCTTCGAACGACGCAGAAGTGATTGATGCAACAGGGAAACTCGTACTTCCTGGTGGAATCGACCCCCATACCCATTTAGACATGCCCTTTGGCGGCACGGTAACAAAGGACGACTTCGAAACAGGGACAATCGCTGCAGCATTTGGTGGAACCACTACCGTTATCGATTTTTGTTTGACTAATAAGGGTGAACCATTAAAAAATGCGATAAAAGTGTGGCATGATAAATCGAAAGAAAAAGCGGTTATTGACTACAGCTTCCATCTAATGATCGGTGAAATTAATGACCAAGTTCTAGAAGAACTGCCCACAATCATGAAGGAGGAAGGAATCACATCCTTTAAAGTATTTATGGCATATAAAAATGTATTCCAGGCGGATGATGAAACCTTATTCCGTACCCTGTTAGCAGCAAAAGAACATGGAGCGCTCGTGATGGTGCATGCCGAAAATGGGGATGTGATTGACTACTTAACAAAGAAAGCACTTGAGTTGAATCAGACAGACCCTATTTACCATGCATTAACCCGACCACCAGAAGTAGAGGGCGAAGCAACTGGCAGAGCCGCTACTTTAACAGGGTTAGCTGAGTCGCAACTGTACGTCGTGCATGTTTCTTGTGCAGAGGCAGCTAAGAAAATAGCAGAAGCTCGCTCAAAAGGAATTGATATATGGGGAGAAACTTGTCCACAATACTTAGTTCTTGATCAATCCTATCTCGAAAAACCTAATTTTGAGGGAGCCAAATACGTGTGGTCACCGCCATTGCGTGAAAAATGGAACCAAGATGTATTATGGAATGCTCTCAAAACAGGTGAGCTGCAAACCCTAGGTTCCGATCAATGCTCCTTTGATTTTGATGGCCAAAAAAGCCTTGGTAAGGGAGACTTCTCAAAAATCCCAAATGGAGGTCCTATCATCGAGGACCGATTATCCATCTTGTATTCCGAAGGTGTGAAAAAAGGAAGAATCACTTTAAACCAGTTTGTAGATATCACCTCAACGAAGGTTGCAAAGCTTTTTGGGCTTTATCCGAAAAAGGGAACCATAGCGGTTGGTACAGATGCTGATATTGTCATATTCGATCCGAATGTTGAGCGGACGATCTCAGCAAAAACACATCATATGGCGGTTGATTACAATGCCTTCGAAGGAATGGAGGTAGTTGGTGAAGCCGTTTCGGTTCTCTCAAGAGGAGAATTTGTAATCCGTGACAAAGCCTTTATCGGGAAGATTGGTGGTGGACAATACATTAAACGAGCAAGGTACGGAAAAACACTAGAAACCGAAAACAAATCCGTACCAATTTAAAACAAATGCAAATGGGAAGGATATAAATTTTCTGCGAGTTCCATTACCAGAAAATTTTATATATTAAAACTAGAAAAGGAGTGGTTTCATGAAAAAAAGTAGTGGTTATTTAAAGTCTCCAGATTTACTTCCCATTTCCCACAGCGATAAGAAAATTGGATCATTAGGCTTTTCAATTATTTGGGTAGGGATGGCTGTCGTTTTAGCAGCCTTTGCGATTGGTGGCTCTGGTGTCCAGAGTCTGCCTCTTGGCTGGGTAATTGTAGCAACGATCATTGGTTCAGTCGCAATTGGAATCTTTATGACAATTATTGGAGACATCGGAATCGAACATGGATTATCCTTCCCCGTCTATATGAGAGCACCGTTTGGAACCATCGGGACTCATATCCCTTCCATCGTTCGTGGAGTAACCGCTGCTTGCTGGTTTGGTATTAATACGTACTTTGGTGCAACCGCAATGAACGGAATACTAAATGCACTTTTTCAATTTGATAATTGGTTTATTTGCTTCGTATTGTTTGCTACTGTACAACTTGTGAACACCGCCTTAGGGATTAAAGCGATTGAACGATTCGCCGATCTGGCCGCTCCGATCATCATTATTATCTCTGCCTGGATGTATACATCTCTATCTGACAAAGCGATAGAGCAAGGTAGAGACGTATGGACTTGGGTGGAAAGTCCGGTGACAGGTGGTGCTGCATTAACCGCATTTATGGTTGTGGTTATGGCGAATATGGGCTTTTGGGCTACTCTTGCCGCGGATATGCCTTCTTTATCCCGTTTTATCAAAGCTCCTAAAAACGAAAGAAATTGGTTTAAACGAAACAAAGCTCAAATTTTTGGAAATATCATAGCCATGCCGATTACAAACACGTTTATGGTCATTATCGGCGCAGTGTCCTATATTGCCGTTTTAAATTATGACCCGGTCGTCGCCCTACAAGAAGCAGCTACAGGCTTTATTCTAGGAATTCTTCTCCTTATGATCGTTTTAGCACAATGGTCAACCAATACCTCAGCAAATGTAATACCAGCAGCTACGATTTTCTCCAATGTTGGCGGTCCGAAAGTTCCGTTCTGGGTTGGAGTAATCATCGCCGGTGTGATAGGGATAGTCGTTCAACCTTGGAGCTTATTTGGAGTGATTGTTCCTGCTCTACTCGTGATCGGTGGGGTTCTATCAGCCATCGTTGGTATATTATTTACCGATTATTATGTAATTCGCAAAAGACGAGTTAACGTAGAAGACTTGTACGAAGCAGATGGTCAGTACAAATACATGAATGGGGTCAATCTTGCTGGAATGATTTCATGGATCATCGGAGGAGCAGCCGCATATTATTTATCAACCTATTCGTTTATTGTTGGATTCTTGGTAGGGGCCATTATTTACTATTTCTTAGCCAAGTATTGGTGGTTTAAAAAATATGAGCAAGCTGAGCTCGTGGATCCTAGCGACGAAAAATACCTCGGTATCACCGTCGGACGTGATTGGGATATAGAAGCAGGAGAAGAATCGGTTCTTGTACCTGAGCCGATTAACACACAAATATAAAAGGGGGACACTCCATGTCCGAATTCCAACAATATCTTCAAGAAAGAGATAAGATTGATTTTTTTATTCAAAAGGGATTTACGATTAAAAGTGTCACCGAAACATTAAACGGATCCTTTGTTGACTTTGTAAACGAACACTCTGAAGAAAAAGAAACCGTCACCTTACATGTCGCTACAGCTGAAGGGCGGAAGTATTTCTCAGTGATGATCATAAAACAGCAAAAAGGAGCTTAACACAAACGCGAGTCACACAGACAATGTCTGCGTGACTCACGTTTTTACCAATTGAATTGGAAGGGGGCTGTTCCTTGAAATCGTATATTACTGTTGGAGATTTGTTACAAAGAAATCATTTTGAAGATATTGAAGTTCTTGCAGGGGAAGAGGGACTTATTCGTCCAGTAAAGTGGGTACATATTGTAGAAGTAACCAATATTCGGAACCTTTTGCGTGGAGGTGAATTTATTTTATCCACATGTGCCTTATTACATGACAATAACGAGTTATTTTTATCCGTAGTGGAGCAATTAATTGAAGTACACGCTTCTGGATTATGCATTGAACTTGGAACATACACCACGCATATACCTAATGAAGTTATTGAGCTTTGCAACCTGCACCACTTTCCATTGCTCATTTTTCACAATGAAGTACCCTTCGTGGAAATCACTCAAGATATTCACGCCCTCCTAATCAATCGACAATATCAAATGATATCTGAGCTCGAAAGCTACACACAGGAACTAAACAAAAAACTGCTGACATTCGGTCATACAAAGGAAATCCTACAGTTTACGAAGGAATACCTACAGATTCAATTGATGATCGTCTTTAACAATCAAGAAATACAATTTTCTCCGGATGTAAAAGAAAGTGAAAAAAAGAAAATTATACACATGTTTCATAATGAGACGAATCAAGGTACTGATCTTGCCACACAAACGATGACAAAAGTTCCGATTCATCTATTAGGAGATACATATGCAGAATTATATCTAATTGCAGTAAACCACACTCTTACAGAATTTGATCACTTAATACTCGATCGAACCGCAACTGCTCTAGCACAACTCCTTTTAAGACAATTATACGTAGAAGAAAAAAAGAGGGTTGAGGAATCTGAATGGCTTTCAGGTTGGCTCGATGGGGAGCATAGCGAAGATGCCATTCATGACTACCTGGTCTATCATTTTCCTAAGATTAAGCCAAAGGGTGCGTTTGTATGTCAATTTAAGTTAGAAGCAATCTCAGACTTTTCCATGCTTGATATCACCTATTTTAATTTATACGTTCGTGCTTTCTTTGAGCCTCAAGGATTTACACTCTTTTCAATTGAAAAAAAGCATACAATTACTTTTATCTTCGTTAACGAACGAAACACCTCATCGTGGAAGGCCCGGATGAAGGAAGGGATTCAACGTTTAGAAAAATCGGATATAAAAATGGCCAACCAAACAAGTCCCTTTGTACTCGGAGTAGGAAAATTTGTTACACATTTATCCCATGTTCATGAAAGCTATTTAACCTCCTTAGAAACGATCCGCATCCAAGACCGCTTAACCGTACCTTCCCAAAGTCATTTTTACGATGATCTGCATATTTTCCGCCTTATTTCCTTATTAAATAAACATATTAATCTACAAGAAATTGTCATGGAGTATCTCGAGCCCGTTCTAACCTATGACGATATGTACAATGGCAAGTTATTAGAAACGTTAAAAACGTATCTATCCTGTAACGGGTCCAAGCAGGAAACAGCTAAGCGATTATTTATCGTACGCCAAACGCTTTACCATCGTATTGAAAAATTAGAAAAGCTACTTGGTGAGGACTTTTTACATCATGAAAAAAGGCTTGCGATTGAGTTCATGATTCTGTCTCACGAATTCCTTCTTTCTTCCCAGTTGAAGAAGGAGAAAGGAGTGCCCCAGTTATTCCCCAATGAAGGCAAAATGTAAAGTTTAACACAAGCATTTTTTCACAAAACGTCTAATGCCACAAAGGCAGCATATCCTTGATAATAAATACAAGAAGATAACTAATCATTTAAAAGGGGGATGCACAAATGACAGTAATCAAAAAGCAAACGGTAAAACTCAATAACTATATTAATGGGGAATGGGTAGAGGCTTGTAGTTCAGATTCATTGGAAGTGCTAAATCCTGCAACCTCAGAGGTGATCGCAACCGTTCCCCTTTCTTCTAAAGAGGACGTTGACCAAGCAGTAAAAGCAGCAAACATTGCTTTTCAAACTTGGAAAAATACTCCCGTTCCAAAGAGAGCAAGGATTCTATATAAATACCATTACTTATTAACAGAAAATCATGAAAAACTAGCTCAGTTAGTCGTAAAAGAAAATGGCAAAGCGTATAAGGAAGCATATGGAGAGGTACAACGAGGAATTGAATGTGTCGAGTTTGCCGCGGGAGCTCCTACATTAATGATGGGTGAAACGTTATCCAATATTGCTGAAGATATTGATTCCGAAATGTATCGTTATCCGTTAGGGGTAGTGGGTGGAATTACACCATTTAATTTTCCAATGATGGTTCCTCTTTGGATGTTCCCACTTGCGATTGCCTGTGGAAATACCTTTGTACTAAAACCGTCGGAACGAACACCTCTTTTAGCAAGTGAACTAGTTGAATTATTTACTCAAGCCGGAGCTCCTAAAGGAGTGCTTAATATTGTTCATGGAGCACATGATGTAGTGAATGGGCTGATCGAACATGAAGATGTCAAGGCGATTTCCTTCGTTGGTTCACAGCCGGTTGCAAAGTATGTATACGAGCGTTCAGCAGCACAAGGTAAAAGAGTGCAGGCATTATCCGGTGCTAAAAACCATCATGTAGTCATGCCTGATGCCAATCTGGAAAAAGCCGTTTCTCATATTATTAGCTCTGCTTATGGAAGTGCAGGCCAACGATGTATGGCATGTAGTGCAGTCGTTGTTGTTGGTGATGGAGAAGAGTTTGTAGCTGCACTTAGGGAAAAGGCAGACGAATTACTAATCGGAAATGGTCTTGATGAAGAGGTATTACTAACACCTGTTATCCGTGATTCTCACCGCGAGAAGGTCTTACAGTACATTGATATCGGCATAAAAGAAGGGGCCACTCTCGTTCGCGACGGTCGACCAGAGATGGAACAGCATAAGGAAGGTAGTTTTCTTGGACCCACTATTTTCGACCATGTTACTCCTGATATGAAAATAGCAAAGGATGAAATATTTGCCCCGGTTTTAAGCCTATTACGGGCAAAGGACCTGGATGAAGCTTTATCCTATATTCGCAAGTCTCGTTACGGAAATGGAGCAACCATTTACACAAAGGACGCAGCTGCTATTCGTCAATTCCGAGAGGAAGCAGATGCTGGCATGCTTGGGATCAATGTTGGTGTACCTGCAACTATGGCCTTTTTCCCATTTTCCGGCTGGAAGGACTCCTTTTATGGAGATCTACATGTAAATGGAAAGGATGGCGTCAATTTCTTTACAAGAAAGAAAATGATTACATCCCGTTTCGACTATTAAAACATAACAGGGTGAGAAAGGGGAATTTGCGATGGCACAAATGAAGCAAGGAGAAGATTTTCTAACAAAAGATAAAGACTTTGTATGGCACTCCATGAAACCGTACAATCCAAACGGTACGATGATTGCTGAAAAAGCAGAAGGCTCTTGGGTAACAGATCATGATGGAAATCGCTTTTTGGATGGAATGGCTGGTCTTTGGTGTGTCAATGTAGGATATGGTCGGACAGAGCTCGCCGATGCTGCATATGATCAGCTAAAGAAAATGGCTTATTTCCCACTCACCCAAAGCCATACACCTGCGATTCAATTAGCTGAAAAGCTTAATGAACTTTTGGGCGATGAATACGTGATCTTTTTTTCGAATAGCGGTTCAGAAGCGAATGAAACAGCCTTTAAAATTGCTAGACAATATCATCAGCAAAAAGGGAACCACTCACGATATAAATTCATCTCTCGTTATCGAGCCTACCATGGTAACACGATGGGGTCTCTTGCTGCAACGGGGCAGGCACAGCGAAAGTTCAAATATGAACCTCTAGCTCCTGGATTCGTTCATGTAGCGCCACCTGACTCTTATCGCTCAAACGATCAATTGGGCAGTCCAGCCTCGGAGCTCGACTCTGTCAAAGAGATCGAGCGAGTGATGACATGGGAGCTTAGTGAAACGATTGCTGGAGTCATTATGGAACCGATCATTACCGGTGGAGGCATCCTCATTCCGCCTGAAAACTATATGAAGGGTGTTAAGGAAGCTTGTGAAAAACACGGCGCTCTACTAATTGTTGATGAAGTGATTTGCGGATTTGGTCGTACAGGGAAAGCATTCGGCTTCATGAATTACGGAGTGAAGCCTGATATTGTTACGATGGCAAAAGGGATCACAAGCGCCTATCTTCCATTATCGGCAACAGCTGTCAAAAAGGAAATCTATGAAGCTTTTAAAGGCAGTGAAGAATACGATTACTTCCGCCATGTCAATACATTCGGTGGCAATCCGGCTGCTTGTGCTCTTGCATTAAAAAACCTAGAGATCATGGAGACCGAGAAACTGTTTGATCGTTCCAAAAATTTAGGAGAACAACTAAATGAGAGATTAAATAAAAGCTTACGTAACCATCCGTTCGTAGGGGATGTTCGTGGAAAAGGCTTACTTATAGGAATTGAACTCGTAAAGGATAAAGCCACTAAGGAACCATTAGATGTGGATTTGGTAAACCAAGTGATTGCTGGCTGTAAGAAAAAAGGACTCATAATTGGTAAGAACGGGGCAACCGTAGCTGGATTTAATAACGTTCTTACCATATCTCCCCCATTATCCATTAAAGAGGAAGATCTCGACTTCTTGTTTACAACTGTCACTACTGAACTAGAGGAGCTCGTCAAATAAACTTAGAGCATCGTGCGTTTTCCAAAGTAACCAGAAAGGAAGAATGCTATGAAAATCGGAGTACCAAAAGAGATCAAAAGCCAAGAGAACCGCGTTGCTCTTACACCTGCTGGCGTCCTACAATTAAGCACAAAAGGTCATCATGTTTTCGTAGAAAAGGGAGCCGGATTGGCTTCAGGGTTCATTGATGAAGAGTATATAGAAGCGGGAGCATGTGTCGTTGAAACAGCCGCTGAAGCTTGGGCATGCGAAATGGTCATCAAAGTAAAAGAACCCATTCCAAGTGAATATGCTTATTTTTATGAAGGATTAATTCTTTTCACCTATTTGCACTTAGCTGCCAATTTCACTTTAACTGAAGCTCTCATTCAGAAAAAGGTAGTAGCCATCTCTTACGAAACCGTTCAACTGAACGATCGCAGCTTGCCATTATTAACACCAATGAGCGAGGTAGCAGGAAGAATGGCTGCTCAAATTGGGGCCACCTACTTAGAAAAAAGCAAAGGTGGAAAAGGGATCCTGCTAGGTGGTGTACCTGGTGTAAATCGTGGGAAAGTTACGATCATCGGTGGAGGCGTTGTTGGAACAAATGCAGCTAAAATTGCTATTGGTTTAGGTGCAAAGGTATCGATCCTTGATGTTAGTGCAGCAAGATTAAGAGAATTAGACGATATCTTTGGCTCGTCTATTACGACACTTATGTCCAATCCATATACGATTGGCCAGGCGGTCGCGGATTCGGACTTAGTCATTGGTGCGGTTCTTCTTCCTGGTATGAAAGCTCCTAAGCTAGTAACAGAAGAAATGGTTCGACTTATGGAAGAAGGCTCTGTCATTGTTGATGTCGCGATTGACCAAGGAGGAATCTTTGAAACAGCTACACATGTGACCACGCATGCCGATCCAACCTACACAAAGCATGGTGTCGTCCATTATGCAGTTGGCAATATGCCTGGGGCTGTACCAAGAACGTCAACCATTGCGCTAACTAATGTCACGGTTCCATATATTATCGAAATAGCAGAGAAAGGCTATAAAATTGCATTTGCAGAAAACAAGGCCTTATTTAAAGGATTAAATGTTATTGATGGGAAGGTCGTTTACGAGGGTGTTGCAATGGCACATAATCTTCCGTACGTTTCAACCATTTAAAAGGCAAGGAGGGATATAGATGACGTTACTAACACTTTCTATCAATAAGGAACGACTAGAAAAAAGAATACATGTGCTTGCAGAGATTGGAAAGATTTCCGATACAGGTGTTTGTCGCTTAGCTCTTTCCAATGAAGATAAGCAAGCAGTTGACACCGTTAAAGGGTGGATGGAGGATGCTGGATTAGCTGCACGAATTGACCATTTTGGAAACTTAATTGGCAGACTAGAAGGAAAGAATCCTGATGCACCTATTTTAATGGTTGGCTCACATATCGACTCGCAGCCTTATGGAGGAAGATTTGATGGAGTAATTGGTGTATTAGGTGCGCTAGAAGTTGTCCAAACGATGATAGAAAAAAACATAGTCCCTGATACTCCTATCGAAGTAGTTGCCTTTTGTGATGAGGAAGGTTGTCGATTTAACAAAGGTCTATTTGGGGTCAGAGGAATTCTTGGCAAGCTAGAAGAAGGAGAGCTTGAGAGGAGGGACAAAAATGGAGTAACAAGAAGAGAGGCACTAATCGATTTCGGCTGTGATCCTACTAGATTTAAGGAATCAGAGTATAAAGAAGGAAGCATTGGTGCCTTCTTAGAGCTTCATATTGAACAAGGTCCTATTTTAGAAGCAAAGGGGATTCCTGTTGGAATTGTGACGGGTATATCTGGCCCACTTTGGCTTTCTGTTGAGTTAGAAGGGTTTGCTGGTCATGCTGGCTCCGTTCCGATGTCCATGCGACAAGACGCATTAGTTGGTGCTGCTAAAGTAATTATTGCACTAAACGAGCTAGCCAGTCAGGATCCAAATGCGCCAACTGTTGGAACCGTTGGAAGTCTACAGGTTTTCCCGGACTCTCGCAATATTATCCCTGAGAAAGTAAGCTTTACCGTCGATTTACGAGATATTGATATTAATAGAAGACATGTGCTTGAAGCAAATCTTAGAAATCAGATCAAAGAAATAACGGAAACTCATGGTTTACGTTGTACCATTTCCGAGGATACCAATAGCGAACCAAGGTATTGCTCTGAAAGATTAATGAATATTATGAGGAAACAGAGTGATGTGATCGGTCTTAATCCGATAGAATTAATGAGTGGTCCTTTTCACGATTCTCTTTCCATGTCTTATGCATGCGAATACGGTATGATTTTTGTAAGGTGCAAGGACGGAATCAGTCACAATCCAAAGGAATTTTCAACGATCGAAGATATCTCACTCGGAACCGAGTTACTCTACCGCACCGTCACCAACTACAAAGGGTGACTGACACCGTTCGTGGACAAATTTCTTCGTTTGTCCGTCTGAGATGGACATATAAACATCTAGTTCTATTGAGCTAGGTGTTTTTGTTCATTTTACGACATAAAAAGATATTTCTCTCCGAATTATGTAGAATCATATTATAATTAACAGAATCCAAAAAGAGTTACATAGCATCATAGCATATTTTACTCTATCGGTTATTAAAATGAATGGGGAGAAAAAATATGGAGGAATTAAAATGACATCAGAGAAGCAATTTGTACAAAAAAAATATTATCAAACCCTAATTGAACAAGAAACGGATTTCCCCGTACGTTCGCTTGGGGAAGCTTATTATAAGGAGCAACAAAAGGACGTACCTGACTTAACACCCATTCGATTCGCGCAAGGGGAAGTGTATTTCCTCTACAAAGACTTTGAATCAGCGATCTTTAAATGGGAAAGTATCCAAAATGAATTAGCACCTTGGGCGAAAAAGAATATTGCAGATGCTTACTTGGAGTTAGAGCAATATTCAACTGCAGAGGAAATCTATAAAAGAGTCAGTACCGAGTCCGTTGTACTTCATACAGAAGTCTCGTTACAGCTATTTAGACTGTATGTAAAAGACAGTCGTACCCATGAAGCCACGTCAATTATCAGCGACATCATTAATAACCATCCTGACTATCCAGGAGTAACTGAACTTGCCCGTCTCTTCTTTGAAGAAATAGAAGATTGGGCTAATGCAATTCATCTTGCCATGAAAGAATTTACGCGTACCAACTCTCCAGAATGGATCGATGTTATTAAAAGATATAGCGATGAAAAGCGGACCACCATTTTTAAACCTGAAGAGTACACGCCATTTTTATCGTATTTGTTACGCCTTGATCGCATTCGATTCGAAAAAATTGTTTTTAGGCTGTGGGAAAATTACGAAGAGCAAGCAGAGCTACTCGATTGGGTGAGCGAGCTTAATTCATTACTGCTCCAATCTGAGCTCCCTGAACAATTATCATGGAAGCTGTTATCTCAGAAATACTTAAAAACATTTCAGCTATTTTTAAATGGAAAGTATTCGTTAAACGAGATTCAGGAAATCATTCCATTACTACTGAGAAATTGGATGCGTTTCGCAGAATCAAATCATTTTATCTTTACCGCATGTGCAACACTTGCTTGGAACGAGGTTTTCCCTGGTACGATCAATGAAGACACCGTTACGGAGGCAAAACATGCATTATCGAATTCAACACCAAATGGACTAATTGACGTGCACCAGACTAAACAACTGTTCTCTAGTATCGTTACTTGGGCTGAAGAAGAAGATCTTCCGGTAAGTAATAAGCTGAAATGGATCATGGAAAATCTACAAAATAAGCAAAGCACCATTACTTTGTTTACAGGAACAAGTAAGCTACAAACAACGATTTTAAGTGATGTGCTTGGACATGAACAAGTAAACCAATTGTCTTCAAAACTGGCGTTGTATAGCTACTTGCCTGAGCCTGAATTAACTGAAGTGAACTCTGTGGAATCCAAACAAGTAGGCAGTCCTACGGAAATTGGGTCAACCGATCATTACATCCACTCTAAAGGACCTTATGAACTACTAAAAGGTGCAAACACCTCATTAATGTCCATACCACCGTATCGTGGAACGGTTCAAGAAAGAAGTTCTCTATCTGTTAATTTACACATGGCTGATAGCATTATTTATGTTCTGAATGAGGATAATCCATTAAACGATATGGAATTGAATGTGATTAAGCAAATGAACCAGCAAGCTAACGATCATACGTTCATTTTTATCCTTCCGATCCCAAATGCGGTAGAAGAAGAGACTGGCGTATCTTTTTATATGGAAACCATAAAGAAAAAGCTGAATCCTATTTTCCCGAATGCTGACATTTACCCGTACACGTCTTCTCAGTCTGTAGACTGGAGTGACATTTTGATCGATGTTAACAGTGAGCAATCCAACGAAAGAAGAACCAGAAAAGAGCTTTACTTTATAAAAGAAACACTACACTATCTATT
The DNA here is from genome assembly GCF_050586445.1 of Bacillus coreaensis. Classification (NCBI taxonomy): domain Bacteria; kingdom Bacillati; phylum Bacillota; class Bacilli; order Caryophanales; family Bacillaceae; genus Bacillus; species Bacillus coreaensis. Next base: position 250,391 of record NZ_JBOCCY010000003.1, read on the forward strand.
AGCAAAACGAGCTGATAAAGAAGAAAAATTAATCGATGTCATTCAATGGAATAAAGAGATGTTAGCCAAGGTTAGTGGAGCTTCCATGCAGCTTGGAGATTTAGAACAGGAAGTCGGAGAAAGACTCAAGAACAATTATGTTACAATCCTGCAGGAGCTTTCTGCAGAAGTAGAAGCTGACATACCTATTGTTCTAAAGACCACAGCTGAATCTATTACAGATCAAAGCAACCTTGCCACTGTCCATCTTCAATTAAACGAGGAAATGAACAGGCGAATGGAGGAATATTTACAAAACACCATCCTTCCAAAGCTTTACTCCTCCCTTCAACAATGGATTGGTCTTACGAAAGAGGAGCTACAGCAAATTCGTGCTTATTTGGACGAAATGGCTACAAGTTTTAATGGCTTATATGGAATTGATAAATTCCAATTTCCAGTAGATGATCAATTGCTTCATGATTGGAGAAGAGATACTGGACGTTTGACCAGTGGTGTTCAATTAGAGCACATCAACATTATGTTAAAGCATAATCCAACCCAATTATTACTAAAGGGCGCAGGTAAGCTATTCGCTGGCATCGGTCAAAATAAAGCCATGCTGCAGCAAAAATACAAGCGTTATGTGGAAACGGAAGATTATTCAGAAGTAGCAAAACAAGGAAGTAAACAGTTTTTTGCACCTTATCATTTTTTTGCTATGGCCATACAAAGGGATTTAGAATCGTTCTTTCAAAAGCCAAAAGATGAATTAACACGTACGGCAGAAGACTTAGTAGAAAGAATCAGTCAGTATGAACAATCATTAACAAAGCTTCAGCAGAATCCAACAGCTTTTGAGGATCCAATTAAGCTGTTCACGGTCCGCTATAAGCAATATGAATTCTTATTTACTGGACTTCCAAAAGTCAAACAAGAAGTATAAGTAGTTTAAAAGCTGGTGCAAACATATGCACCAGCTTTTTTCATTTACCTTCCTAAACTTTGAACAAAATGTGAATACCTTCACATAGTTCATGAAAGTGTGACAAACTTCACAAGTTTTCAACATAAAAGAAGTTAAAATAGAGCTATCAAGTTGATTGTGAAATAACGAGCATAACGCTAAAGCTGGGGAGGACATAACAAAATGGAAAAACGACATTTAGTTCTTATTGGTAACGGGATGGCAGGAGTAAGAGTAATCGAGGAAATTCTAAAACTAACACCCGATGCTTTTCATATAACAATCTTTGGAAATGAGCCATATCCAAACTACAACCGAATTCAATTATCAAATGTACTGCAAGGGAAAACAACGGTAGATGACATTTTCCTAAACGAATGGGAATGGTACCAAGAAAATAATATCACTTTATATACAAATGAAGCAGTTGCAAAAATCAATCCACAATTAAAGACGGTCGTTTCTTCAAAGGGAAGGATCGTTGCTTACGATGAACTTATTATTGCAACAGGATCAAGCTCATTCATCCTACCGGTACCAGGTGCGGATAAACAAGGCGTAACAGGCTTCCGTGATATTCAAGATTGTGAAAATATGATGGAAGTAGCTCGAACTCATAAAAAAGCGGTAGTTATCGGTGGTGGCCTTCTTGGTCTTGAAGCTGCAAGAGGTTTAATTGACCTTGGTATGGACGTACATGTGGTTCATTTAATGCCACATTTAATGGAAAGACAGCTAGATGAGACTGCTGCAACGATGCTAAAAGAAGAACTTGAAGCTCAAGGGATGAAGTTCTTATTCGAAAAACAAACGAGTGAAATTCTTGGAGATGACCGTGTCACAGGCCTTCGATTTAGCGATGGAACAGAAATCAAAACAGATCTAGTCGTTATGGCTGTAGGAATTAAACCAAATACACAGCTTGCAAAAGAAGCTAGTATTAACGTAAACCGCGGGATTATTGTAAATGACTTTATGGAAACAAATACATCTAATGTATATGCGGTTGGGGAATGTGCAGAACATAGAGAGATCACGTATGGAATGGTTGCACCGCTGTATGAACAAGGAAAGGTTTTAGCACAGAGAATACTTGGTTTAGAGGTTGTACCTTATGAAGGATCTGTTACAGGCACTCAACTAAAGGTATCTGATGTTGATTTGTATTCTGCAGGTGAAATTATTGATGATAAATCTACAAAAGCAATTAAAGTTCACAATGAATTTGAAGGCATCTATAAAAAGATACTAGTAAGAGACAATCGAGTGGTAGGGATTGTTCTATACGGTGACACAAAGGATAGCACAAAATTGTTCCGTATGCTTGTTGATAAAGAAGATGTAAGTGGGAAAACAAGCGCAAGCATCTTAGACTCTGGATGCTGTGGCGGGGGTCAAGCTGACATGAGCGTTGACTCAATGCCAGATACGGAGATTGTGTGTGGATGTAACGGCGTCTCAAAGGGGACCATCGTCGAAGCCATTCAAGCAAAAGGACTTACGAACGTTGATCAAGTATCTAGCTGTACAAATGCCGGACGTTCTTGCGGTCGTTGTAAGGGCCTTGTTGGTGAAATTCTTGCTTACACATTGGGTGATTCATTTGATGCAACAAAAGCAAATAAGAAGACTCTCTGTGGCTGTACAACATTAAGTCGTGACGAGGTTGTAGCTGAAATTAAAGAAAAAGGCATGATGAGTACAAAAGAAGTCATGAATGTTCTTGGCTGGAACAACGAGGAAGGTTGCAGCAAATGTCGTCCTGCTCTTAACTACTATTTAGGTATGCTACATCCTGAAGAATACCTTGATGAACGCGACTCTCGCCTTGTTAATGAAAAAATGCACGCAAACATTCAAAAGGACGGCACATACTCTGTTGTTCCAAGAATGTATGGCGGAGTAACGAATGCTGAGGACTTAAAGAAAATTGCTGAGGTAACTGAGAAGTACAATATACCGCTTGTAAAGTTAACGGGTGGACAGCGTATCGCATTACTAGGTATAAAAAAGGAAGATCTGACAAATGTGTGGGAAGACCTTGGAATGCCTTCAGGTTATGCCTACGGAAAAACATTACGTACAGTAAAAACTTGTGTCGGCTCTCAATTCTGCCGTTACGGCACACAAGATACCATGCAACTAGGAATCGACCTTGAGAAGAAATTTGAACGTCTAGACACTCCACATAAATTTAAGATGGGCGTATCAGGATGTCCCCGTAATTGTGCTGAAGCAGGGATAAAAGATATGGGGATTGTCGGAATCGATGGCGGATTTGAGCTGTATGTGGGCGGTAACGGAGGAACCGATCTACGTGCTGGTGACCTTCTCTGCACGTTAAAGACTGAAGAAGAAGTAATGGATATGATTAGTGCTTACATTCAATACTACCGTGAAACCGCTAATTACCTAGAGCGTACATCTGCTTGGATTGAGCGTGTGGGGCTAGATCATGTAAAAGAAGTATTGCAGGATGCTGAAGTAAGAAAAGAATTAACGGCAAAACTGGATCGTTCGCTAACTAGATACACTGAGCCTTGGAATGAAGCATTGAAAAATCAACAAATTCGTGAAAAATACTACAAAACAGAGGAAATTCCAGAAGTTTTAGTCTAATATCATAAGTGGAAAAATTAATATTTACGAAGACGAAAATGACGGGTAAAATTAGAGGAAAGGTTTTGGTGATTGATATGCCACAAACATTAACAAAAGTTGATGTCGGAAATTATCAAACATTAGCACATCAAGCAGGAAAAGTAATCAGACTTGGAGAAAAAGAAATAGTCTTATTTAAATTATCAACTGGGGAAGTAAAAGCCGTTGAGAACAAAAGTCCCCATCCAAAGGGAGGCACATTGGCAGATGGCTTAGTTAGTGGAAGCTATGTATACTGTCCACTTTATGATTGGAAAATCTCTTTGAATGATGGTAAGGTGCAAGCACCAGACGAAGGACAAGTAAAAACGTATGAAGTAGAAGTAGAAGATAATCGGATTTTATTACTAATATAAAGGATGGGGGCGACTTCGCCCCCATTTGCCTTAGGGGAGGAAGTTTGTATGACAACAGGAAAAGCATTTTTAGTTGGAGCAGGACCAGGGGATATTGGTCTCATTACAGTAAAAGGCCTAGAAGCCATTCAAAGAGCGGAGGTTATTCTATATGACCGACTTGCAAACCCAAAGCTTCTGGATTTTGCACCGCCAAATTGTGAGTTTATCTACTGTGGAAAGCTTCCTGATCGTCATACCCTCAGGCAGGAAAAAATAAATGATCTTCTTGTAGAGAAAACAGCTGCAGGAAAAATCGTCGTTCGATTAAAGGGAGGAGACCCTGGAGTTTTCGGACGAGTAGGGGAAGAAGCTGAAGCTTTAGCTCAAAATGGCCTTTCCTTTGAAATGATTCCAGGAATAACTTCGGGAATTGCTGCCCCTCTTTATGCCGGAATTCCAGTAACCCACCGAGAATATGGAGAATCGTTTGCCATTGTTACGGCTCATGATAAATCAAAAGACGGTAAATCCGCACTCAATTGGGAAGGTCTTGCAAAAGGAATCGACACGATTGCTTTTTACATGGGAGTAGGAAATCTTTCACATATATGTACAAATTTACTCTCACATGGCAAACCAGCTTCAACTCCAGTCACACTCATTCAGTGGGGAACATTTGGACGTCAAAAAACACTTGAAGGGACACTTGAAACGATCGTTCAACGTGTAGAGGAAGCAAACTTTACGAATCCAGCCATCACACTTGTCGGAAACATCGCTTCTCTTAGAGAAAAAATAAGCTGGTTTGAGAAAAAACCATTGTTTGGCCGCCAAGTTTTGCTCCCAAGAACAGGGTTGAACACAAGCAATATAGCAAAGGCATTAGAAGAACAAGGGGCTGACGTGATTGAATTCCCAAAGTGGAAACGCGTAAAAATCACTCCAGATTACCTCATTTTATCTAAGCTTTCGATGTATTCTTCCATCATATTTACGTCTCCAGAGAGTGTTGACGAGTTCTTCCAAATATTAGTTGATGAGAAAATAGATATCCGGTCCATCCAAGCTGATTTGTACGGCTTGTCGAGGAAATCAGTAAATCAACTATTGAATAAAGGGCTGCTCGCTGAACCAATTGAGAAATTAAGAAAAGGAGGGACTATCCTCCTTATTGGAAATAGTAATAATATAGAAGAAACTAGTCAAAACGTCTTGAATTTTGGGAATTTTGATACCTTTACAACATCAATAAAAGAAGTCGATGAAAGTTATCTTCCTATTTTTAAACGTATGCTTGACGACTCTAAACTTAATACAGTAATCTTTCCAAGTTCCGCTTCTGTACCAATATTGATAAAAGCACTTGAAAAAACTGATTTTCTAACAATAGATATGGTAAAAGAACTAGAAATATACTGCTTAGGAAATCAAACGATGGATGCGCTTCTAGCTCATGATATACAAGGGGCAGAGCAAACAAAAGAAGCAACCATCCCATCCCTTGTATGTACTTTAGTTAATAAGTCTGATTCCTAAATAGCAAACGGTGATGAAATGGAGAACTTATATCCTGTTTTTTTAAATCTAAAACATAAAAAGGTATATGTAATCGGTGGGGGTCAAATTGCTGCTCGCAAACTTGAAGGACTATTGCAATCAGAAGCGGTTATTACCATCATAAGTCCCACTATCAATGAGTCGATCCTTACCTATGTAAGCAATGGTTTGGTTCATTGGATCCAAAAGACGTTTGAACTAAGCGATATAGAGGATGCGTTCTACATTATCTCTGCTACTAATGATCCACATGTAAGTACTGAATTAAAGAAAGTAGTCAGTCATCAACTCTTGAACTTTGCAGATGATCATTCCTCTTCTAACGTAATCGTACCTTCTGTCGTTAGAAGAGGGAAGCTTGCCATTGCTGTTACGACCTCTGGTGCTAGCCCTAGCTTATCGAAAAAAATTAAAAATGAGCTAGAGGGCATTTATGGTGAAGAATATGAAGAATATGTAGATTTCCTTATGGAAAAGCGCACCTTTATTCAAGAAGGTGTAAAGGACATTTATAAAAGAAGAAAGTTGCTCTCATTGTTAGTAGAAGATCCGATATTTCGTACGGAAGAGAGAGAAAAACGCTTCCAAAAAATTTACAAAAAAATCAACAGTAATTGTGAGTAAGGGGTGCCTTACTCCTTTTTTTTATGGTATAATCTGTTTTTGTAAACAGAATGCTAAAATTTAAGAGCATTTTTTAAGAGTATATTAAATATTTTTAAAGAAAAGACAAGAGTCGTCACAATTTGTTAATAACTATGTTGTACACTATTGTTTGTTACTCGCTACTATTTAAGATATTGACAATTACTAAAAATGAGCTATTATAGTAAAGGTTTTAATGATGAAGAGGTGACTAAATATGCTAAACAAAAAATTAACACACATACAATTTTATATTGTGGCAATTATTCTTCTGTGGATTAAAACATATGGAGCATATCGATTTGAATTTAACTTGGATCTTGATAATGGAATACAGAAATTTTTATTATTTATAAACCCCATTAGTTCAGCAATTCTCTTTCTAGGACTTGCTTTTTTATTTAAGGGAAAAAGATCTCTAAAGATGCTAGTGACTTTTAATTTCTTTCTTACTTTCTTATTGTTTGCAAACATTGTGTATTACCGCTTTTTCTCCGATTTCATCACGTTGCCCACATTGACTCAAACAGGTAACGCATCGGATCTTGGAGGAAGTATTCTAGCGTTACTTCGACCAACGGATTCATTGTATTTCGTTGACACATTGATTTTGCTAACACTGTTACTAACTAAGCGAGTAACCCCAATGGTTGGAAAATTAAAAGGACGACAACTTGCTCTTGTTTTTCTTACTGGTCTTGGATTCTTCGCAGTCAATCTTGGGTTAGCTGAGACAGATCGACCTCAGCTATTAACACGAACATTCGACCGTAACTATATCGTTAAATATTTAGGTATGTACAACTTTACTATATATGATGCGATTCAAAGCACAGGTGTATCTGCTCAACGTGCGATGGCAGACACGGACGATATTACAGAAGTGCAAAACTTTACAAGAGCGTTATATGCAGAGCCAAACCCAGAATTATTTGGTGTTGCAAAAGGGAAGAACGTAATCTATATTCACCTAGAGTCTGTTCAAAACTTCCTAATTGACTACCAATTAAACGGACAAGAAGTAACTCCGTTTATGAATTCATTAACGAGAGATTCCAATACGTTTTATTTTGATAATTTCTTCCATCAGACTGGGCAAGGGAAAACAGCTGATGCTGAATTTATGTTAGAAAACTCATTATATGGATTACCACAAGGTTCTGCTTTCTCAACAAGAGGACGTAACACATACCAAGCAGCACCTGCCATTCTTGGACAACAAGGCTACACATCGGCGGTGTTCCATGGTAATAATCGTACGTTTTGGAACCGCGATGAAATTTATAAGCGACTTGGCTTCGATAAGTTTTATGACTTAAGCTATTACAATGCAAAAGAAGAAGATGTCCTTAACTACGGTCTTAAAGATAAACCGTTCTTCGAGGAATCTGTTTCATTACTAGAGTCCGTACCACAGCCTTTCTATGCTAAATTTATAACTTTATCAAACCACTTCCCATATCCAATGGATCAAGAGGAAGCAACAATTGAAAAGCATACAACAGGAGACACTTCGGTTGATAACTATTTCCAAACAGCACGTTATTTAGATGAAGCTTTAAGTGAATTCTTTACGTACCTGAAGGAAAGTGGTTTATATGAAAATTCAATGATCGTTATGTATGGTGACCATTATGGTATTTCAGAAAACCATAATAAAGCCATGTCAATTGTGCTTGATAAAGAGGTAAATGAATTTGAAAGTGCACAACTACAAAAAGTACCACTTTTCATACACATCCCAGGTGTTGAAGGTGGAACGATGCATCAATATGGTGGTCAAATTGACTTAATGCCAACTGTTCTACATCTACTTGGTGTAAGTACGAAGGAATATGTTCAGCTTGGTACTGATTTATTTTCACCACAGCATGATGCTGTTGTACCATTCCGTAACGGGAATTTCATTAGTGAATCTGTTACTTATATCGATGGTAGACTCTATAATACAGCAACTGGTGAGCGCATCGAGGAAACAGAAGAGATCACTCGTATGAAGGAACAAACAGAAGAAAAGCTCCGAACATCTGACGTGATTGTAAATAAAGATTTACTTCGTTTCTATACACCAGATGGTTTTACTCCGGTAAATCCTGAAGATTATGACTATACAAACAAGGCTGAGGAACAAACAGAATCTGAAGTAGAAACTGATGGAAATTTAAAAACTGATGAGACTGAAGTACCCCAAGAAGATATAAACCAATAATAAAAACTGCAAGGGAATTTCTCCTTGCAGTTTTTATTTGCTATATTTTCTAACTAAACCAATAAATAGTCGAGTCCCCATAAACGTTAACATTTCAGAGACGAGCGTATGAATCCAAGACCATTGTTTACTAAATTTAATTAATTTCGTATTTTTTTCAAAGATCATCTCACCAACCGTCATAGGGACGCTAAATAATAGGGCTTTAAACATAATTCCTAACACGTTCGAATGATAAGTGGATTGATTAAAAAGGACACAAGTAATCGGAAAAAGTAAATAATCAAATAATACATTAATCTGAAAATATTCAGGCAAAAACCGCTTAGGATAAGAGACTTTATTCCGTCTAGTTAAGAAGGTATCCATTATACTAGAAAAAAATCCTTTTAGTAAAAAGATAATAATCCAATCTTTTTTAAATTTACCTTTGATAGTAAAAGGTACAAGAAATAATCCCATTATTAATAATCCATTTAATATTCTCTTCTCCATACCATCCCCCCGTTTTCTATAGCATGATGAATTCTTTCGTTTTCTATTATTACCAAGTTTTAATGAGAATTTCATGCGAACCAAAAAGAAGGCCAATCCAAATGGATTGACCTTCTTTTTTTATAGTTTGAAAGAACTCTTTAACGAAACAATCTGATTAAATACAATATGTGATGGCTTTGAGTCCTTTGGATCTACATTAAAGTAACCATGACGGAAAAATTGGAATTTATCATGTGCTTGAATGTTAGACATATTTGGTTCAATATATCCGTTAATTTTTTGCAATGAATTTTCATTTACGTTATCAAGGAAAGTTTTGTTTTCTGATTCTTCTTCATCCTCGGCTTTGTCGTCTAAGATCAGAGGCTCATACAAACGGAACTCTGTTGGAATCGCTTGTGATGCTTCCACCCAATGTAAAGTACCCTTAACCTTTCTTCCCGTAAAGCCCGATCCACTCTTTGTCTCCGGGTCATACGTACAGTGGATTTCAACAACATTGCCATTCTCATCCTTGATGACTTCTTCGCATTTAATAAAGTAAGCGTGCTTAAGTCTCACTTCATTACCAGGGAAGAGGCGGAAGTATTTACTAGGTGGATTCTCCATAAAGTCATCTTGCTCAATATATATTTCTCTAGAGAACGGAATTTGTCTGATGCCCATATCAGGATTCTCCGGATTTATCTCAGCATCAAGCATCTCTACTTGGCCTTCCGGATAATTCGTAATAACGACTTTTAACGGTCGAAGTACACCCATCGTTCTTGGTACTTTTAACTTTAAATCTTCACGAACAAAATGCTCAAGCATTGCAGAATCTACCACACCTGACCCTTTTGAAATTCCTGTTTCTTTTACAAACTCACGAATGGCTTCTGGAGTATAGCCTTTTCTTCGTAAACCAGAAATCGTTGGCATCCGAGGGTCGTCCCATCCATCAACAAAGCCTTCATCGACAAGCTGTTTTAGTTTTCTCTTACTCATTACCGTATTGGTAAGCCCAAGACGGCCAAACTCGATTTGTTGTGGCTGGCTATCCATTTCACATTGCTCGACAACCCAATTATAAAGAGGGCGTTGATCTTCAAATTCGGTTGTACATAATGAGTGGGTAACACCTTCAATTGCATCCTCAAGTGGGTGTGCAAAAGCGTACATAGGGTAGATACACCATTTGTCACCTGTATTATGATGACGTGCATGAGAAACACGATAAATAACTGGATCACGAAGGTTAATATTAGGTGAACTCATGTCAATTTTTGCACGCAGTACCTTTTGACCGTTCTCGAATTCTCCCTGGCGCATGCGGGCGAATAAATCAAGATTTTCATCAATTGAGCGATTTCTAAACGGACTTTCTTTCCCAGGCTCCGTAAGTGTTCCACGATATTCACGAATTTCATCAGCTGTTAAATCATCCACATAGGCAAGACCTTTTTTGATTAATAATACGGCTCTGTCATACATTTCCTCAAAATAGTCTGAAGCAAATCGAAGCTCTTCCCACTCAAAGCCAAGCCACTTGACATCTTCCTTAATAGAATCAACGTATTCTTGATCTTCTTTCAATGGGTTAGTATCATCAAAGCGTAAATTTGTACGTCCATTAAACTCGTCAGCTAAACCAAAATTAATTACAATCGATTTTGCATGACCAATATGTAAGTATCCGTTTGGTTCAGGAGGAAAGCGGGTAATAATTTCTGTATGTTTTCCCGATTCTAAATCCTCCTTAATAATTGTCTTAATAAAATTTGAAGTTTCCAACCAGAATCAGCCTTTCTTTGTAACTGTTTTAAATATCTATTGTCTTTCATTATAATATATCAGCAACACAATTAAAAACCCTTTATATTTGCGATTTGTTAATAATGTCAAGACTTATTTTCAGAAAATTTTATCAATATTCATTTCCAAGAACCTCGAATACTATGCATGCAAACGTTTTTATTAGTAAGATTGACCATATTCAAAAAAGTTTTCCAGAAAAGTTTCACTCCTGTAATATTCCTGTAACATTATGATCACAAACAATTACAGCCGTACATTCCATGCTGTAATATACATGTAATATAAAAGGCTCCTTTTTCTAAGAGATATAAAAAATTCCATACATGGTTGTATAATACACTCCCTCCAATTATTAGTGATACCTTTCTAGTAAAATACCAACTATCATTAAGGTAACAACAAGAGCTAACAGGAGGGAATACATGAAAAAACAACTATTTGCAGCCGCAGTGACAGCAGGTTTACTTTTCACATCCTTCAATGGTACAGCGAGCGCACATGAAAAAACATATAAAGTTTCTTCTGGAGATACTCTTTATCGAATTGCTATAAACAATAATCTATCAGTCTCGCAAATTATGGAGTGGAACAAGCTTTCTACTTCTAGCATTTATGTTGGACAAACATTAACATTACTTGCACCACACTCTCACACAACCACTACTTCTTCTACGTACACAGTAAAAGCTGGTGATACACTTTGGGGAATTTCAACAAGAAACGGAATGACTGTTAATCAGTTAAAAGCTTTAAACAACTTAACAACAAATACATTGTATGTTGGACAAGTATTAAAATTGTCTGGGACAGCGACAGCTCCAACAACAACTTCAACTTCAACGATTAATTCTTTAATTACAGAATCAAAAAAGTATATCGGTGTTCCATATGTTTGGGGCGGAACTACACCATCTGGTTTTGATTGTAGCGGTTATTTAAATTATGTATTTGCAAAAGTTGGAGTTTCTATTCCTCGAACAGTGGAGACGATCTGGGGAGCTACAAAATCTGTATCAGCACCTAGAGTAGGGGACTTAGTTTTCTTTACAACGTATAAAGCAGGTCCATCGCATGCAGGTATATATCTTGGAAACAATCAATTTATCCATGCAAGTTCTTCTCAAGGGGTGACGATATCTGATATGAACAACACATATTGGAAATCACGTTACCTAGGAGCACGTACTACTTTTTAATGAGATATAAGTAGAAGAACCTGTCCACACAGTTGATGACCATCATAACTGGGTGGACGGGTTTTTATTTTTTCAAAGGACATTATGTTCTGGAACTATATGTTTTCGCTATCGTTGATTTCTTGTTTTAAGTTGGCTCCAAACCGGTTGGAGACACGTAGATCATGACCATCTTCATCTGATGCTACATGTATGATATCTTCAACTGCACCACGTTTGCTTGCTTGCCTAATTTCCGATTCACTACTTGTCATATCTTCATTTATCAAATGACTCACCTCAAAAGATAGTATGTTCTATCAATAAACATCTATTCTAAGTGGAAGGTAAGGAATTCCTACTTTATGATTGCACCATTTGAGACTGAATGTAATGATACAAAAGCTTTCCTGTATTCTCAATTGACGACTCATGAGTACGCTCAAACGCATGCGAAGAATCGATACCAGGTCCGATTAACCCATGAACGATATCGTGTCCAGAGCGAATCGCTGCAGAAGCGTCAGAACCGTAATATGGATAAATGTCGAGCTTATACCCAATCTTATTTTCTTCAGCTAACTCCACCAAATGTTTTCTAAGTTCATAATGGTACGGACCACTCGCATCCTTGACACAAATCGAAACCGTATATTCATCTGTTGATTGACCATCACCCATAGCACCCATATCTACTGCCAAATACTCAATCGTTTCGGGTGTGATATTGGAATTGCCACCATAACCAATTTCTTCATTGTTAGATATAAGAAAATGCGTGGTGTATGGAAGTTCAATCGATTGTTGCTTAATCGTTTTTATCAATTGTAATAAAATAGCTACACTCGCTTTGTCATCGAGATGGCGTGACTTGATAAAGCCACTTTCTGTTCGCTCCACACGAGGGTCAAAGGAAACAAAATCTCCTACCTCAATACCAAGCTTTCTAACATCTTCTTTATTTTTCACAACCTCATCTATTCGGACTTCCATATTTTCTTGATTTCTTTCCGCTTTACCTGCATCCTTGTAAACATGAACAGACGTTTGTCGCATTAAAATGGTTCCCGTAAATCTCTTTCCATTACGTGTTTCAATTTGGCAATACTCACCCTCAATGGAGTTATATTGGAAGCCACCAATTAAATCGATCTTCAAACGACCGTTTGACTTTATTTCCTTCACCATTGCCCCTAATGTATCAACATGCGCAGTTAGCATTCTGTGATGACTGTCCACACGCCCCTTAATTGTAGCGAGTAAGCCACCTTTGCGATTTCTTTTTGTTTCCACTCCAATTTCCTCTAAAAACTTCTCTACAAAGGTAATCACATCATTTGTGTTGCCTGAAGGACTTGGAATAGAGACTAACTCGGTTAATAAATCTAATGTTTCGTTTATATCTATGTACGCCATGCATGATTCCTCCTTTTCAACTAAATAGTAGCATTCGGAATGGGAAAAATACAGCAGTGAGTTTTATAAAAGGATAAATTTGGATATGGATAAAAAAAGAAAACAAAGGAGGAAAATGATGTTCAGGGACATTTTTCATCAATCCACACTCCCACAGGTAGTTATAGAGCCTGACTTAACATATATTGAAATGAACAACGCATATAAAAAAATTAATGGCGAGAGCAACTCCCTCAAACAGGTGTTCTATAATGTGTTACAAAATGCCTTAGACGCTATCGAGGAAAAAGGGAAAATCATGGTTAACCTTGAAGAAGGGGGCGAGGTCCTTTGTATACGTATAATTGACAACGGTTGTGGCATGCCAGAGGAACGGATCAAACTGATAGGAGAGCCCTTCTACTCTACAAAGGAAAAAGGAACAGGCTTAGGTTTGATGACAAGCTACAATATCATAGAAAATCATGATGGGACGATTAGCTTTGAAAGTAGAGAAGGAGAGGGAACGACGGTTACGATTTCGTTTCCATACATTGAAAAAGAAGCATAAATAAAAAATGAGAGCTCATCAGCTGTGAGCTCTCATTTTTTTCTGATAAAGCCGTTCAAAATATGGGTGCAAATGCTGAACCACATACCCGAGAGTTACTGTGACCACAATCGTACCTACTCCAATTTCTCCTTTGAAGAGAAGAGCGAGTATAAATGCTGAACCTTCGGCGATCACCCTCGCAAACCCAAGAGAGAGACCAAAGCGCTCATGAATCGCAACCATTAATACATCCATGGGACTTGATGGTAGCTTGGCCTGAAGATAAATGGATATACCTAGACCCAAAATAAGAATCCCACAAATAAGTGAGATGACTTTCAACAAAAGTGACTCCGGGTGATAGTGATTAAATAAGACAAAAAACCAAAAGTCAATTAATAAACCAATCGATAAAATTGTAAGACCCGCTAAATATTCTGGTTTCTTCTTTTGAAGAATGGAATTAATAATAATTAGGATAATACCATTAATTAATACACATGTACCCATGCTAAGGCCAAATACACGTGCCTCTCCAATCGCCAACGCATCCCAAGCACCCGCACCAAGACCTGCTTGAATGATCAGACACACACCAAAGGTAAGTATCATGATTCCGATAAGAAAAAATCCAATTCTGTTTTTCATAAGCTACTCCTTTTTGAACTAATACAAACTATTATCTCCACACAAAGTATGAACATACAACTTGCCAATTCTGCTTTAGATGTTATAGAGTAGGCTTAAATACTGGAGGTAGTTATTTTGGAAAACAAATGCAAACTTAATCATCCCATTGGAGACGTTCGAAACAAATACGAAACTCAAAAAGAGTATTTACCGTCAGACATGATCACCTCTTTTGAGGCATTTTTTACCCATGAACATAGTCAAGATATCTTAAATGATGTGTTTCATCTGTTAAAAAAATACGACCTTGCTTCAGAAGAAGAGCGAGAGCAAAGAAATAAGCGTTTATTTATGGTGTTACATAATGTATAAAAATTGAGGCGGGCATAAAAGTTCATTAAGAGAAGATATAATGAATATAATGTTTAAAAAATTTGGGGTGTCGACATGAAAAAGGAAGTAAAGGTAGCAATGATTGGAATTGGTGCAATTGGAGAACGTGTTCTGCGTAAATTCCAGTACCATTCAGGCGTGGAGCTCGTTGCTGTTTGTGATCATAATGCTAAAAAATTACAGACACTCAAAGAAGACTTAGAAGACGTTTCACTCCATTCGGACTATGTAGACATGTTACAGAAAAATGAGATTGATTTGGTATATATTGCAGTCCCTCCCAAATATCATCATGAAATTGCTTTATATGTAATAAAACAAAAGAAGCATGTATTATGTGAAAAACCGTTAGCCAATTCATTAAATGAAGCCCTCGAAATGCTCCAGGCAGCGAGGGAAGCTCGAGTTACACATGCGATGAATTTTCCAATGGTGTATACAAATGTGTACCAATTATTTAAAGATAAAGTGTTATCTGGAGAAATCGGGGAGGTAAAAAGAGTAGAGGTTCATTTACATTTTACCGAGTGGCCACGTGCATGGCAGAAAAATAATTGGATTTCTAGCCGAGAGCAAGGCGGCTTTATAAGGGAAGTAGCACCACACTATATTCACATGATTCACGATATGCTAGGTGAACTGCGTGACGTAACATCGTTTGTCGAATATCCTGAAGACGAGTCTTTATGTGAAACCTCATTTGTCACACATATGAAGCTTCAAAATGGCGTAACCGTATTATTTAATGGCGTAAGCGGGATTGGCCAGAAGGAACATCTCTCGTTTAAAGTGTTTGGAGAAAAGGGGACGCTTGACTTAACAAACTGGAGCCAGCTTTCTATGAGTTCACCAGATAAGCCCACTACGGTTCTTCCGATTGAAAGAACTGAGCAACATGATATTGTTATGGAGATTCTTAATGCCATTGAAGGAAAAGAAGCAAAAATAGTAACGTTTGAACATGGCTATCAAGTACAACAAGTGTTAGAAAAAATATTAAAAAAATAGCACAAAAGACACCTCGCAGGGTGTCTTTTTTTCGGTATTCGAAAGATTCCTATTGCAGGGAGAAACTGATTGGGAGTATGATAACTTTTGAATAGTGAAAATGGAAAAAGAAAGAAGCTGTGTGTATGAAACCTTCTTCGTATGAGTATAATGAAAAGCTTAGCATTCAAAATGGAATCGCTTCAACAATCGTCACAAACATTACGAATAATTACTTCACTTTATTTGCCATCAGCGCCTTAGGTGCAAGCAATTATCAAATCGGCCTTATGAATTCCCTTCCTCAATTTATCGGTATGTTTGCGATGATTGCCGGATCAATTCTATTAGGGCGATTAAATGAGAAAAAGAAGTTTACCGCCTTATCCATACTCTTTACTCGATTATTTCTTATATTAATGACATTTGTCATATATATTCCAGGTGACTATAAAAGCTGGGTTTTTGTCATACTAGTTGGCTTAATGAATTTCCCCGGTTCCTTTGCTCTTGTAAGCTGGCAATCTTTGATTGGAGATTTGATACCAGAGTCACGGAGAAGTAATTTCTTTAGTAACCGCAATCGTATATTAACAATGGTAGGAATGATTTCAACTTTTATTATCGGGCTATCTTTACAGTATTTTAATCCTTCCAATCCAATGCCCTACCAAGTATTATTTTTTCTAGCCTTTTTATTTGGTTTAGTGGAAGTGTATTATTTATTTAAACATAAGGAACCAAAGCTAGAAAAGAAAGCTATGGCCAAAAGCAAAGGACTCGGATTTCATGTTTATAAGCACAAGCCATTTCTATACTTCTTAGTTTGTGGATTATTCTTTAACTTTGCTTGGCAAATGGCCTGGTCACTTTTTAGCATTTACCAGATTAAATATGCCATGGCTACGGGTCTATGGATTAGCTTATTTGCTGTTGCCAATCAAGTCGCACAAATTGTCAGCTTTAAGTGGTGGGGAAGAATGGCAGACAAGCATAGCAATGCGAAGATGATGATTCTTGTGTCGGTCGGGATGGCAACCGCTCCTATTTTAAACGTTTTGTCTACCAATCTAGTTTACTTATTAATCGTGAACGGGTTGTCAGGTTTCTTCGTCTCAGGCACGGTCTTGATTTTATTTAATCAACTGCTAGAAGTAACAAAAGAAGACAATCGAAGCTTATGTATCTCACATTACAATGTGTTATTAGCATTTGTGGCTTTTATCGCTCCTCAGTTTGGGGTATATTTACTTGAAACCACATCTATGGACATGGCCATGACGACAGCAACTGTATTGCGTGGATTAAATGCTTTTCTTTTCTTAGCTCTTTACATTTTCATAAAAAAAGGAAAATTTAAGCAAAACACGCTTATTCCGTCTAACTAACCATTGTTCTAGAATGACCCTTTTCGGTCTATACTAACAAAAAGTGGTCGGCAAATAAGGAACAAGTCATCTTCATCCGAGGGTGACTATTTTCTTTCAAGAAATACGGTATGCAGATAGATGAAGGGGGATTCGCTTGTGGAAAGGGAACGAGAACTAGAGCAGAAAAGAGTAAACGAGATCATAAAAGTAATTGATTATAAATCAAACAAAATCTTTAAGCATCTTGAAAAAGTAGGTGGAGATGCACTTGAAATTAGGCAAAATTTTTGGAATGACGTAACGGTGAATACGGACGAAGCGGATGATTTAGCAGAAACATTCTCAAGCATCAAACAACAAGCCCAGCTTCTATTAGAAAGGGAACGAAGCCAAAGTCAACTCGATAAACAAATCAATACCTTGTTTCGGTTGAAAAAATCACCATACTTTGGTCGTGTAGACTTTTTAGAGAACAACGAACCAACTACCGAATCTATTTACATAGGAATTAGTTCATTAATGGATGAAAAAGATGAAAACTTTCTTATATTTGATTGGAGAGCACCGATATCCAGCCTTTATTACGATTACTCTCCTGGAGAGGCAAAATATATCACACCAGAGGGGACGATTGAAGGCGTCATTGAGTTAAAGCGTCAATTTTTAATTCGCAACAGTGTTATACAAGGAATGTTCGATACCGGGATTACAATTGGTGACGAAATGTTACAGGAAGTACTAGGAAATAACGCGAATTCACAAATGAAAAGTATCGTTGCGACAATTCAAAAAGAACAAAATCGAATCATTCGAGATGAAAAAAGCAAACTTTTAATTGTTCAAGGAGTTGCAGGAAGTGGAAAAACATCCGCAGCCTTACAGCGTGTAGCTTATTTACTTTACCGTTATCGCGGGAAGATTACCTCTCAAAACATTATGCTGTTTTCACCAAATCCTTTGTTCAATAGCTATGTGTCCACGGTTTTGCCAGAGCTTGGTGAAGAGAACATGCAGCAAAGTACGTTTTTAGAATTTCTCTCATCAAGAGTAGGTCGAAAGTTAGAGCTTGAGGATTCTTTCATGCAGCTAGAAAGCCTCCTTTCCTCCGAACAGATCAGTTCGTACGAGCTACGAATGAAGAGTATTAAGTTAAAGTCGAGTCTTGATTATAAAAATATTCTTGATGGCTATATTCAACAACTAAACCATTCAGGCCTTCAGTTTCATCCGATCGTTTTCAAAGGAAAAGTTCTTTTGTCACCTGAAGACATAACAGAAAAGTTTTATCGTCTAGATAAACAAGCAAGTATCCCAAGTCGAATGGAAGAGTTAAAAGAATGGTTATTAAAAGAAATTCGTAAACACAAACGTGCAGAAGCAAAGAAAGACTGGGTAAAGGAAGAAATCCAGTTTCTTGATAAAGAGGATTATTTAGAGAGCTTCAAAAAACTTCAGAAAAAAGAGAATGACGGATTTCAAGATTTTGATGTAGAAGAGAAATTTTTATCCAGTGTTGTCGTTGCTAGATACTTTAAACCTCTCATCAAAAAAGTTAAAAGATATCAGTTCATTGATTACGAAGAAATATACCGAAACCTATTCTTCACCCTGTCTGGAGAATGGGAGGAGGTCGTTGGACTAAGCTTAAGGCAATTAGAAGAGGGAGTTTTAACCTATGAGGATGCGACCCCATTTGTCTATTTGAAAGAGAAGATCGAGGGAAGCAAATCTAGGCTTTCTATCAAACACGTCTTTATTGATGAGGCACAGGACTATTCACCATTTCAATTTGCTTATATTCGTGAATTGTTTCCGGTAAGCAAAATGACCTTACTTGGTGATATCAATCAAGGGATTTATGCACATACCGATGACACAAGCTCCATTTTGCTTGGTGAAGACGTGAAAGACAAAGAATCCATTATTTTAACGAAGAGCTATCGGTCAACAAGACCCATTGTTGAATTTACAAAAGGCTTATTGCCAACCGGGGAAATGATCGAACCATTTAACCGCGATGGAGATAAACCAACTCTAACCATTTACAATAAGAAGGAAAGTCATGAACAGGGGTTACAAAGCCTTCTAGATCAGCTCGTTGAAGCAGGGCATGAAACGATTGCAGTCATTTGTAAAACGGCGAAAGAAAGTGCAACGGTCTATGCTTCCTTAAAAAACAGTCGTGATATTCACCTGGTCGAAAAGGGAACCGTCTCCTTCGAAAAAGGGATTACCGTCATCCCAGCATATTTGGCAAAGGGGATCGAGTTTGACGCAGTTGTTATTCACGACGCATCTGAACATACGTACTTTAGAGAAAATGAACGAAGACTCTTTTATACAGCTTGCACAAGAGCGATGCACGAGCTACACATCCTTTCCCTAGGTGAACCGTCAATGCTTTTAAAAAATAGTATGGAAAAACTACAGGCAGCCTCCAAATAGGCTGCCTGTTTTTTATATGATTTATAACGAATCTGCAAGCTCGAACCAGTACGTACAGAGCGTCTCAAGCCCTTTGTCAAAGTTCTCAAGATGGAAATGCTCGTTTGGAGCGTGGAAATTTTCCGTTGATAAACCAAATCCCATCAATACAACTGGTAACCCTAATAATTGATCAAAAGCCGCAACGATTGGAATGGAACCACCTCCACGAGTGTATGCAGTAGGAACCTTGTAAATGGCTTCGTATGCTCTGCCAGCTGCTTGGATGGCCGGATGCTCAAGAGGAGTCACATACGGATGACCTTGATCAAACAAGGACACATTTACCGTCACACCCGCAGGTACATTCGCGTAAATATGCTTGGTTAATAGATCTGCAATTTCAGCTGGATCTTGATTAGGAACCAAACGACAGGTAATTTTTGCAGAGGCCTTAGCTGGAATGACCGTTTTAATGCCATCCCCTTGAAATCCCCCATAAATGCCGTTCACTTCTAAAGTCGGTCGTACGTATGTACGTTCTCGGGCGGTAAAACCAGGTTCTCCATGCAGTGCAGAAACTCCTAACTGCTCCATTAGTTCCTCGTCTATGTCACCTAGTGCAGCAAAAGCTTCTCGTTCTTCTGGTGTAATCTCTTGAACACGATCATAAAAGCCTTCGACTAACACTTTTCCGTCAGGACTGTGGAAGGAATTTACCATCTCCACCAGTGCATGAATCGAATTCTGCACCGCACCTCCGTATAGTCCTGAATGAAGATCGCTATTTGCACCAGTTACATCGATCTGTAGTCCGCATAAACCGCGTAGTCCATAACAAATCGCAGGCTTTCCAGGTCCTTGCATACCGGTGTCTGAAATCACTATCACATCAGCCGCCAACAGTTCCTTATTCTCTTCAACAAACTGTGGAAGAGTAGGACTTCCAATCTCTTCTTCCCCTTCAATACAAAACTTGAAATTCACAGGAAGGCTGCCAGTTGTTCTTAGGATCGCTTGCACTGCTTTTATATGCATAAACACTTGACCTTTATCATCACTAGCCCCTCGAGCGTAGATTTTATTGTCACGAATATTGGCTTCAAATGGGGGAGTATCCCAAAGATCAAGCGGATCAACCGGCTGAACATCATAATGGCCATATACGAGTACAGTTGGCTTTCCTTCTTGCTTTAACCAATCACCATACACAACAGGATGTCCGTTGGTTTCATACACTCGGACATTTTCCATACCGGCATCCTCAAGTGCTTTTGCCGTCCATTTTGCTGCTTCTTTCACATCATCTTTATGCTCAGGAAGAGAGCTAATACTTGGTATGGCCAAATACTCGGTAAGCTCTTCTAAATGTTTGCTTCGATTCGAAGTTAAATATTGAAAAATCTCTTTGTTCATCACTCATTCTCCTTTAATAAAAACAATTCTTAATTAGTATTTCGATAGACGAAACGAAAAATCCTTCAAAAAAAATCATGGGGATTTTTCATAATATTGGTAGAAAAAGTATGGTGTTAGTAGTATAATGGTGTAAAATTACACAAAAAGGAGGATATGACAATGAACTCCACTACAAAGGAGCAAAGGAAACAGATCTTTCGAGAAGAGCTTTATTTGTTAAAACAAGAGCAACTTATTTCTCATGCTATCTATAACAAGGTAATCGAGGAATACGAACACTATTACTATATAAGTATCCCTAATGAAACGTTAAAAGAAAAAGTGACGACACCTGTTAAAACAGTGGTTGCCAAATCAGAGAAAAAGAAAACGGTAAGGGAAAAGAAGAAGAAAACGCCCGAGCAATTACGTGAAAGAAATATCACTTGGTTGCTTAACTTAGGGGTCATTCTGCTATTGATTGGTGGTTTATATGTGGCGACTAGCAACTGGGAGACCATGTCTAGTTGGATGAAGGCTAGTGCCATCGGTCTGGTTGCTTGCTTATTCTACGGAATGGCTTATATATCTAAAAGAATTCTTCATATCACCCAAACAGCATTTGCTTTTACCGTCTTAGGAAGCCTATTTTTACCCATTTTCCTGTTATCTCTTGGCTGGTTTCAGCTATTAGGCTCTTATTTCTCTTTTACAGGAGAGGGAAGATACTTTCTAGGCATGCTAAGTGGCTACATACTTGTACCAGTTTATCTCTTTTTAGCTAAAAAGATTTCTTCTCGTTTATTTGTTTGGTTTGCAGGAATTGCTGCTACAATTGGTACTGCATTTTTTCTCACGGCACTTCCTATCCAAAGAGATGGTTTTTATTTCGGAATGATGTTGTACCATGGGGGCTTGTTAGTCTTCCATTTTTATATGAAAAAGAAACCCTCTCTTACATGGTTTACAAAAGAGGTTCTTCCATTTTTCCAAGCTAGCTTAGTAATGACGACGGCTTTTATGCTCATTCTATTTGATAACCCTGTCTTCTATGGAATGAACATCTTACTCACTGCCGTCTTATATTTATCAATGGTATTTGTGACTGGCCACAAAAACTATCATTTAGTTTTTACCTTATTTTTGGTTTATGGAGTGTATCAGATTGTCGAGAACTCTATCCTTCTAACAGTTGGACCAATCATGTATGCATTGGTAGGGTCGTTTCTACTAGGCATACCTCTATTTTTACAAGGAGGAGTGGATTGGAACAAAATCTTCTCGATGACAAGTTCGGTGGTATCACTTATTGCATTTGTGTACATATCCGCCAAATCCTTCCTCGTCAACTTAGGAGATCCAAGACTGGTGATGATGATTTCTTATTTGATTCTTGCAGGTAATTTTTATTACTTAGCTCTTTCTGAAAAAAAGCATTGGTTTACGTATGTAACTTCTAGTTTTTTAGTTGCGGCTTTATTTGAATTAATGATGCTTGTAAATAAGGTTGCCCTGTTTGATTCCGTTCTCCCATTGTTTTTTATCGGGTTCTTCCTCTTCGGTGTTTTTGGTGTTACGGTACCGTCGCTCATTCGCCAAAGCTCTAGAGATGTGGGGTTGGGTGTCATGCTTTTACCGCTTCTTCCGTCATGGCTGATGTATGACTGGTGGGAAACAGGGGTGATGTTTGGGTTATTAGCTCTATGCTTGATCCTTGGCAAAAAAGTGGAGGAACGCTCGTTTTATCAGGAAATAACTACTTGGGTCATTCCTATTTGTTATGGGTTAAGTACGGCTGCCTTCTTAGAGGAAGGTAAGGAATGGTTCCACTGGAGTAAGGAAGCCGTGGGTCCTGCCCTAAATTTTATCGCAGGAAGCGTACTTCTTCTCTTGATCGAGAAGACAAAGAAGCCGGCCTTTTTTGTATCACAAGCCTTCTACTTGATAGGAATTCTTTATTCATTTAGTTTGCCAGTTAATGATTATATCAGAGTTTTTATTCTCTCTGGTGGAATCGCTGTTTCGTACCTGCTTTATCAACAGACAAAGCAAAAGGCCCTCACGTATTACGTGACTCTTTGCTCTCTCATTACCTATATTTCTCTTATCTATGCGATTCATGAAAGTCCTCGCTTTCCTTTATGGCTAGAAGAGGAACAATGGGTGTTCGGTGGAGCGATTTTAATCGTCGTAAGCTATGTAATTCGAAGATATGACTTGGAACTGTCTACTAGTTTCTTATACACAGCTCATGTATATTTACCAGTAGCCTTGCTACTAACATTCTTTGCCTTTAATAGTGATGGCATTTGGAGCTTTGCGATTGCTACTTCGCTGTATGGCGTGAGTGTTAAGCTCGTTAGCAAAGAATGGTTACTAAAAACGCTCCTTTACGGCTGTTATGTAAGTTTATTTGTTGCTGTCAGTCTATTTCTTACTGAATTGGACTCGACCGAGTATTCCTTTTTCGTGACAAGTATCTCTATAGCGATATGGTGGGGAATTAGCACCAAAGAATGGAAGGAGAGGACAACCCTTTTTCTTGTGCCATTTTCAATTATCGGAATGCTCTCCATGCTAACATCGTATCCTTTTGGAGAATATACGTATATTTGTCTGATGCTTTATGGGATAGGGCTATTGTTCCTTATACACCATCAAAAATGGGATTTCCTCGTTTTACTCCCATTGATTGTCATGCTAGCAGGCAGCATTCAACTTTCTTATGTTTCAACCTTACTCGTTCCAGAGAGTACAATGGTACTTTTTGCGGGTCAGGGCTTGTGTTCCTTTTTTGTAGGTAGAAAGCTTTATAAAGGACTATTCGTGTCAAATGCTAAACTTCCATTTCTCTATTGTGATGCCTATACAATTACAGCTTTTCTGTACGTTTTATTTCTGTATACCTTGGAAACAGAAGGGATATTTTTGAGGATCTTGCCTGGTATCCTTATATGTATGTTTTTATGGATGCAGCAAAGGCGGGTTAGTCCAAAGCTAGATTGGATACCAAAATTTTTAGCGGGCGGCTATTTACTCGATCCTTACTATCAAGTGCTTGACCAACTTACGATCCCTGTTTTGTTCGAGAGAGAGTTATATGTCTTACCATTCATCCTACTTGGAGTTTATCTGGGGCGATGTTTGAAGGGGACATATTCCCTGCTAATTCAGAGAATTCAATGGGGAATACTGATCGGAGTCGCTTTATTACTTGTTCAAGATGGATTACAAAGCAATACCGTGTATGATGCGATTATCGTTGGAACCCTTTCACTTCTTTCGATTTTGGCTGGAACGATACTTCGTATCAAATCGTATTTCTTTGTAGGCTCTGGTGTCCTGTTACTTAATGTCTTCTTGCAAACAAGACCATATTGGGGAAATCTCCCATGGTGGGCATACTTGCTACTAGCCGGATCCCTGTTAATCTCTGTGGCTAGCTATAACGAATGGAATAAACAAAAGCGCTCAAAAGGGGAGACACCAAAGCTAGAAGAAATCAGAAGGAAGGTTCTGTTGCGACTAAAGACGTGGAAATAAAAATTGTAATGTTTGTTTTTTCTACTAGAGTAGTGATATGATATAAACTGATTTTACATAAGAAGGAGATGTTCTCACAATGGCTAAAAAAGGATATATAGCAATGGAGAATGGGGAAAAAGTAGAATTTGACTTATTCCCGAACGAAGCACCTGTTACAGTTGAAAACTTTGAAAAATTAGCAAACGAAGGTTTCTACGATGGAGTTACTTTCCACCGTGTTATCCCTGGTTTCGTAAGTCAAGGGGGAGACCCAACTGGAACAGGAGCAGGCGGCCCTGGTTATTCTATCAAATGTGAAACAGTAGGAAACCCTCACAAACATGAGGAAGGCAGCCTTTCTATGGCACACGCTGGAAAAGATACAGGCGGAAGCCAATTCTTTATCGTTCACGAGCCACAACCACACTTAAACGGAGTTCACACTGTATTCGGTAAAGTAACTTCAGGAATTAGTGCTGTTAAAGCGATGAGAAACGGTGACACAATGAAAGAAGTTCGCGTATTCGACGCTGAATAATACAAAAGAAGAGTCCATATGGGCTCTTTTTTGTTGCCCAAGCCACACACCGCTCTAATGAATGAACCACAATCCTCTTTCATATATTGGTACAAGCGTGCAAAAGGGAGGGGACGACCATTCGATTTTTAAAGAATTTTAAAGATTTTGCAACAAGGGGGACGGTCGTTGAGATGGCGATTGGGGTCATCGTTGGAACAGCGTTTGTTAAAATGGTGGACTCGTTCGTGAAGGATATTATTACGCCGCCGCTTGGCCTTATTTTAGGGAGAGTCAACTTCACAAACATGTACTTTTCCCTGACAGGACAAACATACACGACTTTAGCTGAAGCGAAAGAAGCAGGGGCGATTACGATTAACTATGGCGTATTTATTGGTACCATTATTGATTTTGCCATTATTTCATTTGCAACTTATTTTGTCCTTTTACAGATAGGGCGTTTAAAAAAAGTGCCTGTTGTTAGCATCCCGGTAAAGGAATGTCCATTCTGTTTGTCAAATATTCCTGCAAAGGCTGTACGGTGCCCACAATGTACCTCGCAACTTACGATCGGTGGGGAAGATGAGGTTGGGGAACAAGATAATAATACCCGAGTAAAAATTCATTTTCGACAAAATAAAAAGCGCTTGAGCTAGCTATTCTCAAGTGCTTTTCCAACGTTACCATAGTAATTCATAAAGGCGGCTATTAAATACATTCGTATCAATCGGACATTGTGATGCATCGCGGCCATATTGCCAGCCCCACACATTGGCCTTACATGACGGCTTTTTCGGACGAAAGTTAGGAGCGCTTCTTGCTCTGGTCGGACCAGGTTCAGGCTCTGCGCTCCACAAAATGAGCTGGTTGGCCACTTTATTATCTTTAGCAATAGCGGCACAATACGCTTTATTAAATTCTCCATGAACCGGATCATGGTATAGGCCAGCTTTGTAGCCACTCGGGTACAACGCGTCGACAAAGCCTCTAATCCATTCTTCATCTACTTTAAAAAACTTCTCAATATTGCCAAATACCACTTTGCCCTTTGGGATACTTAGTCGTCTTGCATGATAAATGGCATTTTGTGCGACAACTTTTCCTTCCCGGTATCCAACCGCTTCACTAAAATTACTTAATATCGGTAACAGCTTAATGCCTCTATTACGAATAAAACGTACTTCTTCTCTCGTGAGCCCAGCTACTTTTCCAGGAATGGGTGCTAAATATCTTCCCCAATAGGATGGTTTCCCAAATCCCTTTTCCACACAACTATACAGGTCCTCCGTTACTTCTGCAGCAGAGTCTACTCCCCAATAATAAGCCAATGGCCATTCTCCCTTCAACTTATGTTAACTTTAGATTATATCGGGAGAATCTTGTCCTCATTCCAAAAAAAGCGTGATTACCTAAGATGATTCCAAGTAATCACGCGATTTTTATTTATGAGCTTGGCACTAATAATATAACGCTCTGGTGCATTGCCTAAAAAATAGAAGGGGTAACAGGTTGTCAACGTCAAAGTTGCACTAGGCTTTGGCGTCATTACCGTATGATCGTCCGCTTTTACAATACGAATGCGAAAGATTTTATAGGTGAAAGTTCCTTCTGTTGTTGCAACGACCAGTTCATCGTCTTCTTTCAGATGACGCAAGCCTCTAAATACGGTGTCTCGATGACCTGAAAGAATCGTATGATTTTCTTCACCGGGCAAAGCACTTCGAATATAATGACCGACTCCTGTTCGCAATACTTCTTTTCCAGTACCTTCATAAATAGGAAACACTTTCTCTAATCGAGGAATGTACAGTTCACCAAATTTCTCACCGATAGATGGTTTCACTTCATACACTGGCCACTGTTTGTCAGAATGTTCTTCTGTAAATTTTACAGAAGAAGATGGCTCTATTTTAACCTGTTGGACGGAAGAGATTCCTTGTAAATAGTAATACGTGTTGACAGCAATAAGACTAACCCCTAAAAGGAGAAAGCCTACTGCCTGCATTTTTATCTTCATGTATTATTTTATTGTGGAGATCGTTTTCTTTCGTATCAAGAAAAGACCAAGGCCAGAGAAAGCTAGAATGAGACCAAGAATGATTCCCGTTCCATAAAAACTTGCTGTTTCAGGAAGTTGTGCCACTAGTTCCCCAACATCTGCAACCTTTTCAAAAGCACTCAAAACGAAATCTCCTGAAAGCATGGCGTTTGTTAGCTCAACATCCGCTAGCAACTCACCACTTGAACTATGCAATTGTACAAAGAGAGCGTCACTTGTAAATTCATTCGCCTGTAATAGCTGTTCATACGATATACCCGTTTGCGCTCCTGTTGAATCGACTAAATAAAAGGAAGGAACTAACTGCATAGCGTCCATCATCTTCGCAAACAGGGAAGAGAGCTCTTCTTTTTCATCATCTGTAAACTCTGAGTCAGAAGCCAACATTATTTCCTCAATTCTTGTATCGAAAGCTACCATTTGTTGCTGCATTTCATCCGAATCGATTTTCTCGAGGTGTGCAAACAATTGATCAGCTTCGCCCTCTGTGATGCCAATCGAAGCTAGAAATTCCTCGAGATCCTTTAATACAGAAAGGTGATTTAAATAAAAATCAACTGCATCTGCTAATTCTTGCTTGGACTCATGTTCCTCAACCGTTGTACCGTATTCAGCCAAAATCACATCCAGTTCTTCTCTGGATAAATCGTAGTCTGCTAATATTTCATTAAGCTCCGTATCCGTCACAGCAGCATGGGCAATCGGAGTGCCCAATTGCAAAAAAATAAGACCGAAGAAGATAAGCGCACTTATTTTTTTCACTATACTAATCCTCCATTTCGAAAGTATCGATAATGGTATTGTTTGTAAATTTATGAAAAAACATACTCGATTTTCCTAATGAATGTTATTGTTTGCTAATATTGGAACAAAAAAAAGAGCACCTCGTAAAAAGAGGTACTCAAGTTTGTATTATTTGGCTGCCTTACGCGAAAGCTCGGATAAAAAGTCAGCCAACCATACAAGCAATAAATAACAAAGAATAATCAACGTAATGTCTGAATAATGGAAATAACTCATGCTAAGCTTAAACTGCTGACCAAGCCCTCCTGCACCAACAAAACCTACAACAATCGTTGTTCTCATAATCACTTCCCAACGATAAAGGATAAAGCTTAAAAATTTCGGAAGGACGGAGGGAAGGACACCATATAACAAGATTTGTGCGTGACTCGCTCCTGAAGAGGAAAGATGCCGAATAGGTCTTTCATCAAGATCTTCAATAACCTCAGCACATAGCTTTCCAAGTATACCAAAATTATGAAGGGCTAGTGCAACCGCACCCGGAAGGATACCTGGTTGAAAAATAAAAATAATCATCATGGCCCAAATCAGTTCTGGTACCGCTCTACTCAAAATATAGGAAGCTCGAATGAGAGAGAAAGATACCCAATGAAAGGGAGAACGACTCATCGTTAGCTTTCCATTTGCTACATTTCGTGCAGCAGGGACAACCGTGATTAGCATAACAATCGTGGCTATTCCTATAGCAATAATACTCATCATCAGCGTATCATAAGTCAACTGCAGGGTCAGAAGCCAGCTCTGAGCCGAAAAAAAGACAGGAGACTCTTCACCCATTCCAAGTAAGCTTAAGAAAAACTTTTTTGCATACTGACCATTTTCGTCTGTAAACAAAGTGAAAAAAGAGGCATGCTCGACTGCATACAAATATATCCAAGACCCCACCACTAATGCAATGGATATGAAAAATGATAGCAGAGAAAAGCTTGAGGAGCGTTTCGCTAGACGAGAACGCCATTGGCTGCTCCATCCGTCAATGACGATCACAATAGCCATTAAAAATAATACAAATGTCCACACTTCTTCGTAATTTAAATCATCCAATGAAAGCTGGATCTGGTACCCTAGTCCTCCTAAACCAACAAAGCTCATGACCGCAGAGGAACGAACCGCACATTCGAAACGGTACAGTGTATAAGAAATCATATTTGCTTTTACAAGCGGAAAATATCCATAAAATAACAGTTGCCACTTAGACGCACCTGTTGACTGTAAAGATTGAATCGGTTCATTTTTTACATCTGACAGCATATCAGCGAAGATCCTCCCTAGAATTCCTCCATATGGAATCGCGATAGCCAAAATAGCTGAGTAAGGTGTTAAACCGAAAGCAGCTACAAACAACAACGCCCAAACTAGCTCATGAATAGCACGAAGGAAACCAAGAAACCCTCGGAAAAAGCTTTTACTCAAAGGCTTCTTAGAGCTTTGTAATACACCTGAAGCCAGAACCCCAAAAACAACAGCAATAACGATGGCAATTGTCATTCCAGCCACTGCATAGGTAATCGTCACCCAAGCAGAATCAAGGGCGAGGAGAAGAATGTCAGGAGAAAGATCAGGGTGTACCATCGCTTCAATAATTTGGAGGAAGGTTGCACCTCCACCCGGATGAAGAAGCGGCTCCTTCCAATCAATCACACGTAAGCTCCATAAAAATACTAGAACTAAAATAAGAGTGAGAAGGTTTTTTTGTTGAAATCTAAGACTCTGTTTCATTCGCTCGTCTCCCTCAATTTGTATAACTCTTTGAGGTGACCTTCCGTTAATTGGTCAACAGGAAGATCGAAAACCATTCCACCTTGTCTTAGACCAATGACTCTAGTAAAGTACTTTTTTGCATAATCAACTGAATGAAGGCTCGTAATCAGTGTCTGTTTTTCTTCTTGAACAAGCTTTGTTAATATGTCTAACACATCTTCCGCTCGAGCAGGATCGAGAGAGGCAACTGGTTCATCTGCTAGGATAATTTCAGGCTGTTGCACGAGCAATCTGGCTAATGCCACACGCTGCTGCTCACCACCAGACAATGAAGCGGTTCGCTCAAACATTTTGTGACCCAATCCTACTCGTGAAAGTGCATGTTCGGCCATTTCCTTCTCTTGAGGAATCACTAACGAAAGAACAGATTTGAATAAACTCCAGTCCGCTAGTTTCCCAGCTAACACGTTATGTACGACAGGGAGAGCATTCACTAAATCAAACTGCTGACGAATAACACCAATCTTTTTGGCACGTACTTTGCGATTACGATAAAAGGAGGGAGGTTGCCCATCAATCATGATGGTTCCCGTTCCACTGATATTTGACAAAGACAGCACATTTAAGAGCGTGCTTTTTCCCGCACCGCTCGGGCCAATTAAGGCAATTCGTTCACCCTTTTTAATGAATAAAGAAAGGGAAGATAAGGCTATCTTCCCGTCAAAAGAGACTGATACATCTTTTAATTCGATGATGTTTTGACTGGTCTCCACATCTACACCTCTATTTAATAATACCGATTTGTTTTGCCACTTTTTCAATGGCTTCGTAGTTTTCATTTTTTGTTGTTATAAACTTATCCGTTTGGAAAAGATCCAAAATCGTTTGCTGTTCACTACCCATAGTAAGAAGGGCATCTGTTATTTTTTGCTTTACGTCGGAATCGTATCCTTCAAGCGTATTAATTGTCCAGTGATAATCGTAGTAGGCAGGGGTCGTATAAAATACATCCACTTTGTTCGTATCGACTTTTCCTTCTGCTACTGCTGCCTCCCAAACGGCTACGTTTAGAGCACCCGTTTGATAAGCACCTGACTCTACTAGCTTATAAGTTTTATCGTGAGAACCAGAGTAAGATGGTTTGCCGTTAAAATCTTGGTCGGCATCAATTCCTTCTTCCATTAAATAATAACGAGGCATTAAATGTCCAGAAGTGGAGCTTTCACTACCAAAAGTAAAGCTTTTTCCTTTTAAATCACTTAACGATGTTAATCCAAGTTCTTTTTGAGCAATAAAAACAGAGTGGAATTCTTCATCACGAGGTCTTTGAGCGATAGCTTCCGCGTCTGGAACGAGGCTTCTTGCTTGAACACCCGTTAAGCCACCAAACCAAGCCAGTTGGATTTCACCTCGTTCAAAGGCCGTTACTAGCGCTGCATAGTCTACGGATGGTACGTATTCAACCTCTAAACCAGTCTCATTAGAAAGATAGTCCGCCACTTCACCCATGCTACGACTTAAAACCGAAACATCTTGGTCTGGAATCGCACCAATTTTTAGGGTTTGTTTGGTTGTTTCTTCTTGCTCAGATGTCTCGTTCTCCTCCACACAACCGCTTAGAAGACCAAGTAGTATAACAAACGTCAAAAAAGTTACTAATCTTTTCATTTTAGTTCCCCCAAACCTTAGTAAATATTTATTTATTATGTAGAATAAAAATCCTTATTAATACATTTTCCTCACGTTATTTAAGTAATCATAAAAAACCTCATTTTCTAATCATACTAAAATTTAAAGTTTTACACTACTGATTTATTGTAATAGGAATACTTTATCAATTTCGAGAATGTAATTCATATGAAATTTGTCCACGCACTATGCACAACGTAAGAAAATATGCTAAAGTAAAAACTATAAAAACCTTTATATTTCAACGTTTAAAATACATAACAACTGTCTTTTTACAGTGGACAGTTGTTTATTTTGAAACAACATTGCAAGGGGGATGAATGGTATGCCAAGTAAGAAATTAGCGAAGTTTTTAACTGAAAATCTCGAAGATTTAAAGGGGAAGGGTCTTTATAACGTCATCGACCCACTAGAAAGCGCAAACGGTCCAATGATTACAATTAACGGAAAAGAGCTTGTGAATCTTTCCTCCAATAACTATCTGGGACTTGCAACCGATTCTCGTCTAAAAGAAGCAGCAATAGAAGCCATTGAAAAGTTTGGAGTAGGTGCGGGTGCTGTACGAACAATCAATGGAACGTTAAAGCTTCACTTAGAACTTGAGGAGAAATTAGCTCAATTTAAGCAAACAGAAGCTGCCATTGCCTACCAATCAGGCTTTAATTGTAATATGGCTGCTATCTCAGGAATTATGGATAAAAATGATGCTATTCTTTCTGATGAATTAAACCATGCCTCCATTATCGATGGCTGCCGCTTATCACGAGCAAAAATCATTCGTTACAATCATTCAGACATGGATGATCTTCGTGTAAAGGCAAAGGAAGCAACAGAGTCAGGACTCTACAATAAGGTAATGGTGATTACGGACGGGGTATTTTCCATGGATGGTGACATTGCCAAGCTTCCTGAAATCGTTCAAATTGCAGAAGAGTTTGATTTAATTACGTACGTAGATGATGCGCACGGTTCCGGTGTACTTGGAAAAGGTGCGGGAACGGTTAAGCACTTCGGATTATCCGACAAAGTAGATCTACAAATCGGAACTTTATCAAAAGCCATTGGAGTGGTCGGGGGATATGTGGCAGGGAAGCAAGATTTAATTGACTGGTTGAAGGTTCGCAGTAGACCGTTTTTATTCTCCACCTCTTTAACTCCGGCCGATGTGGCTGCAAGTATTCGTGCCATCGAGTTATTAACGGAAAGCTCGGAACTGAACGAAAAGCTTTGGGATAATGCGAATTATTTAAAAGCAGGCCTTGTCAAATTAGGTTTTAATATCGGCGACAGTGAAACACCAATTACTCCATGCATCATTGGTGAGGAAGTAAAAACTCAGAAGTTTAGCAAGCGCCTTTATGAAGAGGGTGTGTACGCCAAATCGATTGTCTTCCCAACCGTACCAAGAGGGACTGGAAGGGTAAGAAATATGCCTTCCGCAGCTCATACAAAGGAGATACTAGATCAAGCACTTGTCATCTATGAAAGAGTTGGGAAAGAGCTAGGAATCATCTCAGAGGAAGCATAATCGGGAGGAAAAACATGAAACGCATTTTGATAACGGGGGCATTAGGGCAAATTGGGTCAGAGCTAACCGTTAAATTAAGAGAATTATACGGTGCTGACAATGTAGTGGCGACAGATATTCGTAAAAATGAAAGCGAAGCAGCTTTAAGTGGACCATTTGAAGTTGTGGATGTGACAGACGGAGCTAGAATGCTTGATGTTGCGAATAAGTACAAAACAGATACCGTTATTCATATGGCCGCACTTCTTTCAGCGACAGCAGAAGCAAATCCTGTGTTTGCTTGGAATTTAAATATGGGTGGGTTAATGAATGCTTTAGAAACAGCTCGCGAGACCAAAAGTCAGTTTTTCACTCCGAGCTCAATTGGAGCTTTCGGCCCAACGACTCCGAAAGTAAATACCCCTCAAGACACTATACACCGTCCAACCACGATGTACGGAGTAAATAAGGTCGCGGGTGAGCTGCTTTCTGATTATTATTATCATCGATACGGAGTTGATACGAGAGGTCTCCGTTTCCCTGGATTAATTTCCTACGTAACAGCACCGGGTGGAGGAACGACTGATTACGCAGTAGAAATTTATTACAAGGCTCTTAAATTTGGACAGTATACATCCTATATCAAAGAAGGAACGTACATGGATATGATGTACATGCCGGATGCTTTAACTGCTATTGTTGATTTAATGGAGGCGGATTCATCTCAACTTATCCATCGCAATTCCTTTAATGTGACCGCTATGAGCTTTGCACCAGAAGAAATTGCGGCTGAAATTAAAAAGCATATTCCACATTTCACGATGAAATACGATGTTGACCCCATTCGACAAGGGATTGCTGACAGTTGGCCGGATTCGATTGATTGTACCGCTGCTAAGGAAGAATGGGGATTTAAGGCAGAATATAATTTAGAGACGATGACCGTCGACATGCTGGATAAATTAAGAAAAAAAATGATCTAGTGCGGGGAAGGGGCTAACCATGCGGTTAACCCCTTTTTTATCTGTTTTTAGTGACTATTTTACATAAATAAGTTTGTCTTTCTTTTCAACTACTCGGCCAATAACGGTATATACGCTATCAATAGAAGTGTACTCCTCTGCTTCCTCCGAAGAGAGAGCAATTAAAAGTCCACCTGAAGTAATGGCATCGCAAAGGACCAGTTGTTGGTGTAACGTTATTTCACTGCTGTAATGAATATCCTTTTCAAGCCATTTGTGATTGGACTTAGAACCTCCAGGAACAATCCCTTGCTCAGCCAGCTCATATGTACCATTAAGAACTGGCACTCGCTCAAAATCAATTTCAAAACTAACATCACTTCCACGAGCTATCTCACTCGCATGACCAAGCAAGCCAAATCCTGTCACATCTGTTACGGCATGAGGAGTGAAATCCTTCAATCGTTCACAAGCCTGTTTGTTCAACTCCGCCATAAGCAGAGTTACCGTTTCCTCTTGTTCCTTTGTTACAACAGCCCGCTTAATTCCAGTAGTCATAATGCCAACACCAATCGGTTTCGTCAAGACAAGTACATCACCAGGCTTTGCACCAATGTTTTTCCAAATTTTATTTGGTTCAACGATTCCAGTTACTGAAAGCCCAAATTTAGGCTCTTGATCATCAATGGAGTGACCGCCAATCGTTAAGGCACCAGCCTCAACTACCTTATCACTCGCACCTTTTAAGATCTCAGATAAAATTTCGGGTCCCAGCTTTTTGACAGGGTAACCAACAATATTTAATGCCGTTTTCGGTGTCCCACCCATAGCGTAGACGTCACTCAATGCATTAGCTGCTGCAATTTGACCAAACATATATGGGTCATCAACAATTGGTGTAAAATAATCAATTGTTTGAATGATAGCTAAAGAATCAGTTAATTGGTACACCCCTGCATCGTCAGACGTTTCATGGCCCACTAATAGCTCCGGTGTTCTTTTTTGTTCAGGTAAAAGGCGCAAAACTTGCGCTAAGTCCTCAGGACCAATTTTACAGCCTCAACCAGCCTTTGTAGAAAGGGAAGTTAGTCGTACTTTTTCTAACTCGCTCATGATTACTCACCTCCAAAAAATAGTATACAACCTAAGCGGGGGAAAAGCACTTTTTTGGTAGTTTCCCGACAGGAGATTTAAGAATTTCGTAACCTTGCTAAAACTAGCAACCCTGTAATAAAATAGTATTATCACAAAGAAATGAAAGTTTTGTGAAATCTTTCTGCTGAAAATGGAGGAAGCTACGATGTCTTTTGAGGTAAAAGTTGAATTTTGCATGATGTGAAACTACGCACCAAAAGCCGCGAGTTTCGCGGAGGACCTGTTTAATCATTTCCGTAAGGACATTACAAAACTAGAGCTCATACCTGCATCTGGTGGGGTTTTCGAAGTTACGGTAAATGGTGAAAAGATGTATTCAAAAGCGGAAACGGGCGTATTTCCAAAAAGCCCAGACATTATCGCAAAAATGGAAAGCTAAATATAGTAGTAAAGCCGTCTTGTAATAGACGGCTTTTCATTTTTATAAAGAGAGGCTACCTCTTTATCTCTATTAGACGATCTACCGGTGCTAACGTTTTTTCCTTATCAATAGAAATCTCTAGTACTTGATCGATTTTGTACGCAACAACCTCATGGGCTCTCACATCAAATGGCCAATCCACCTTCCTAGTTCGTATCTTTCCGCCACAATTGACAGAGATAACAACCGTATTCTCCTGAAGGGAAACGGTTGTTTCAGTGGATGGGTCTGGAATATCTGCTTCAATAATAAACTGTGTTCCTGATTCAAATATATCTATGCGAAAGGCAGTTTCGTCCAAAAAAGTTGTAAGCGGGTCCAAAAATAAGGTTTCTAACCATTTGTCGATTGACCGGGAGTCAGAATTCTTTTTTGAAGATGTCATCGCTGTGTTCCTCTCATGTAGTTGATAACTGTTATTATCGTATGAGAATTTTTTCTAGCGGTGAAACATGTTATACTAAACAGGCAAAATAAGGGCTGGAGGGTTAATTTTGAAGGAGTTTGTACGATATATACCACCGATTCATGAGCTTCAAAAAGACGATCGTTTTTCTACACTCACACAAGCATACGGAATTGACAAAAACGAAATAAGTCTGATTTTAAAAAATGTCGTCAATAGCATTCGCGAGCAATTACTTTCTGGTTGCTGGGAAGGGGATTTACCGGGAACCCAACCATTTATAGATCAGCTCTTTCAAGAAACAGAATATGAACTAATACACGCTTATCAATATACGATTAAAAGAGTCATTAATGCCACTGGAACCATCTTACATACAAACCTGGGCAGAGCGCGCCTCAGCCAGAACGCTATAAATCATGTCATTCAAACCGCCCAAAACTACTCTAACCTCGAATACAAGTTAGCAGAAGGAGAAAGGGGCTCACGACATGATCATGTAGAAGAGCTTATTAAACGATTAACTGGAGCAGAAGCCGCAATGGTCGTAAATAACAACGCAGCTGCGGTTTTTCTTATTCTACGTGCGCTAGCATTTCAAAAAGAAGTGATCGTATCAAGAGGACAACTGGTTGAAATAGGAGGTTCCTTCCGTATTTCCTCCATTATGGAAGAGAGCGGGGCAAAGCTCGTAGAAGTGGGAACAACAAATAAAACACATTTGTATGATTTTGAAAATGCTGTTAGTGAAGACACAGCGATGATTATGAAGGTACATACAAGTAATTTTAAAGTGATTGGATTTACAAAGTCAGTAGAAACATCCGATTTAGTGGATTTAGCAAAGAGTCATAAGTCTGTTATTTTTTACGAGGATTTAGGTAGCGGTGCACTATACGACTATAGTCAACATGGAATAGGGGAAGAACCCGTTGTGTCTGATGTTCTTAAACAAGGAGTAGACCTTGTTTCATTTAGTGGGGATAAGCTACTTGGTGGGCCACAAGCAGGGATCATTGCTGGTAAAAAGATATTTATCAACCAGTTAAAAAAACACCAACTTGCTCGCGTGCTACGAGTGGATAAAATGACTTTAGCAGCCCTTGAGGGGACTTTACTAGATTATAGTAAAGGGAAAGAAGCGATACAATCCATTCCTGTGGTACGAGATCTACTTGCCACAGAAAAAGAGGTACAAATACGAACCCACCAGTTTATTGACCGGCTAACACAACAAACAAGCGGCTATACAGTGACCAGCAAGGAGGCAACTAGCCAAGTAGGCGGAGGAACGATGCCAGACGTGGAGCTTCCTACTGAAGTTGTTCATATCAAAAGTGAGTCCATGACTGCAGATACACTAGCTAACCGTCTGCGAACCGAAAATACCCCTCCTGTTGTGGCACGTATTCAAAAGGATGAACTGCTATTGGATTTACGAACGGTGACAGTAGAAGAAGAGGATATGATTATTGATGCGTTAGTTTCCGTTGATAGGATGCTGTCAAAAGAGCTGTAGGGAGTTTCCTACAGCTCTTTAATTTATTACATATCATGTCCGGAGTTATGCTTTTGTCTCGTATGGTTACGGTTTTTCACCTTTTTTGAACCGCTTAGTGGCTCTGGTTGGCTACCGTTATTGTGACCTTTTGGTGCATTTTTACGCATGTCTTTTCCGTCATTTTTGTTCATTTTCATCCCTCCTATTGATAGGATGGAATCCGCAAGATTTTTTATACCGAATATTTTTATGGTTACCTGCACAATTTAACCTCAAGCAAATAAAGAAAGGAGAGGCTTACATGCCTTATAAAGAGGACAAACAACATGCATTTTTAGCTGCACAGCAAGGCGTTAATGAAGCGCAGGAGCTGTATAACGATATTGTTCAAGACAGTGCTAGCTATGGACATCAGTTAAAGCACTTGAAAAAAGAGGTAAACGAAGCGTATGCCCAAATAGAAAATGCACTTGAGGTGGCGTCTGAAACCCAAAGAGCACAGCTAGAAAGATTTCAACAAGATTTACAATCGATTGTCTCAGAAGTAAATATGACTGAGTAAGATAGATAAGCTGACTCGAGATAATCGAGTCAGCTTTTTGCACTATTGATTTTTCTTCCTCTTTTTATTATTTTTCTTTTGCATTTCGGTTAAAGGTTCGTTTGAAAATTCTTCATTATAACCAGTGCCAGCTCCTTGAGCGCTAGCTGCGTTCGTGGTTGGGATTATATGATTTGCTTTTCTTTTTGCCATTTCTATCACCTCCACTGATATTTTCACCAAAATGATATGGATCATACTGACAACGCTATCAAATCCCCTCAAGTGTAAATAAGGACACTATTTTTCCACCATAGCTTTACCTAAAACCTTTTTACTTCGAATCAAAAGTGTCACATCCATGAATTAAAGATTTAAATGATATAAAACAAGGCAATAGAAAATAACATAAGCACAACTTATCAAAAACAATAACTTTCTTGTTATTTACTTATATAAAAGGTTGTATTAAGATAATATTGAAAGAAAAGTTTGAAGAAAATTCATTTTATTCACTTTTCGACTATCAATCTATTGGTATATGAACATTGTAATGGGGGTAAATCATATGTCTAATCAAGATGTATTCCAATCCCGTAAGTCCTTTGAAATCGACGGGAAGCGCTATCACTACTATCATTTAGGAGCTTTAGAAGAAGCTGGAATTGGGAAAGTTTCTAACTTACCATACTCTATTAAAGTATTGCTAGAGTCGGTTCTTCGTCAGTATGATGGCCGTGTTATAACAAAAGAGCATGTTGAAAACTTAGCAAAATGGGGAACAAGTGATGTAAAAGAAGTAGATGTACCTTTCAAGCCTTCACGTGTTATCCTACAAGACTTCACTGGTGTTCCAGCAGTTGTTGACTTAGCATCATTAAGAAAAGCAATGGCTGATCTTGGTGGAGATCCAAACAAAATTAACCCAGAAAAACCAGTTGACCTAGTTATTGACCACTCTGTACAGGTAGATAAATATGGTACAGCAGACGCGCTTCAAGCAAATATGGATCTTGAATTTGAACGTAACACAGAGCGTTATCAGTTCCTTAGCTGGGCTCAAAAAGCATTTGATAACTATCGTGCGGTTCCACCAGCTACAGGTATCGTTCACCAAGTTAACCTTGAATTCTTAGCAGGTGTGGTTTTAACTAACCAAACTGCTGATGGCGAATTCGAAGCATTCCCAGACACACTAGTTGGAACAGATTCACACACAACGATGATCAACGGTATCGGTGTTCTTGGATGGGGTGTAGGTGGTATTGAAGCAGAAGCAGGAATGCTCGGTCAGCCTTCATACTTCCCAGTACCTGAAGTTGTTGGGGTTAAATTAATTGGAGAACTTCCAAACGGTGCAACAGCTACTGACCTTGCCCTTAAAGTAACACAAGTTCTTCGTAAGCAAGGGGTAGTTAATAAGTTCGTTGAATTCTTCGGACCTGGTGTAGTTTCGTTACCTCTAGCTGACCGTGCAACGGTTGCTAACATGGCTCCAGAATACGGTGCAACTTGTGGTTTCTTCCCAGTAGATGGAGAAGCATTAGAATATATGCGTTTAACTGGACGTACAGAAGAGCAAATCAAGCTTGTTGAAACATATTGCCAAGCAAATGGTTTATTCTTCGATCCAGAATTAAACCCTGTTTATACAGATGTAGTTGAAATTAATCTTGCTGACATTGAAGCGAACCTTTCTGGTCCAAAGCGTCCACAAGACTTAATTCCTCTATCTCAAATGAAGAAAGAATTCAATGAAGCGATTACTGCTCCTCAAGGCAACCAAGGCTTCGGTTTAACAGAGTCTGAAAAAGACAAAGAAGTAACCGTTACTTTCGACAATGGCGACACAACTGTTATGAAGACGGGCGCTGTGGCAATTGCGGCAATTACGAGCTGTACTAATACTTCTAACCCATACGTATTAGTAGGGGCTGGCTTAGTGGCGAAAAAAGCAGTTGAGCTTGGTATGGAAGTACCTAAATTCGTTAAAACATCTTTAGCACCT
The DNA here is from genome assembly GCF_050586445.1 of Bacillus coreaensis. Classification (NCBI taxonomy): domain Bacteria; kingdom Bacillati; phylum Bacillota; class Bacilli; order Caryophanales; family Bacillaceae; genus Bacillus; species Bacillus coreaensis. The sequence continues at coordinate 290,166 of NZ_JBOCCY010000003.1, forward strand.
GGATCAAAGGTTGTAACAGGTTATCTTTCAGATTCTGGCTTACTACCTTATCTTGATCAATTAGGATTCAACCTAGTAGGGTACGGATGTACAACATGTATTGGTAACTCTGGACCTCTTAAGGATGAAATTGAAAAAGCAGTGGCAGAAAATGACCTTCTAATCACATCTGTTCTTTCTGGTAACCGTAACTTTGAAGGACGTATTCACCCACTTGTAAAAGGTAACTACTTAGCTTCACCACCACTAGTTGTGGCATATGCACTTGCTGGTACAGTAGATATCGATCTTCAAAACGAGGCGATTGGTAAAGATCGTAACGGAAATGATGTATTCTTTAAGGACATTTGGCCAACTACTGCTGAAGTAAATGAAGTTGTAAAACAAACGGTTACACCTGAACTATTCAGAAGAGAATATGAAAATGTCTTTGATGACAATGCTCGTTGGAACGAAATCCAAACTAGCAACGATTCTTTATACACGTTTGATGATACTTCAACATATATTCAAAACCCTCCATTCTTCGAAGGCTTAAAGCCAGATCCAGAAGAAGTAAAACCTTTAGCTGGATTAAAGGTAGTAGCGAAGTTTGGTGACTCTGTAACAACCGACCATATTTCTCCTGCTGGTGCAATTGGTAAAAACACACCTGCTGGAAAATACCTTCTTGAAAACGGAGTAGAAATTCGTGATTTCAACTCTTACGGTTCTCGACGTGGTAACCACGAAGTTATGATGCGTGGAACTTTCGCAAATATCCGTATCCGTAACCAAGTGGCTCCTGGTACTGAAGGTGGATTTACAACTTACTGGCCAACTGGTGAAGTAACATCTATCTATGATGCATGTATGAAGTATAAGCAAGATGGAACAGGCCTAATTGTTCTAGCAGGTAAGGACTACGGAATGGGTTCTTCACGTGACTGGGCAGCAAAAGGTACAAACCTTCTTGGAATCAAAACCGTTTTAGCTGAAAGCTTTGAGCGTATTCACCGTTCAAACCTTGTATTAATGGGTGTTCTTCCACTTCAATTCAAAGATGGAGAAAACGCTGATACACTTGGTCTAACTGGTAAAGAAACTATCGACGTTCAAGTGGATGAAAATGTAAGACCACGTGATTTATTAAAAGTTACAGCTACTGCTGAAGACGGAAGCAAGAAAGAATTTGAAGTTCTTGTACGTTTCGACTCAGAAGTAGAAATCGATTACTACCGTCACGGTGGAATTCTACCAATGGTTCTTCGTGAAAAATTACAAAACTAATTACTCAGACCGTGTAGCATTTAGCTACACGGTTTTTTTATAAAAAATAGTTGCTCAAATACAGAATATTGTTAAAATATAATAGCAACCAATTACAACATGATGAGGAGCAAGTGATGACTACTAACTTTATTCAATCCGTTACTTTTGACGACCAAGGTCGATTGCATATCCTAGATCAAACGAAACTTCCACATATCACTGAATTCATTGAAATGGAAACCGTAGAAGACACATGGGATGCCATTAAACAACTAAAGGTAAGAGGAGCACCGGCGATTGGGATCGCAGCCGCATACGGACTTGTATTAGCGGTAAAGGATGCACCGGAAGACCATTTTGATTCTTTTTATCAAGTGTTTAAAAAGCATCTGGATTATTTAGCTTCATCTAGACCAACGGCGGTAAATCTATTCTGGGCATTAAATCGTTTGGACGAGCTTGTGAAACAACAGCAAACTCAACCAATTAGCGAGATCAAAGCATCTTTAATAAAAGAAGCACATGAAATCCGTAATGAAGACGAAGAACTATGTCGTGCGATTGGAGAGCATGCCTTAACCCTTCTTAAAGATGGAATGACCGTTCTTACACATTGTAACGCAGGCGGAATTGCGACAGCGAAATATGGTACAGCCCTTGCACCCATCTACTTAGCTAAGGAAAAAGGGATGGATATTAAAGTTTTCGCAGATGAAACAAGACCGCTCCTTCAAGGTGCACGCTTAACCACTTGGGAATTAATGCAGGCTGGAGTAGATGTAACCTTGATTGCTGATAATATGGCAGCGATGGTCATGAAAAAGGGAATGGTACAAGCAGTTATCGTTGGTTGCGACCGTGTGGCAGCGAACGGGGATGCCGCTAATAAAATCGGAACGTACGGAGTAGCTTTGTTAGCAAAAGCTCACAATATTCCTTTTTATGTCGCAGCACCAACGCCAACAATTGACATAGAAACACCAACAGGAGAAGATATTCCAATTGAAGAACGTGGTTCAGAAGAAATCACTCAAGCGTTCGGGATTGAAACAGCTCCTCAAGGCGTGAATGTATTTAATCCAGCATTTGACGTAACACCACATGACCTCATCACGGCAATTATTACCGAAAAAGGTGTCATTAAAGGGAATTATAGTGAGGAACTAAAGAAATTATTTAATTAGTTTGCGTAAAGAGAGCTCCTGTAGCTCTCTTTTTTTATACTACTCAGGGTATAATAGTAGAAAATAAAAGCAAGGAGTTACACATGGAGACAATTGTTTTAGGTCCACTACTCATCCCGTATAAATGGCTGTATTTCTTATTAGCGGGTATAACTACATACATTACGGTAAAAATTACTTTAAAAGAGAACAAGTCTTTTTTTAAGATGTTTATGGATGAATTAACGAATGCTTTATTTTTATGGTTTCTCATATATAAATTTAGCATCGTCCTTTTTCGCCCAAGTATTCTATTCGAAAGACCCATTGAAATTCTTTATTTTTCAGGCGGTTCAAAGGGGATTCTATTGGGGACCTTTGTTTCTGTATTATTTTTTATCAGAAAGGCTTATAAAAACAAGTGGAGTGTGCCTTTAACAATACATGCTGCAGTATATACTCTCCTTACATTCATTATTTCTTATTGGATCGTTCATACGCTTTCTGCAATATTTTAAATCAATCATTTACATGGAGGGACATCATGCTTAAAAAAGTAACGTTAACGGTCTTCCTATTATCATTTATGACTTTTACACTTCCTCTTTCGATGGCGGAAGCAGCCCCAGACAATCTCCCAGGTTTACGGGTAGGAGAGAAAGCACCTGATTTTGAGTTAATGACTCTAGATGGAAAAACAGTAAAATTATCGGATTATCGTGGAAAAAAAGTGATCCTCAACTTTTGGGCAACTTGGTGTCCTCCGTGCAAAGCCGAAATGCCTGATATTCAAAAGTTCTACAATGAAGCTGATGACAATGTTGAAATATTAGCAATTAATATCGACCCTCAATACGATGTGAAGAAGTTTGTACGCGAAGCCAATGTCACATTTCCTGTTTTATTAGACAGCAAGGATGAAGTGAATAACCTATATAGAATTCTCACGATTCCCACTACTTATTTTATCGATGGTGATGGAATCATTCGTAGTAAGCATTTAAGTGTTATGACAATCGAGATCATCCGAGAGCATATCAAAAACATGTAATCTGCCTTTCATGAGGCAGATTTTATTTTGCAAGCGCTTGCACTTTATTAAATTTTCAAAAAGTTGTAATAATTTCGTGCACTACCGGGCATAATGACTGTTATAATAGGGATAAGGATGGTGAATACGTCATGAGAAAACCAAGAAAACGCTCTTTTGAGGAACTAGTAGCTGAAAACAAACTTCAGTTATTACGCGATCGAGAGGCTTTAGATAAAATCGAAGCAAAGCTTGAGGAAAAAAGACTAGGTAAAGCCGAATAAGGGAAGGATTCCCTTACATGTTTCTCTTCAAAAAAGCTGATACTTTTTAAAGAGGAGGGATAGTGATGGGAAATCCAAAAAGAAATTCCAAACCTTTTGTTCCAAGTCACCTCGGAACTCAACCACGTGGGTTCAGTGGCAACAATGGTAAAAAAATGAATGATACATCTGGCAAACATGCACAAGTCATTCAAACCAAGGGTGAGTAACCCAGTCATTCAAACCAAAGGCGAATAATCTATAATAAACCCGTCAATTAGACGGGTTTTATTTTTGTTAAAAAGAAAATAGAAACACCATTCGTTTCCTCTTTTATTTCTGATTCAAAAAGGCAAACCTATCTTTGTAACGCACTAATATGAATGAAGGAGGAATTAACCATGGTCAAAAACAAGCCAAATCCTGATGACAGAAGCGATAATGTCGAAAACATTCAATCAATAATTGTTCACACAATAGAAAATATGCAAGAAGCTGAAGCTGCTATGGAACATAGCAATGCTAAAGATGTTGCCGAAATTGAAGCAAAGAACGAAAAACGAAGAGAAGCACTTGATGCCCTACGTTCTGAAGTGAAGGAAGAAGCACAAGCTAGACAAAATGGGTATACTGAATAAAGAAGGGAAAGAGGCTGTATACGCAGCCTCTTTCTTCATGCCACGAGATAAATATGGTAATATAGAAAAAAATAAAGATAAAAAAGAAGTGATATTATGGAACAACAACTAGAACTACATACCCTGACACCTGAAGTCATTGATCAATGGGAAATAGAACTCCGCGAAACCGGATCTATAGAAGACGAGACAAAGATCATTCATGCCATTCATTCGCTTCATGAAAAGAACGATGCCCAATTACTTTCCAAATTACTTTCCATCGCCTCCCTTTCTAGAACAGCCAAACATGGGAAAGAGGATCATCTTAGCTTTCTATGGATGAGCAAAGCACTTAAGCTCAATCCAACTAACCAAAGAGCAAGTGAATTCCTAGCACAATTCGAGTGGAAGAAGAAAAAATCGATCCTCGATTCTCTGAAGTTTCCGACCATGCGTGAGACAGATAATCGAGCTGCTAAAAAGAAGGTTGCTGAAGACATTATCGCCATTTGCCAACATTTCTTATCAACAAGTGACGAACATATCGACGAATTGGAATCGGGGTATCAACTAGCCTATCGGAACCAAACGGGAGACCTAGTCAGTATTTACCGAAGCCTGATTGATACTCTTGTTGAAGTACAAGAAGTCATTGGGTCGATGTTAAAAGCAGCGGAAGAATACGATGAATCGATATCTGGAGTGTTTCATACAGCCGTTCACTTCCAAGACTTAAAGGGATCTCTCGAAGAGCTTGATCGCTTAAAGCAAACTTGGGACCAATTATTTGGGGAAGAGCAGTCGGTTCAGCAAAAGCAGTCCTTAGATACCCTTCAAGAAATGATTGGGATGAATAAGGTAAAAGAACGTGTTAACCAGTTATACGAATTTTTAAAGTACCAAAAAGAAAGAAAAAAACAGGGATATCAATCCAAAGATGAACAGAGCCTGCATATGATTATCACTGGAAATCCAGGTACAGGTAAAACTACCCTTGTTCGACTGCTAGCAAAAATTTACCACGAACTAGGGATCCTTCCTCGAGAAGAGGTCATCGAGACGGATCGGACACGACTCGTAGGAGCGTTTGTTGGTCAAACGGAGGAGAATGTTCGCCAAGCCGTCGAGCAAGCCAGAGGTGGTGTTCTGTTTATCGATGAGGCATATAGTCTGAAAAGGGAAGGACAGTCCGGTAATGATTACGGACAAGTAGCTGTTGATACCTTAGTTTCCTTAATGACAGGAAAAGAATACGGTGGGAAATTCGCGGTGGTGCTTGCAGGTTATCCAGAGGAAATGAGGCAATTCTTGGATTCCAACACTGGGTTAAAAAGTAGATTTCCTCGTTCCAATCATATACACCTAGATAACTATTCGACTGAAGAACTTTTAATGATTGCTGAAAAGTTTGCTCAAGATAACGATTATTTGCTCACACCTGATGCGAAGAAAGAGTTAGAGCACCGCATTGATATGGAGAAAGTTGACGACACGTTTGGAAATGCGAGAACTGTTCAAACACTCGTGCTCGATGCGATATTTAGAAAAGGATCGAAGAAACAATCCGACCGATCCGTTTTGGATTTTACTGTACTTGATAGAGACGATTTTGTCGCTACCACCGTTCAGGACGAAAAGAAGGCAGAGGAGGTTTTAGATTCACTCGTCGGACTAGACCATGTGAAAGATGAAGTGGGGAAACTCGTCTCGTTTGTACACATTCAAAAACTGAGATTACAAAGTGGCTTACCGATTTTGCCTATTCAATTACACTCTGTATTTACAGGAAATCCTGGAACCGGAAAGACAACGGTAGCAACGGTTTTTTCCAGAGCATTGAAGGAGATTGGTTACTTAAAGCGGGGCCACTTAATTGTCACAAGTAGAGCAGACTTTGTAGCCGGTTATGTTGGACAAACAGCCGCCAAAACAAAAAAGAAAATACGCGAGGCACTCGGGGGGGTATTATTTATTGACGAAGCGTATTCCTTACTTAGTAAATCCCCAGGAGATTTTGGGAAGGAAGCGATTGATACTCTCGTCGATGAGATGACCAAGCACAATGAAAACTTAGTTGTCATTTTAGCTGGTTATCCAAATGAAATGAAACAACTTCTCGAAAGCAATCCAGGCTTACAATCTCGTTTTAAAAAGTTTTTTCATTTCCATGATTATAAGGTAGAGGAGCTTATCGAAATCATGGTTTCTTACGCAACAAGCTATCATTATATCCTTGAAGATGACACCTTAGCCTTCATAAAAGAGGAGCTTGCTGGATTATCTGTGAGCGGAAATGGGAGATTTGCAACAAATGTTATTGACGAAGCCATTCAAGTTCAAGCTTTACGTATTTCAAAAGAGAAAGACTCCGATCTTTCACTTTTAAACAAAGACGATCTTAGAATGGCTTTGCACAAAGTAGGAAAAGGGGAATCATCATGCTAGTAGGAAAAAAAGAAATCGAGGTACGCTATGCAGAAACAGATCAAATGGGAGTTGTTTACCATGCAAATTACCTCGTTTGGATGGAGCTAGGTCGAACAAGTATCATTGAAGATCTTGGTTTTAAATATGCTGATATGGAGAAAGAAGGAGTTATTTCTCCTGTGATTGACATTCAAGCTTCGTATAAAAAACCAGTAAGATACGGAGAAAAGGCAATGGTCCATACTTGGATTGAAGAGTACGATGGGTTTCGGGTGACATATGGCTATGAAATTTTCACAGAGAGTGGAGATTTAGCTCTTAAGGGAATATCCAAGCATGTTTGCGTGATGCAAGAAACATTCCGCCCGATTTCCATTAGAAAGAAATTTCCCGTTTGGCACGAAGCATACGAAAAACACAAAAAGCAGCCGGTTGCAACCGAGTAAGAAGGAGAGAACCGATGGCTTTTGGCATTAAAAGAGAAGAATTACGAGCTTGGAAAAAGAAAATTGATTCTGGTGAAATTGCCTTTCTCACCCATTATTGGTTGGACGATCGCTTTCCCGATTGCAATACGGTAACAAAGGTTGGCTGTCGTGATCTTGATCAGTTAGCCAAATGGGGAGAAACCTACAATCTAAAACGAGAGTGGATTCACCATAGAGAAAATGGCTATTCTCATTTTGACTTATTAGGAGAACATCAAAAAAAAGTGCTGCTACATGAAAAAGAAGCAGCAACGAAATTATTTGAAAAATAAAGCTGATCCGCTTTGGATCAGCTTTTTACTCGTATCGAAAGACTGGTTCATTTGCTTGTTCGTTAAAATCGACGAATAAATCCTTACCATCAAAATACCATAAGTCTTTTTCTTCAATATAGTAATGAATATCGTCCTTAACCACTTCAAAACCAATCTGATGCGGTGTTTCCGAAGATACTCCTAATGAAAAGCCTTGCTGCACAGTACTACAGCCACCATAGCGAGCAAAAAATCGAACGTAATCTCCCTTATTTAACAGCATTTCTTCTTTATACCAAGCCGCAGCATGATCATTTACAATTATATTCATATTGAAAAACTCCTTCCGTATATCGAGTATTATAATGCAAATTGGACGGAATTGCTAAAAACTAGCTCGACAAAAGCTAATGAGAAAGTGCTGGAAATCCCCCTGCTAAAATAAAAGAAAGACAAGCACGGTCTGGTTTACTTTCATGATTCTACTACCATTCAATATTGCTTTTCTTTATTTTAACAAATAATTTTGATTGAGGGGTATGCTACATTGGACGCTTGGATAGGATGGGAGGGGAAAGAAAAGCAGTGTCCGAAAATAGACACCGCTCACTCATTTCAAATTATTAGTCATATGGGTTAGTATTTCATTGTACTTGCTTTCGGCGTTACTCATTCCAAAATTCCCGGCATCCTGTAAGGGGACCACCCGATAATTTTGAAGTCTTTGATTTGATACATAGGTTGGAAAGAAACCGGGCTCAGAAAGACGGATAGAAGTTCCATCAGTATTAATCTGCTTGGTTACACGTATAGAAGCCATACCGCCAATATCTTTATAATCTCTCATTTGCCCTGAAAGAAAATTCCCTAAAGAGTAGACAACTAGAGCTTGTCTCCCGTCAGAAGCCTTCAGCCATTCCATCGGTTGGAGAACATGAGGATGATGACCAAAGATAATATCTACTCCTTCATCCACAAGAAATTGAGCCAGTTCTTCCTGATCTTCGGTAGGGAAACGTTGATATTCGTTACCCCAGTGAATACTCATGATCGTAATATCAGCGGCTTCACGTGCGCGGTGGATTTCATCTTTCATGGCTTCCTTATCAATTAAGTTGACTAAATAGTCCTTGCCTTCAGGAATCGGCATCCCGTTCGTTCCATATGTGTACGATAGATAGGCCACCTTAATTCCGTTCTTTTCCATCATGGTTAACGTTTGCTGATCCTCAGCACTTGAGTATGTTCCAACACTAGGAATCCCAAGTTGATCTAAATTGGTTAGGGAAGTAAGAAGCCCTTTTTCACGTTTGTCTAATGAGTGGTTATTAGCAGTAGAGACAATGTCTACACCTGCATCTTTTATAGCGCTTCCAATTTCAACAGGACTATTAAACATCGGATAGCTAGAAATACCCAACTCGACTCCACCAAGTATCGTTTCTTGATTCGCTAACAAAATATCTGGTTGAGATAGTGTTGCTGAAACTTGTTCAAACATGGGGTGAAAATTGTATCCACTGCCAGTTTGAGCATCCTCATACACCCAATCATGAATAAGAATATCTCCAATGGCACCAAGGGTAATCGTTTGTTCATAACTTTTCGCTTCAACCCCAAGTGCACGAGGGGACACATTTTTTTCATTATGTACAACTGGACTTGCATTGGCACTCTCATACATGTTCATAAATAAGATTAAAGACGCGGTGATTAATGAACCTGAAAGAACGACTCCAACCCAGATATTGTTTTTCCGCTTTTTCTTTCTAACTTTCCTCATAACAACACCTACTACATACAGATTATTGGGAATCCATGTACTTTTTCGCTAAGATGGGAATCATAAAGTTGTCTTTTCTTCATTATGTCATAAACGCGTTACAATATGCGACAATTTTCTTGTTAGAGAGGAGCAAAAAATGTTAAAACTTACCCCACCAGCGTATCAAATTTTGCTATCTGCTGTTGAAAAAGAGAAAAAAACAGAAGAGGAAGTACTGTACGTTCGATTAACGATGGGAATTGGCTGAGGAGGTCCACAGTTAAAGCTTTCTCTGGAAGAGAAGCCATTACAGGAGGATCAAGTAATCCCTTTTCATGACCTTTATATCGTTATCCATCATCGGGATATGGTCTATTTTGAAAACACCAAACTTGACTACCAAACCGATGTCCTTGGAAAAGGACGTTTTCAAGTAATTAAGTTATAAAAAAGAGGTGATCCCCTAGGTTCTCCTCTTACACTGCTTTCTTAATCAAATATTTAAGCTTTCCTACAACCTCTTTTGTTTTCGTCGATAAAGGAGGTTGATTGATTAATAGAATCAACTGAATAATCACAAAAATCAAAGGGGATTTTTTATAAGCCAAATACTTCGGTTCCCAACTTGAAATGAATTTGCCTTTAAACTCTTGAAGACCCTTAAATTTATATAAGGCATTTCCATGTAAAAAGATATATCGTATCCATTTTTCAGATGTAATCGAGTATTTGCTTTGTCCAACATTGGCAAGCGGGGCCATGCCTAAGCTGCAATACGGATATCCATGTTCTTTAACCCATTGAAAAATATGGATAAAAAGCACATCCATTGTTCCGTAGGAGGAACTATTTGATTTTCTCATTAAATCAATCGTTACTGTGTCTTTATAATCTGTTGCTAATGTAGCAAAAGCGACCACTCGACCTTCCGCATTCGTTAATAGAGCAACCGGATACGAAGAAACATATTCCTCACTGAATGAGACAACCGAAAACCCTTTTTCCTTTTGGTCTCCTAACCATTCATCAGAAATAGCACGAAGCTCTGTAAGAAGGGTATGTGAATAGGGAGGAGTGATGACTCGAAAATGAAAGTTTTCTCTTGTAAATTTATTAAACTTTGTACGAAGCTTCGCCCCCTGTTTTCCTGCAAGAGAGAAGTTCTTTACATCCACAATGCCTTCCTCGCCAAGCTTCATAAACGAGAAGCCTGTTTCGTGATAATAGTGCATAAATCGAGCACTGATTTGATAAAAAACAGGTGTCAGACGGAGTTCATCACAGTATTCATGAAATTCTTTTATTGCATCAGCCATATAGGCCTCTTCACCGATGGGGTCACCTAATACTACCAATTTATCAGCAATTTTTTTATAGGCAATTAACACCTTTTCTTCTACTGCCCAAAATAACTCTTTATCGCGCAACAAAATTAAGTGTGAAGCATGATTTCCTCCATTTTCTTCTAAGAAGGAAAGTATTCGCTCATCCTTACGCTCTGTTTTACTAAGAGAGAACAGATTATTCGTCATATCGTTCGTTCCTCCTGATAAAATTCACCTCCATAAAGATACCATATTCCACTTAATAAGCGCGATAAAATTTTTACCAAACCATAAAAAACTGGATTTAAGTAAATAGGACTGTCATAATTGAGTAATACTTTATTTTCTAGGATCAAAATTTAATTGGAGACAGGATGAGAGAATGAAAAAAAATTTATATAACAGCGGAGAAGAAGTTAGCATAAAAGCGTCTGGTGAGTCTGTCGTCATCTCTAAATGTCAATATGTTAAAAACATGAAAAGATATTCCTATATTGTACAGGAATATCCAAATACCTTTTTCTTTGAAGATGAGTTAATCAAAGAGACATAACACAAATAAAAGAAAGGACCCATGAAAGCAGCTACACTTGCTCGTGGGTCCTTTCTTTTAATTTGACTATTAGTCGACATCTGTTGGAGAGGGCAGGGAAAATTGAAAGGTGGTTCCCACGTTTTTTTGGCTTTCAACGGTGATTAGTCCATCATGCTTTTCAATGAGCTTTTTGCAAATCGATAATCCCAAGCCTGTACCATAAGATTTTTCGGTATAAAAGGGAGTAAACAGTTGCGCAAGGGTCGCTTGATCCATCCCGGAACCATTATCTTTTACCATCACATGTATTCTTTTTCCTTGAACATTGGTTTCTAAAGTAATTTTACGGACTCGGTTATCTTTGACCTCCATTAGAGATTCAACGGCATTTTTCACTAAATTTACGAGTACTTGTTTTAATTCATTACGACAAACCTCTACCTTAGGAAGATCGGGATATAAATGAGTATAAAATTGAATTCTATTTACATTGGCCTCTCTTTCAAAAAGCAATTTCATTTCCTCCAATATCAAATTCACACACACTAGTTTTTTCTGAGGAGAAATGGGTGTATTTGAATTAGCATACGCGGTTAGTAACTCATCCGCACGATTGATTTCACTTATGGCGAGATCCGCATATTGTTCTTTTTCTATCATCACCAGGTATGGTTTCAATAATTGTAACAAGCCCTTCACGGTTGTTAATGGGTTTTTCACTTCATGAACCATTTCAGCAACCGTTGTTTCACACTTTTTCTTGTCGTCCGTCATTTCTCTTATCTCCCATCTAGCGTAATTTCTACTCCATCTATATGGGGAATTTCATCGCAATATGTTTGTTTTTCAATAATAAAGTCAAAACCTGCAAAATTTTTGTCAAAAAAAAGACCCTTTGTCGGGGTCTTACATCCATTTTATCTTTGGTTCTGTTTTATTAATAATTCTCTTGATATTTGCTCGATGACGATAAATAACAAATAAAGAAAGCAGAGAAACAACGATAATTAACAGTGGTTCCTTTGCAATTACTGCATAAATCACTGCTACAATGCTTGCAATGATTGAAGAAAGTGATACGAACTTCGTTATGTATAAGCTAAGCAAGAATACAACGACCATCACAAGAAACATAACTGGAGCACATGCTAAAAGAACTCCACCTGACGTAGCCACCGCTTTACCACCCTTAAAATTAGCAAACACAGGATACATATGCCCAACAACCGCAAACATCCCCGCTATTAAAGGATCAATTTGGCCCTCCACTCCGAAAATAACAGGAAGGGACGAGGCAAGAGTACCTTTTAGGATATCAGCAACGGTAACAATAATCCCTGCTTTTTTCCCTAAAGTACGAAACGTATTGGTTCCACCTAAATTTCCACTTCCATGCTCACGGATGTCAATTCCGTAAAAAGCTTTTCCAACAATTAGCCCTGAGGGGATGGAACCAAGTAGGTAAGAAACAATAACTATTAATGCAATTTCCATCATACAAATACTCCTTCACACTTCATATACCGTCTTATTATTGTACCATGTATTGCTTAAAAAACCATGTACAATTGGTATTTTCCATTATATTCTCGTAACTTTTTTGTTATTCAATCGTCATATTTAGAGGCTAAAATGAACGAATATCGAAACCCTCTTTTCAAAAGAACATCTTTTCGGGTACGATGAAGGTAAGGGAGAGTGAACCATGGCACGTCTAGAAACATATAAGAAAAAACCGATTGTATCAAAAGGATGGATCATCACGGGTCTCATTGCATCAATTCTTGTGATAATCTCTAGTATTCTATTATTCTTTTATCCTTTTGCTTCAAGCGAAAAAACAAGTTACTTCACAGGAGAAAATCCTGTTCTATTTCAAGGGAAACAACAAGGGAATGCCATTATAGAAGGCGAAAGCGTCTATGTATCGTTAGACTTTTTGAAGGAAAATATTGATGACAGCGTCGCGTTTGATGAAAAATCAAATTCAATTATCATTACTACCTCTAATAAAGTGGTACAAATGCCTACAGAGTCTTTAACCTATTTTATTAATGAGAAGGCGGTTGAACTTCAATTTGCCCCTTTAGTAGATGAACAAGGCCAATTATATGTAGCGCTTGACCCAGTCATTCAGTATTATCCTGTAACCTACCGTGTATTAGAAAACTCAAATGCTATCTTGATTGAAAAGGATGGAGATACTCTTCAAAATGCGGTTATTACGAATGAGGATGTGCACGAGGAAAAACTTCGACTGCGTACAGACGCTACCTTACAGTCCCCTTATGTTGCAGACGTTTCAAACGGGGAAAAAATTTGGATTGAGGATGAAAAGGAAGAATTCTATCTGGTGAGAAAAATAGATGGAGTTGCTGGATATATCTCAAAGGACTTAATTGAGGCACAGAAAAAGGAAACCATCGTCGTAGAATATGAAAAAGAAGCTGTAAATGCTCCAACCTTCGAAGGACCAATCAACCTAACATGGGAGGCAGTATATTCGAAAAATCCAGATATCACTATGATCCCTAAAATGAACGGTGTAAACGTTGTTTCTCCAACCTGGTTCGAACTAAAGGACGAAACTGGAAGCATCGGGAACCTTGCTTCTCTCGAGTACACGAATTGGGCAAAGACACAGGGCTATCAAGTTTGGGGACTATTCTCCAACGCGTTTGATCCCGACCTTACTCACGCAGCCTTTAAGGATTATGAGACGAGGCAGAAGATGATTCGAGAGCTCCTACATTACAGTCAGTTATATGAGCTGAATGGAATCAATATTGATATTGAAAATGTAAGAGAAGAAGATGGACCGCTTGTGACACAATTTGTTCGAGAGGCAACACCATACTTTCATGAAGCAGGTTTGATCGTTTCGATGGACATTACGTTTATGGCGGAAGGCAATTGGTCTGCTTTCTATGAACGTGATAAGCTCGCAGAAATTGTCGACTATCTTGCGATTATGGCCTATGACGAGCATTGGGGTTCCTCACCAAAAGCTGGGAGCGTAGCAAGTCTACCATGGGTTGAAACCAACCTTCAAAAGCTCTTGGAAATCGTTCCAAATGAAAAGCTGATTTTAGGTATTCCGCTTTACACAAGACTATGGGAAATCAAAGACAGTGGTGAAGTTTCATCGAAATCAAAAAGCATGGCGCAAATCAAAGAATGGTTAACTACGAATAACTTAGCTCCTATCTATGATGCAGCTACCGGACAAAATTATGCCGAGCTTTATGTTCCCGATCAGGCAACTACCTACAAAGTATGGCTTGAAGATGAACAGTCTCTTACCTCAAGAACGAATTTAGCAGTGAAGTATGATCTTGCCGGAGTAGCCAGCTGGTCTAGATATTTTGGCGATGAAACAGCATGGACCGCTTTACAAACTTTTAACCAGCAAATAGTGAAAAAGTAATGCGAGGCTAGGTGTTTCTCCTAGCCTTTTATCATTCAATTGGCTATGATTAAAGAATGTAAGGGCATACTAAACAAAAATTAAGAGGAGTGAGTTTGATGCCAATCGAGTATCCGAGTCGTGAAGAGTTGGGGCAAATCTTAAAAAAGGCAAAGCGAATCGCTGTTGTTGGAATAAGCAATAATCCAGAACGTACCTCTTACATGGTTTCTGAAGCAATGAAAAATGCTGGGTATGAAATTATTCCAGTTAACCCTACCGTAGATGAAGTGTTTGGTATTAAAGCCGTAGCCAAGTTGACTGATATTGAAGGTCATGTAGACATTGTGAATGTGTTTAGACGATCTGAATTTCTCCCAGAGGTGGCAAGAGAGTTCGATCAAATCGATGCGGATGTATTTTGGGCACAGTTAGGATTAGAAAATGAAGAAGCTTACGAATTTTTAAAAAGCAAAGGCTACACGGTCGTGATGAATCGATGCATTAAAGTAGAACATGCTTTGACAAAATAATTTTTTCTCCTTCACTCTAGTCATTAAGATTAGGGTGTTTTTCTTTTTAACAAAGGCTTTATAAACATTTCTATAATCGAAGAATATTCGTCTAAAATACTTTTCTTTTTAAAATATCCATTTGCCAAATCAAAAGAAATATATACAATAAAGCATAGGTGTCTTAAAAAATGTGATAAAATACGAGATGGGAACACTTGTTCTTTATCATCGTTTCTTAATATTTAAAGGATAATTCACTTGTAAGAACGAATAGGTATAAGACGTTCAGGTCCATTACATAGATAGAGACATGTAGCTGGCACGGAAGGAAAGGGGTATTGTACGTGGCAAAAAATCAAGGAACGTTTGAATACAACGATGATGCCATTCAAGTACTAGAGGGGTTAGATGCGGTTCGAAAACGCCCAGGAATGTACATTGGTAGTACTGATTCACGAGGGCTTCACCATTTGGTGTATGAAATAGTAGATAACTCTGTCGATGAAGCATTAGCAGGTCATGGTGACCATATTATCGTAAAAATACACAAAGATAATTCCATTAGTGTGCAAGACAAAGGGCGTGGTATGCCAACGGGTATGCACAAAATGGGAAAACCCACTCCTGAGGTCATCTTAACTGTCCTTCACGCAGGAGGAAAGTTCGGTCAAGGTGGTTATAAAACAAGTGGTGGGCTACACGGAGTAGGTGCATCGGTTGTAAATGCATTGAGCGAGTGGCTCGTGGTAAAGATAAAGCGAGACGGCTTTGTTTACGAACAGCGTTTTGAAAACGGCGGAAAACCTGTGACTACTTTAGAGAAAGTAGGAAAAACGAATCAAACAGGAACGACGATACACTTTAAGCCGGATTCGTCGATTTTTTCGACGACCACCTACAATTATGAAACATTATGTGAACGCTTGAGAGAATCTGCCTTTCTTCTAAAAGGCATGAAAATAGAAATTATTGACAACCGTAATGATTTCCATGAGATTTTCCATTACGAAAATGGAATTGAGGCGTTTGTTCAATACTTAAACGAGGAAAAAGACGTCTTACATCCAGTCATCAGCTTCGAAGGGTCGAGCGGTGGAATTGAAGTGGATTACGCGTTCCAATTCAACGATGGATATTCGGAAAATGTTCTTTCCTTCGTTAATAATGTTCGTACAAAAGACGGTGGAACCCACGAGGCTGGTGCAAAAACAGCTATGACTCGTGTGTTTAACGAATATGCTCGTAAAATAGGATTGTTAAAGGAAAAGGATAAAAACCTTGACGGAGCAGATATTCGAGAAGGATTTGCAGCGATTATTTCCGTCCGTGTTCCGGAAGAACTTCTTCAATTCGAGGGGCAGACAAAAGGAAAGCTAGGAACAAGTGAAGCACGTTCAGCTGTTGATTCCGTAGTATCTGAGTATTTGTCTTACTTTTTAGAAGAAAATCCAGAGACGAGTACGTTATTGATACGTAAAGCGATTAAAGCGTATCAAGCTCGTGAAGCCGCTCGTAAAGCTAGAGAAGAAGCACGAAGCGGGAAGAAAAGGAAACGCTCTGAGGCTGTTTTATCAGGAAAGTTAACACCTGCCCAATCTAGAAATCCTCAGAAAAATGAGCTTTACTTAGTTGAGGGTGACTCTGCTGGTGGATCTGCTAAACAAGGACGTGACCGTCGTTTCCAAGCGATCCTTCCACTTCGGGGAAAAGTTATTAATACAGAAAAAGCAAAATTACAGGATATCTTTAAGAATGAAGAGATTAATACGATCATCCATGCTATCGGTGGGGGAATTGGAGCAGATTTTAATATTGACGATATCAACTACGATAAAGTTGTCATTATGACGGATGCCGATACCGACGGTGCTCATATTCAAGTTCTTCTCCTTACATTCTTTTACCGTTATATGAAACCACTTCTTGAAGCTGGAAGAATATTCATAGCCCTTCCACCGCTTTATAAAGTAAGTAAAGGAACAGGTAAGAAAGAAATTATTGAGTATGCATGGAGCGACGACGATTTACAATCAGCCATTAAAAAGGTTGGCAAGGGTTATATGATTCAACGTTACAAGGGACTAGGTGAGATGAACGCTGACCAGCTTTGGGATACAACCATGAATCCTGAAACGAGAACATTAATTCGTGTTCGCATAGATGACGCTGCTCGAGCGGAACGTCGTGTGACTACATTAATGGGCGATAAGGTTGAGCCTCGCCGAAAGTGGATTGAAACACATGTAGCCTTCGGTTTAGAAGAAGACGGAAGTATTTTAGAAAATGAAAATATTTCTGTTGCTGAGGAGGTTACTGAATAGTGAGTTTGACGGAAAAATTTCGCGATTTACCACTTGAAGAGGTTATTGGTGATCGCTTCGGAAGATACAGTAAATATATTATTCAAGACCGTGCCTTACCAGACGCAAGGGACGGCCTAAAACCAGTACAAAGACGGATTCTTTATGCGATGCATGTGGAAGGAAACACAAACGATAAAGGTTTCCGTAAATCGGCCAAAACAGTCGGTAACGTAATTGGTAACTATCACCCACATGGAGATTCCTCCGTGTACGATGCCATGGTTCGTATGAGCCAAGACTGGAAGCTACGTAATCTTCTTGTTGAAATGCACGGAAATAACGGAAGTATCGATGGTGACCCACCAGCTGCGATGCGTTATACGGAAGCACGTTTAAGTGCGATTTCTTCTGAGTTATTGCGTGATATTGACAAAAGAACCGTCGATTTCATACCAAACTTTGATGATACAGCCAATGAGCCGACCGTTCTACCAGCAATGTTCCCTAACCTTCTCGTCAATGGTTCTACGGGTATTTCTGCTGGATATGCCACAGAAATACCGCCTCATCATTTGAATGAGATCATCGATGGTGTCTTCATGAGGATGGATCAGCCGAACTGTACGGTCGATGATTTAATGACTGTGATTAAAGGACCTGACTTTCCGACTGGTGGAATCATTCAAGGGGTAGACGGAATAAAAAAGGCTTACGAAACAGGCAAAGGGAAAATCATTGTTCGCGGGAAGGCAGAAATTGAAACGGTACGAGGCGGTAAACAACAAATCGTTATTACTGAGATTCCTTTTGAAGTAAACAAAGCAAACCTTGTGAAAAAGATGGATGAATTCCGCTTAGACCGTAAAATTGAAGGAATGTCTGAGGTTCGTGACGAAACGGACCGTACCGGACTTCGTATCGTGATTGAATTAAAAAAAGAAGCAGATGCTGAAGGTGTACTAAACTATTTATACAAGAACACAGACCTTCAAATTGCTTATAATTTCAACATGGTAGCCATCCATCATCGCCGTCCGACGCTCATGGGACTTACACAGCTTCTGGATGCGTATATTGAGCACCAAAAGGAAGTAGTCACTCGACGTTCCCAATTTGATTTACAGAAGGCGAAAGACCGCCAACATATTGTAGCTGGATTAATGAAAGCATTATCTATCCTAGATGAAGTCATCCAAACGATTCGTGGATCAAAAGATAAGCGTGATGCAAAAGATAACTTGATTATGAAGTTTGGCTTTACCGAAGCACAATCGGAAGCAATCGTTTCTTTACAGCTATATCGCTTAACAAACACAGATATTACGGCTCTTCAAAACGAAGCAGATGAACTTGCTAAGAAAATCGATGAACTAACTGCTATTTTAGAAAGTGAGAGCAAGCTTCTTTCTGTTATTAAAAAAGAGTTAAAAGATGTTCGAAAGCGCTTTGCTGATCAACGTCGCACCATTATTAAAGCGGAGATTGAAGAAATTAAGATCAATCTTGAAGTTATGGTCGCAAGCGAAGATGTGATTGTCACTGTGACGAAGGAAGGCTATATTAAACGTACTAGCCCTAGGTCGTATGCTGCATCGAATGGTCAGGATTTTGGCATGAAGGATTCCGACCAATTACTCGCACAGCTTGATATGAACACAACCGATGTGGTTCTGTTATTTACGAATAAAGGGAATTACTTGTACTGTCCAGTACATGAACTTCCTGATATTCGTTGGAAGGACCTCGGTCAACATATCGCAAATCTTGTTCCAATTGATCGTAACGAAACGATTATAAGGGTACTTCCTGTCAAAGATTTTGAGAAGGAAGCGTTCTTGTTGTTCATTACGAAAAATGGAATGGTGAAGAAAACAGAACTGAAGGCATATAAAGCTCAAAGATATTCGAAACCACTCGTCGCGATTAATGTAAAGGATGACGACGAAGTACTTGATGTTCACGAAACGGACGGTACGAAAGAGTTGCTATTAACCACTCATTTAGGGTACGGGTTACGTTTCGCTGAAGATGAGGTAAGTATCGTTGGTGCTAGAGCTGCAGGTGTGAAGGGAATTAACCTAAAGGATGGCGATTATCTAACAGCTGGAAAAATCGTCGATGATCCCCGTTCTCAAAGCATTGTGATTGTGACCCAGCGCGGAGCCATCAAGAAGATGAAGTTAGATGAATTTGAGATCACTTCACGTGCCAAGCGAGGAGTGGTCATGCTAAGAGAATTAAAGGCAAACCCTCACCGAGTGATCGGTGCAGTCATCGTGAGTGAAGAAGATCAAATCTTTGTAAGTACAGAAAAAGGTCATATCGAGGAAGTACGTGCTTCTGATATAAGACATAATGATCGTTACTCGAACGGATCATTTATTATTGATGAAACCGATGCTGGCAAAGCAAAGACGGTGTGGTCGGTTGCTCAAAAAGAAGCTACAAATGACTAAAACGTTATATAACGAAAAAAATAAGCAAGCTCAGAGAAACTATCTCTGAGCTTGTATTTTTATTTATATTACATTTTAAAAAACTGTAATATATTTTGAACTTGAAAGCCAACTTCTTCATACAACTTGAGTGCATGTGTATTTTTCATTTCTACATCGAGAGATACCGACCGATAGCCTTCTTCAATAAGCATGTTAACTGCTTCATGTAAAGCAGCTCGCCCTATTCCTTTCTTTTGATGTGTGGGACGAACCGCAAGCGCTGTAATAAAGGAATCATCTGCGCGAATAAGATTGATCGTTCCAACCATTTCGCCATTTACATGGATACCGTAAAGTGTCCTACTTGGCTGTGAGAGTGACAATTGAATAATAGCTTCAGCTTCTTTTACTTCATCATCAAAACTCTCCATTATTACTTCACGATAGTCATTGTGACGACTAGAATGATACTCAACTAGCTCAATTGGAACAGCGGGTTTCTTTCCACTTAATTGAGAAACCATTAATTGTGCTTCACACAACTCATAATTTGCCCCCAACTCCAATAAAGCATTTTTCTCATGTGTTGCTCTTTGATCGATTACAGCAGTGATGGTGGTAGGGAAGAGTGATAGTAAGTCTTCGTGGACTTTACTAATCAAATTTCTTGCCGTTTGTTGATTACTAGCAGCAAAACCAATCTCATAATCTTTTGTTTTTAATATATCAACCACCGACGCAGCAGCTGTCATTTTATCCCCTTCATACATGATATATATGTAATCTGGAGAACCGTCTTCCTCCTCAATCACAGAAGTGAGATTCATCGGTACTTCTATGTTTATACCACGCACATTTTGTTGCTGAAATATCCATAGTGATAAATGCTCATAAATCTCATTTGAAAAGGGGGGAGTGAACTTTTTCAGCATATATCTCTTCCTTTCTAGGAATCTTACCTAATTTTAACAAAAGGACAAAAAGGTGAATAGGTAGTTATCATTGAATATATTTATTATGTTACAAGTAATATTGCGGAGGAGGAAATCAAATGAAAACGGCTTTAGTATTTGGGGGAACTAGATTTTTCGGAGTAAATTTAGTTCAAGAGTTGCTAAACAAAGGGGTAAAAGTTACGGTCGCAACAAGACAAAACAGTGAGATTCCGTTTGGGAATAAGGTTGAAACGCTCAAGCTTGACCGATTTGATTTAGATTCTGTGAAGGAAGCTGTAAGTGGGAGAACTTGGGATGTTGTATTTGATCAGATTTGCTTTAACGCTAGAGATGCGAGAATTGCCATTCAGACACTAACAGACAAAATTCATACCTACATTTTCACTTCCACGATGTCAGTTTATGACTATGCTGAAAATGTGATAGAAGCAGAGTTTTATCCATATTCCTATCCGATTTCTGACACTCTTCCAGACAAAGTAACCTTCAGGAAGGAAAACGGCAGGCGGAGGCGGTATTTTTCCAAGAGGCAGCTTTTCCTGTGATTGCTGTTAGAATTCCCATTGTTCTCGGAGAGCATGATTACACAGAACGATTACTTCTACATATTAACCGAGCAAAGGAAGGGGGCGTGATCGGATTTCCGAACGTACAAGCCAAAATGGGTTTCATTCATCAAAAAGAGGCCGGCAACTTTCTTGTCTGGATAAGTGAGCAAAACTTCTCTGGCCCCATCAATGCCTGTGCAAACAACGAGATATCAATGGCAGATTTGATGGCACTTATAGAAGGAGAGGTTGGCAAGAAGGCTATTCTCCCAAATACTTTTGACCCGTCTAAACACTCACCCTACGGTATTGAAAACAACTGGAATATGAGCAACGCTAAGGCTATTGAGCTTGGGTATCGTTTTAGTAATCTATCTGATTGGTTACCCGGTCTTATTAAGCATTTAGCAAACTAATTTTTTGTTAAATTTGTTTTTTCTACATCTTTTTTCCACTTATGGGCAAAATAAAATACTGATATTTGCTCAGGGAGGAATTTTAAATGAAGAAAGAGCTATTGTTTGCTTTTGCTGCCTTCTTTTTTATGTCACTGTCCGCGATTACAGGCGTATATGCAGTCGAGGAAGCCAACATGCTTGATAGCGTCATCGTCAAAGAACAAATGGATGTTACCGGAGATGGAAAACTTGATACGATATATGTGAAGGGTGAGCCCTTTGAGGAAGGAGCAATCTTTTTACGTTCCATAACCTTGGAAATTCTTTCGGCAACTGGAAAGAGCCATAAAATCAATCTCGAAGGTGGGTACGAACCACGAATAGACTTTAAAGATCTGAACAATGATGGCGTAAAAGACTTATTCCTTTCTGTTAACACGGGAGGAAGTGGCGGATTATCAAATCATTATTTATATACAGCAAAGAATGATCAGTTAACAGATATAACCGTCCCTGAACCACTCGTTATTCAAACGGCTTTTCTAAATGGATATAAAGCCAATATGACTATAGAAAATACCAATGAGTCGTATCAGTTTGACTTAAGAAATAGAGCAAAAGATTACGAAAGACTCGGATTATATCATAACGGTAAATTAAATGAACCTGCAGAACTCATGGTCCTTCCGTTTGGAACACTAAAGCCCGTTAAAGTGGCTGGAAATCAAACGGGCTTAAAAGGTTCACAACGAATTAGCGGTGCCTACAATGCGGATTCGATTGCGTATGTGGAGTCATCTTGGATGTATGATAACGGAAAATGGAAGCTCCTTGATACGAATGTTATGGAGTTACGTCGGAATACAACGAAGAAGAAAAAATAGGCTGTTGTCACATTTAACATTCCATCACATAAAATACAGTAGTAAATATTATTTCATCATCCAGGGGAGTGAAGCTTACATGAGTAAGTTTGATCCATCTTTGTTAAATGTGACATACTTTCCACCAGCAACACCCTATAAACCTGTAGATGAGAGAAAATATACCTTAACGCACTCAGACGTAACAGGTGAGCTATTTTTAACTATTGGATTTTGCTACGATTTAGATGCCATAAATAACAAATTTCGAGATGAAGTGTTGGCAGAGTGGAAACCTGTCATGGGTCAATACACATTATTAGGGAAAGTGTATGTTAGTAACGGAGAATTTGACGAAAATTATGCAATGATTCGCTTTCACATTTTCCAAAAAGAGCTACCATTAGCTCTAACAGCAATGGTATATGGTGACCAAAAATTCTATCAAAATTATCCATGGTTATTAGACTCACCAATATATATACAATTCGAGTCTTCCTACCCACAATATAACCAATACATGTACTTCGGCACTCCTAGATATTATTTAACAACCGCCCTACAACAGCGAGTTGTTTAACCGTCAAACCTGACATTCTGTTAGGTTTTTTGTTTTGGGAAGGACTTTTCACTCGTTAATTGATATCGACTTATATACAAAAACAGAAAGTGGGGTAGACCTATTCGCAAAAATCTTTGAAAAGTACGCCCATCAGGTAAAAAGCAAGCACTCTATCGAAGATATAAATTGGAAATCCTATTTAGAGGAACCAACATTCACGCAAACGTTCCCATGGGGCTTTTCTTGGAAAAAAGGGAAGTGGATGATTAATGGGACTGAGGTAGAGGCTGTACATATCATGAACTCGGCTCGGATACCTGATTCAAAGGAAGGAGAAGGAATTTGGGAAGGTGGCCAATACATATGGGAACTGGCAAAACCGATAACTTTAAATGATTTTACATTTCAAACGGTACCATTAGAAATTCAGTTAGAGTCAAACTTACGCAGAGAGCGAACCGATCAGGTAGCAGCCATCATACAGGCACTAAATCGGAATGGCATCAATCACGTATTATTAAAGCAAGCAATATCAATAAACCACTATGAGCAAGTGAAAAATCAATTGAATCTATAACATCTGTATGAAATGCTTAGTCATTTTTGACTGAGCGTTTTTTTTTGAAGAGATAAGTTGCATATAATCATATTATGTAAACTAAATTAATAATATTGAGATCTGGATATAAACTAATGATCACTAGTAGATACCAAACAGTTTGAATTAGCTGTGACACAGTTTAAAATACAACAGTGGTCTCTGATAAAAATCAACAAACCGTCTCACTATTTTAAGTATACTTAGCTATTGAGACCTCTTCCGTCTCTCTTCAAAGAACTGTGTATAATAGATATTATGTAAACTAGAAACGAACTCAAACAGAACGATAAAGAACCCCTCTACTTTTCTTGTCCGTTGAAGAGAATTACCCTACATAATCAAAATTTAAGTAATTGTACTCAAATAAAAAATACTTTTTATTTATCTCCATAATTAATTAGAAAAAGAATCCACCTACATAATATCCTGTGAAGTGAATTCTCCTACATAATAACCAGAAAAATGAAGTGAATTTACCTACATACAGTAGTAATAATCCAGTGATTTTATTATTCCCGGGGCATTTTTAGTTTATTAATTGCAATTTTTAGATCTTCATTTTTAATATGAGTATATATCATAGTAGTTTCAATAGAAGAATGACCTAACTGTCTTCTTAGCTTTGGTACATCATTGATTTCAGAATGATACCTTGTAGCAAAGGAATGTCTCAGTTTGTGTACTGATAGAGATGGTTTTCCAAATGCTTTCGCATATTTTTCAATTAATTTCTCGATTGCTCTGGCTGATAGCCTTCTGGTTGTTCCTTTAGGGCCCATAGGAGCTGGAACAAATAGAGCCTTATTATCTTTAGGGACATTGTATTTACTTGCTCTAACGCTTAGATAGGCTTCTAAATCCAGTTGAGCCTGCTCACTGAAATAAACGTACTGCTCTTTATTCCCCTTTCTAATCACTCTTACGGATGACTTAGAGAAGTTAATATCCTCGATATTTAGCCATACTAACTCCGTTAATCTTAACCCTGAACCCAAGAACAGTGATACAATGGCTGTATTTCTCTCTTTATTTAACTCGTGAAATCTTACTATATGTTTATTAGAACTGTTCTGAACACCATACTCATGGGCTACAAAGCTTCTAAATCGCTCGTATTCATCGCCCATTAAGATTTTTCCTTCCATTCGGTTTGCTACCGTCTCAGGATTCTCGGACACATCATTAAATTCAATTTTAGCCATGACATTTCTCTTAATATAAGGCTCTAATTGATCTGTCTCCGCTATATTTTGCAAGTAATTAAATAACGACTTTAAAGATGATAATTTACGATTAATGGTGATTTCTCGATTGTTCAATTGAAACTTTAGGAAACTTAAAAAGTCTTCAACTTGCTGTACGGTTAGTGTTTCAAAAAGTGATAAAGGAATTTCTTTCATGTCTTCCTTATGAAAACCTTCAGAGATAAACCAACCAAAGAAGATCTTAAAGTCATGACAATAATTTAATAAAGTACCAGGAGATAATTTTCGCTTTTTCTTATCTATGTATTCTTCTACGTACCAAGGTAATTCTTTTAGTATAGAATCGAGTTTTTGATAATTTGCTTGTTGAGTATTATTTCTCAAATCCAGCCACCTCCTTCTTTTTATAACATTATATTACATCAAATTCATATTTTACGTAATAATATGACTCTGCCTGCTTATTTCTTTTGGCAAATTTCAATAACAGTTTGTTTTTTTGATAACCAATAACTGCTTCTATCTTTTCCTCTATCTTAAATTTAGCCATATAAAAATGCACCTCCAATTGTTAGCTGTGTGTCTAACAATTGGGTTGCAGTTCAATAATCGATACTGTTTTTTTGTATTGTTAAATATATTTTAGTTTACATTTAAAGAGTTGATCCTATCCTGCCTCTTAATTTCTCTAAGCACTTCCTCTATAACATTAGACTCATTACGATATTCATCGAGTATCACTTTCTTTTTACAGTTTGTACATCTATACCCTTTTCTCAGTTCTGTTTCATCATTATCTGAATCCACGTTAGCTCGAATACCTGGTGGAATATAATAAGGTTCTTCCCACTTCAGTTCCCCAAAGCACTTTTCATCAAAACAACAAGGTTCAGGATTGCTATTATATCCACCCCACTCATAATTAGGTTGAAATAACCATCTTACTCCCAGGTGTATAAATTCAATAGGCTGATGTCCGTAGCTTTGGTTGTAGTGAACAACATTGTCTTTTCTCTTAATATAAAAACTAATGACTGTAAATGTAATTAAAAAAATAATGCCTCCTACAACTAAAGAAGGAATTGTTAATTTAAATTCCTCGTGCTTTGAATAGAACCATTCGAACGGAACAGTCCCTTTCGTTACAAATTCAGCAACAAGAGTACCAATTGCACCTGAAATTACTCCTGTAATTATTGCAGTGATTATTGCAGCATTTTTCATATGATATCCCCTCCCCTTATAAGGAAGCTTTTTTACTATCTTTACTTCACTAAATTTTTTGTATAAACCCATCCAATTACTTCTTCATCTTGAAGGTTTTTATAAACTATCATAGAGCAATTTTTATGTTTAAGACAACTAAAACAGGTTTATTAGGACCTATAGTGTCTATCCTAGGACTTCTGCGTTAATTTGAAAAATAAACTGGACTCACCCTACTTGTAACCCGAATA
This sequence comes from Bacillus coreaensis, assembly GCF_050586445.1. NCBI lineage: Bacteria > Bacillati > Bacillota > Bacilli > Caryophanales > Bacillaceae > Bacillus > Bacillus coreaensis. The sequence continues at coordinate 316,539 of NZ_JBOCCY010000003.1, forward strand.
GCGCCGACTATCTGACTGGTTAAGTCGTAATCAATCATAATTTTATTCTTTATTTCTGTTGCATTTTGTTTAGGTGTTCCCTCATCAAAAGGAGTATCTTCTAAAACTTTATTTTTAAGAATTTCCTATACAGCAGGACTATAAAAAAGACATATACAATGAACATAGACCTAATAATAAAATCCAAGAATGGTTGTTTCTTTTGGAAATTTACGGGGTAATCATTAACCTTAACAGCTAATTCATTTAGTTTTTTCCAAAGAGTTAACGGATCTTTAACCTTAAAAACTGCTTCAGCTTTTTGATTTACTTCAGTACTCATAGAAGCAATTTCATGAGTGGTTAGTTGAGCATTATCCTCTAGCGTCATATTTTCAGTTAATTTGACAACATGATTATAAAAATCTAAACGTATACTCTCATCTAGAGTATAGTTATTGAAAAGTTTTAGCCAAAACTCACTATTGATATCAGAGTTTAAATTAGTGATTACGTTGTTATAAAGTAATTTCGATATACCTTTTAAAAGTATTATTAAAGCTTGCATCATATAGTTTTTTATAATCATGTTGACTGAACGAATTAGCAAAAACCTTACTAATTCCCATATAAAAGGTCTTTTGAATTGATTTGAAATAAGGTTCTACATCAATGTTCATTGACCAATTCGGAATTTCACTTAAACCATCAGCTCTAATTGATAGTAAAGAATCCAATACACTATTATCTAATTTAATATTTGAAAATAAACTAAAACTAGTCAAAAAATCTCTTTCCAGGTATGTCTTCTCTTAATCTATCATTTTACCATAATATAAAATATAGAACGTGGGAAACAAAAAACTCAAAAATACCCTAAATTAATCAGTCGCATTTAAGGTCCTATGATTGGTTATATTAAAACTGAGGTGATATAAATGCCAGATGAACAAGAAACAAAATTGGATTGGCAAAAAGTAATGGAAGTTGGCGCTGAGTCACTTGCTGGGGGTATAGCGACTGCTCTCATTGGACAAATGTTAGGTGAACGGGAACAAAATGATACTCAAGCTATCGTTACAAAAGCTGTTGAAGAAATTTGTACCCGTTTAACAAAAGTAATTGATAATGCATTTATGCAAGAATACATAGCTGATACGAACAGTATTGCAAGCAGATTATTAACATATAGGGAGACAAATGATGTAAGTATATTGGATGAAATATATGCTGAATCGTCAAATATTGTTGAACGACTAAGAAGATTTGACAATATAGAAAGTATTACTGCATTGAACTATATTAGCACACTTCATCTTACTTGTATTAAAGCATTAGCTGAACATAATCCAGGTTATAACGAAACTCTAAAAAGAGTTGGAGCTGAGTTTGCTGAAAGATCCAGACCAACAGCTAATAGATTGATTGAACATACAGCAGCGAGTACAGGTAACGTATTTCCAGTAAATTTTATTCATAGTAATAGTTATTCAATAGGATATAGGATAGATGCTTTCAATGAGGATCGCCCTAAAATAACCTTCCATACAACCTACAAGGATAATTGGGTTCCTTCAGATTCTAAGGAATCGAATAAATGGATAACATCAGAACCAATTCCAATCAACAAGTCTTTAGTCAGTATGAGAGAATTCGGTAGTATGACACGCACATTAACTGAACAAGCAAAAGAGGATAAAACACTTCTAGAGGAAGTACGGAAGTTTAATGAATATGCAAAACAAATTAGGCAACAACATCTTGATTTACGGTTAAATGTAGCAAATGGAATGAAAGACAGTATTCTTCGTGCTTGTGATGCATGGAGTGCACTTCAGTAAATATAAAAGCCCCTATATTAAGGGGCTTCAACTCTTTAGAAACGATGACCACATGACCACATACTCTTACTGGCTTCTTACTGCCAATCATTCCTCCAACTAAACCAACAGGGCCGAATGCAACAGCTCCAATTATTCCTTTGGTAACACTATAACCCTTCTGGGCATCAAATAGCCTTGTTGATTTACATTTAGGACATCTTGGCTCATTATTACTTGCCAAACCGCCGTAAAATGGCATGGGTCTTGGTTGATAGTACGATTGATTTAATCGTCTTTGCTCTTCTTGCTTCCTCTTCCATTCCTCTTCTCATCTCTTTTTTTCTTTCTCTCCGTTTTGGTGAATAGCAAGCTTCTTTTCCTGATATCCCTTCTCCTCTTTTGCTCTTTCTTTTTTATAATTTATCCTCTTTTCAAGTTCAATTTTCTTATTGCTTATATTCTCTTCAAGTTTAGTTTTTGCAACTTCAAATAGTTCTCCTCTTTTACTCTCAATCATCTTGTAAACAGTATGTAATTGTTCTGGAGGATACTTTCCACTTGCAACTTGGTTAGCCGATTCAATACTGTTATCAATCTTTTTATTTAAACCTGCTAGAACTTTAATGTATTCATTCTCAATCTCGGCCACAGACTAAAAACCTCATTTACTTATGATACGGTTCACCGTTACTCATCAAACGGTAAACTTCAAAATACACTTCAGATTTAGTTTCCCCAAAACTGTATTTGCGAAATACCAGTATATTTCTTGCATAAATAAAAATCTTCAATATAAAAAGGATACATAACACATGCATCCTTTTTATATTGAAGGTCTCTTGACCTTTAACTAAGGCTACCCGTTAAGTACAATATTTCACAATATCCATAGCGAATTTAAGAAAGGTAATTATTCTCTTATAATAGCAAAATAAATCTATTACATATTATCGTTGTACTGTGCAATAGTGCTGCTTTCCATTAACAATACTATTATTAGAAAAATCTTAGTGACATCATCAATGTCACTAAGATTTAGTATTTAAATACACCACAGGGTCAACTTATATATTATTTTTCTAAGTAACCCTGGTGTTATTTATGAAAACATCAATGAGCCGAATATCTCTCCTCGTGATTAACTACGCGGCGAATGAAAAATGCTAAAATCAAGCCAATTAATGCTATGATCATCGTGAACCAAAACACGTTTTGTGATCCTGCTGTCATTGCTTTTGCTATTTCGTTCAGCCTAGTCGGATCTGAGGAGCCGTGCAAGTATTTCTCCATACCACCCGTAAGGATGCTGACTGCTACAGCAATTCCAATCGCGCCTGCCACCTGCTGCAGTGTGTTTAAGACTGCCGTGCCGTGCGGGTATAACTCCGGCGGCAATTGATTTAGCCCGTTCGTTTGAGCTGGCATCCATACCATACCTACCCCAACCATGAGTCCGATATGCAATGCCACGATAAATGCCACTGAAGAAGCAGGAGATAGTGTAGTAAAGAACCATAACATGACTGAAACAATCACGAGTCCGGGAATAACTAGCCATTTTGGTCCATATTTATCGAATAAATGCCCCATTCGCGGGGAGAGGATACCGTTCAAAGCGCTACCCGGCAATAGCATGAGTCCCGCAGTAAACACAGACAACCCTGCACCTGTCTGTAGAAACATCGGCAGAATAATCATACTCGACATAATAATCATCATACATGACAGTACCAGAAGCAGCCCAACGACATACATCGGATACTTGAAAACGCTCAGGTTCATCATTGGATCATTCATTAAGATTTGACGCAGTACGAACAGCACTAGCGCGACAAGCCCAACAATGATTGAAGTGAGCACAACTACACTCCCCCATCCTTCAGATCCTTCGCCTGCTTTACTGAAACCGAAGACAACTCCTCCAAAGCCAATTGTTGACAAAGCGACAGACAACAGATCTATCCGAGGCTTCGTTACATCGGTGACATTTTCCAAATACTTCAGTCCTATCAACATCCCTATAATCAGGAACGGAAGCGAGAACCAGAAGATATAATGCCATGAAAAATACTCAATTAATAGACCGCCTATGGTCGGTCCGGTAGCTGGAGCAAACATGATAACAAGTCCCACGAACCCCATTGCCGCACCCCGCTTTTCAGGCGGATATATGACAAGGATTGTATTAAACAAGAGTGGAAGTAACAAGCCCATGCCTACTGCCTGTAAAACTCGAGCGAACATTAACATTTCAAAATTGATAGCAATCGCTGCGAACAATGTACCAACGATTAAGCTGAAGAGCGAACCTGTGAACATCTGCCTTGTTGTAAACATCTGCAGCAACAACCCGCTCATTGGCATTAAAATCCCAAGAGTCAACAAGAACCCAGTTGTTAACCATTGTGCGGTTGCAGCCGAAATTTGGAATACTTCCATTAAATTAGTCATTGCAATATTGAGGGCAGTTTCGCTGAACATGCCGACGAAACCGCAGATAAGTAGCGATGCCATAATGGCACGCGTATTGTATTGATTCTTCATTTTTATGTCTCCTTGTAAATCACTTAATTAAAAATAGTTTATTTTTTAGCAAATCCTTGTTTGTTTAAATACTCACGCTTAATTATTTTCATATTTCAACCTTCCGTATTGATAAGGAACTCCCATATTCTCGCGCAATGTTTTCCCTTCATATTCCTTGTGGAACAAACCGCGTTCCTGCAAAATTGGAACAACCAGCTCCACAAAATCAGCAACTCCATCATAGGCTATATCCGGAACAACCGAGAAGCCATCACATGCACCAGCCAGAAACCATTCTTCCAAGAAGTCGGCAACCTGTACAGGGGTACCTGCCACTACTGGATGATAGTTAATGACCCCATGCGCAAGAACATCTCGAATAGATAGCCCTTTTTGCAGCAGTTCTAAAGCTCTGTGGGAACGTGGATCCATAGGGTTGGCGTGTGCCTTTTTCAACATGTCAGTTGCTAAAGGTTGATCAATATCTAACGAATTCACCGATAGTGGTAAACCAACCATTGAACCAAGGTAACTTACACGACTTGGAATCTCTTCCGGATTAAAACTCATAAGTTGTCTTCGACGTTCTAAACCTTCTTCTTCAGATGAACCTATGGAAAACATAAAACCTGCATACATCTTGATGTCATCCGGATTTCTGCCAAAACGAGCTGCACTTTGTCGAAGTGCTTGCCTATGTTCACGAGCAGACTCAATGTCATAAGGATTTGCATAGACACCAGATGCGTACATGCCCGCCAATTCCAATCCTTCATTTCCTCCGCCTGCTTGAAAAATCACTGGCTGACCTTGCTCAGAAGGGGGGATTGGCAAAGGACCACGAGATGCATGATACTGCCCTTTAAGATTGATAGGCTGAATTTTGTCCATGTCGGCAAATTTTCCACCTTCTACATCTAACGTCCAGGCGTCTGATTCCCAGCTCCCCCACAATGCTTGAACAATTTGTATGGATTCATGAGCCATGTCATATCGTTCTTTGCGACTGGCAATCTGTGCGCCGAAATTTGCTGCAGCTAATGGCTCGGATGTTGTATTTGCAGATGTGTTACCTTCTGAAATTTCCCCATCAAGCATACCTGTACGAAGACCACCACGTTTATTAAGGATTGTGTGTCTAGAGCTATTATGCTTTCATCAATTCAGCGAATAAAGAATATCCTTTTAGTCGCGTACGCTGATCCGCATAAAAATCCGCGACCATAATCTCGTCGATGAGTGCTGTACGTTCAAGTTCTTGAATTTGTGTCTTAACTTGCTCGGGATTCCCAATAATAAAGCGCCCTTTATTTTGTTCACGGATGGATAGTTCATGCGGATTAAATTCATAGTTAGCAGCTTCTTCCACCGATAATAATTGCAGTTCCTCTGTTTTTGCACCCTTATACATTTTCATCCAGCTAATTTCAGCGGGTAATGCCGCTAGCTTTGCCTCTTCCTCAGTGTCCGCCACGAAAATAAATTTCGATAAAATGCTATACGGCTTTTCTTCATGACCTTGCGCTTCAAAGCGATGTTTATATTGGTTTAATAATTGCACGTCTTGACGAGGGTTTAATTGACCTGCAAAGGCGAATTTAAAACCAAATTTTGCAGCTAAGCTTAAGCCACCATCGGATGAGCCTAACATGAACATATTTGGCTTATACGGTGCACCAGGAATTTTTAACTCTTGTAATGGATGACCTGCTGGAAAGGATTTCGTTAAATGATAGATGATCTCTTGAATCTGATCAGCTGTATCTACCTCTATCATTTTCTCTCTCGTCATTTGGAGTGCAATTTTTGCTAAAAGGTCTGTACCAGATGCACGTCCCATGCCTAAATCCACACGATTCGGAAACGCTGCTTCTAATATTGCAAAGTTTTCCGCCACTTTATAAGGGCTATAATTAGGCAACATAATGCCTCCTGCCCCGATGTTCATATTTTTCGTTAATGTACCTGCTAGCATCATTAATAAATCTGGTGCCATACTAAAAATTGTCGTTACGTTGTGATGCTCTGTAAACCAGTAGCGTTTATAGTCTAAAGAATCAGCTAATTCCAATGTTTCTTTTGTATTTTCTAGTGCTTTTTGCGGGGTTTCTCCCTTATAAATATGCACGTAATCAAGTATTGAATAGTTCATACTGTCATCTCCAGTTTAACTGCCTTTAGTTAATTTAATAACTTGGTTATTTCTCTTAATTTTTTTCTGCATAACGTTTCGGTATAAAAGGTAAATCTAAATTTCCTCTTAACGTATTTGCCTGATAATCGATCATTTGACTAACTCGATAAAATAATTAATTTGTTTTTTCGTACGTTTTAAAGTGTCCTCATCAATTATTGGAATTTCTCCCTGTTTATCAATTTGTGAGTCTACAAAATATAGCCCTTTTAAATTGTGTGCTTTTAACGAGGCCAAGACTGGTTTTAATGTATATTCTAATGCCAGAAGATGTGTAGAACTACCACCAGTCATTTAAGGAAGCACTGGTTTGTGTTTTAATACATCATGCGGAAGTACGTCAATTAACGTTTTCAGTACACCTGAATATGTACCTTTATATACCGGTGATCCAATAATGACCCCTTTCGCATCTTGAATTAAAGAAGCAATATTATGAATTTCAGGACTATCATATGCTCCTTCGAATAGTACGTCTTTTGAAACATCCCTTACTGAAATATGTTTTATTGAAAATCCTTCCTGCTCCACTAATGTCCCCAAATAGTCAAGAACCTTCTTAGTTTTTGAGATATCAGAAGGACTTCCAGAAATAATTATAATGTCACTCATAATTTTTTTATCCTTTCAATTTAGCGATTTACTATTTCTGTAAATATTAAAATGAATGAAAACTATCAAATGCCAATTATCCTATATTACGATTCATAAAGTACCAGCGATCACCTCTATTATGCAGATTCCCTTTTTTCTTCAGGGTACGTAATTGTTTAAAAATAGAAGCTTGCGAATTCTCCTCTTCTTTTACTAATAAATTGTTTGTCTTTGAATTCAAGCATGAAACAATCCTCTTTGCGCTTATTCCTGGTTGTTCTTTTATACAAGCAAGCATAATATCCTCTATTTTCACTGGTCCCACCTCTTTTAGTAAAAATTAGTATTATCTTAAAGTTTCAGCTCATTTTCCATATAATCTAATTGAGCTGAAACTGTTAGTGATTAAATGGTCACTTTTCAGTTAGAATATCTATTTTCTGGATATGGTAAACCTAAATTCCCACGTAACGTGTTTGATTCATACTCTTTACGGAAAATTCCTCTGTCTTGTAAGATAGGAATGACTAAATCAATAAAGTCATCAAATCCTGAAGGGTGCTCCTGTCTTATCAGCAATAGATCCATCGCCCCTGCCTCGTACCAGTGTTGAATTTGATCTGCTACTTTTTCTGCCGAACCAAAAAATATCGGTTTTGGTATTCGATAGATAGGCATTAGTGACTGCAGCTCTTGAAATTTTTCCTCTGCTTCTTTTTCTGTCCGTCCTACAATAGGATTTTGGGTAGGCATAATTAGAAAGTCATTAGGTGAACGACCTTCTAATTTCACCCTTCTCTTTAGTTCCTGACTGAATGCTTTCGCATACTCTAAATCTTCCCCATTAACCAATGATCCCTCGGCATGCTTCGAAGCAATATTCATGAAATCCGGAGAAGTGCCGGCTTGAAAAATAACCGGTCTTCCTTGTTTGGAACGGCTAATATTTAACGGACCATCCACTGAAAAATAGTTTCCTCTGTAATTTAGAGCATGCATTTTTTTTGGATCCAAGAACACTCCGCTTTTTTTATCTCGTATAAATGCATCATCCTCATAGGAGTCCCAAAGACCTTCGACAATTTCTAGAAATTCTTCTTTCATTGGATACAAATCTGCTTTAGAAAGATGAGTGCGACTATAATTCGCTAGTCCTCCTGGATTGGATGTGACGGCATTCCACCCTGCTCTGCCGTTGCTAATTTTATCAAGAGAAGCCATTTGACGTGCAACCGTGAATGGATCCGCATAGGACGTCGCAATTGTGGCAGTAAGCCCAATGGAATGTGTCACCATGCTTAAAGCAGATAGAATACTTACACCTTCAAACATACTAAGATAATGAGGGATCATTCCCGGTCCAATATGGCTGACGTCAGCTAAGAAGATCATGTCAAACTTTCCTTCTTCTAATCTTTTCGCTTTTTGTACATAGTAATCTATGCTCTCACTGGCATTAGCTGGCATATCCGGGTGACGCCAACCCATATAATTCCAGCCTAATCCATCTATAATTCCACCGATTTTAAGTTGTTTTTTTTCTGTCATTCCAACACCTTCTTTTCAATGTAGTCTTGTTAGCTAGTTAGATTTAAGATCAAATGCTTCTGCTAGTAGTTGGTTTCCTTTTAGTCTGCTTTCTTGGCTAGGATAAAAATCAGCAATTATCATTTCATCTACTAAAGCTTCTTTTGCCAATCGCTTTAACTTTTCAGCAACATTGGCTGCATTTCCAATAATAAAACGGTCTTTATTATATTCTTTTACAAATCAACCACAGACAGAGGATTTTAAGGCTGCTGATCAAATGATTATAAAGTAATTCAAGAGTATTATTCATTTGAATCCTCTCCTCTAGTAATTACTGTTATCATTCAGCCTTCCGTATTGATAAGGAACGCCCATGTTCTCACGCAGTGTTTTTCCTTCATAATCTTTGTGGAACAAACCGCGGTCCTGCAAAATTGGAACAACCAGTTCCACAAAATCAGCAACTCCATCATAGGCTATATCAGGCACAACCGAGAAACCGTCACACGCACTGGCCAAAAACCATTCTTCCAAGAAGTCAGCAACCTGTACAGGGGTACCTGCCACTACTGGATGATAGTTAATAACCCCATGAGCAAGAACGTCTCGAATGGATAGCCCTTGTCTCAGCTTCTGTAAAGCTATGTGGGAGCGTGGATCCATTGGGTTGGCATATGCCTTATTCAACATGTCAGTTGATAAAGGTTGATCAATATCTACCGATTGCACCGATAGTGGTAAACCAACCATAGAACCAAGGTAATTTACCCTACTTGGAATCTCCTCAGGGTTAAAACTCATAAGCTGTCTTCGTCGTTCCAAAGCTTCTTCTTCCGTTGAACCGATGGAAAACATAAAACCTGCATACATCTTGATGTCATCAGGATTTCTACCAAATTGAGCAGCACTTTGACGAACCGCTTGCCTATGTTCACGAGCAGATTCTATATCATAAGGATTTGCATAGACACCAGAAGCGTACCTCCCCGCCAATTCCAACCCTAACTCCCCACCGCCAGCTTGGAAAATAACTGGCTGGCCTTGCTCAGAAGGAGGGATTGGCAAAGGACCACGAGACGTAAAATACTGCCCTTGAAGATTTATAGGCTGAATTTTGTCCATGTCGGCAAATTTTCCGCCTTCTACATCTAACGTCCAAGCGCCTTCTTCCCAACTTCCCCATAATGCTTGGACAATTTGTATGGATTCATGAGCCATTTCATAGCGTTCTTTGCGATTAGCAACCTGTTTACCGAAATTTGCAGCCGCTAATGGATTGGAAGTAGTGACTGCATTCCACCCTACACGTCCATGACTTATAACATCCAGTGCTTTGAACTGACGAGCTATGTTATATGGATAATTGAATGTCGTTGACAGTGTTGCAACAAGCCCAATATGTTTCGTTTCCCTGGCTACAGCCATTAGTGCTAACATAGGATCCATATGGAACATAGGAGTCTGAGGACCTAAATCATTGTATAATCCAGGGGTATCAGCGATAAAGATCATTTGAAATTTCCCTTTTTCAGCTAATTTAGCCCCCTCCACATAGCTATCCATATTCGTATAGGCTGTCGGGTCAGTTCCAGGCATTCTCCAAGCGCTGAATTCGGCTCCGTATCCAGAAACCATTTGTAGTGCTAGCTGCATTTCTTTTCTATTTTCCATGTATCTCTTCTCCTTTATTTTAAATAGGCTCCAAGTAACAAATGATCCGTAGTATATTACAGTAGATTTGAAAGCAGGAAAATATTTAGCTTGCTAAATAATTTAGTTGATTCTATAACCTTTTTACGATATAGAACTATTTATATTTATATTACTAAGAAATATTTAGCTTGCTAACTATCAACATAGAGAAAACTTAGAACAAGTTTCTCTCCATGCGCTTCATTAGTTCTCTTAAGATTAAGAGTTCTTCCGTTGAGATTGAATGGAGTAATTTTGCTTGCTGCTGTTTCCATTTAAGATCAACTGGTTTCTCTAATTTTTTGCCTTTGTCTGTTAGATAAATTCGCATTACCCTTCCATCATGTTCATCACGTTTTCGATATATGAATCCATTTAGCTCCAGCGATTTAACCATATTTGTTACAGTAGGCGGTTCGCATTTTAAATGTTCACATAGTTGCATTTGTGTTATTCCATCACCTAACCACAAACGAGCGAGTAATCTGTCCTGACCTACATGAAGATTAAGTTCTCTTAGATTTTCGTTATAGTCTCTGCGCATTTTGGATGATACTTTATCTAATGACTCACGAATATCGCATCCAACCTTATCGTTCATAGATATGCCTCCACTACTGAAATTTACTTAGCAAGCTAACTATACTACAGTTAAAAATTAGTTGTCCATCTATCTAACTAAGAGACCTACTCTCATTTTATCAGGCTGAATTTACTTAGAACCGACGACAAAAGGATGGAACCATGCATCCACATCATCTGTTTAACACTGAAATGTCCGGATTCTATATATTATACCGTTTTGCCTATCAACTTGTTCTATGGAGCAATTTGGTTACAGACACTAGAATAAAACCAATTCTCAATTTTTAAAAGAGGGCAATAATAATTGCCATAGTACATTTTTTTGTACCTAATAGCTTGGTTATTACAAAAAAAGCTGCCGCAATGACAGCCCCGACATTAAACCATTTTGTTTTGAATTATGGGTAACTTGTATATAATGTGAGAGCTTTGGTTAGTCTCCCTGCTCCCCAAACTTCTTCCCGAACTCTTCCATCAAATCAATAATAGGGATTAATTCTTCCCCTTTTAAGGTAAGTGAATACTCTACACGAGGAGGAACCTCTGGAAAAACTTTGCGATTAATTAAACCATCTGTTTCCAGTTCTCGAAGTTGCTTTGTAAGAGACCCTTGTGAAATATCCCATAAAAAGGCTTTAATTTCACTATAGCGACGCTCTTTGGTCTTTAAATACCATAGAATTACATATTTCCAACGTCCGGAGAGAATATTTTGGGTATAAGCAATGCCATAAAATTCTCTTTGTTCCTTTATACACTCTTTATCAAATCCATCCTTACATATTCTAGACACCTTCTTCACCTGCTTTCTACTGTTAAGTACAAAAAAATGTACTACGTCAATTTTTATTGCCTACTTCAAAAAGATGAGAAATGATTTTATTCTAGTATATGTAACAGAAATACTCAATACGTTTTTTATTATCTAATATATGTTTACCACTTGCTAAACATATGATTGTGTAAATTTAAGCTGAATAATTCTTTTATATACAATACTTTAGGAGGAACAATCATGAGATTTGGAATTATAGGTGCTGGACCAATTGGGTCAATTATTTCGAAAAAATTAGTTAAGAATGGACATGATGTCCAAATTGCAGATGCACGAGGAATTGAACGTTTAGAAGGAAAAGAGCTCGCTGGAACACCTGTAATTGTTGAGGAAGCAATCAAAAATATTGAAGTTCTTATCATATCTCTCCCTATAAAAGCACTGCCAAGCATTCGGAACATTATCGATCAAGTCGGGGAGGAAGTGATTATTGTAGATACTTCAAATTATTATCCTTTTAGAGACGGTAAAATTGAAAAAATAGAGAACGGGATGGTTGAAAGTGTTTGGGTTTCAAATCAATTAGGCAGACCTATCATAAAAGCTTTCAACAACTTATTAGCCTACACTTTAGAAAATGAAGGAAAATCCGAGGATTCTAGTGGACGGATTGCGATGGGGGTTGCTGGTAATAACCAATCACAAAAACAAGTAGTCATGGACATAGTATCCGATCTAGGCTTCGAAGCAGTAGATAGTGGTTCTTTAATTGACTCTTGGAGACAACAGCCAGGAACTCCTGCTTACTGCACAGAGCTAACAAAAAATGATCTTACAGAAGCGTTGAAAAAGGCAAATAAAGACAAAGCACCATTACTACGAGACAAGGTGATTGAACGGTTTGCAGAGCTCTTTGTAGAAAAAAAGGAAGGGGAATTATCACATAAGGATATTGTGAATATAAACAGAGAAATATACCATTCGTAAAAACAAAGGTGCGCTCATAAAGCGTACCTTTTTGTATAACACCCCGATTTGCTAAAAATATTTTCTTTCATAAAGCATCTGAATTAGGAGTTCTTTATTGCACAGTATGAGTCTACTACGACATAACAGTTGCTCCACAATCTAGACCGTTTGTTGAATAACGAAAATGCACCTAAAGCGCTGTTTGGGTGCGTTACTTCGCTTAACATTGTAAATCTACACAAATCTAGTGGAATGCTCTCATAGCAAAATGTCCTCTATTGAAATGTTTATTTATCTGTTTCTCAAAATTTCACAACTGTAAATTGTCTAATCGGAATTCTTCTCTATTCCTCCAATTACAAATAAGACCGTCTACAAAAACCTCACCTTGATAACTATCTGTTAATGTCAATTTACCGGGTTTCTCACCATAAAAACTAACATATGTAGTCAACCTACCATCCTTAGCTCGTATAATCACATAGTTAGCAACCTCATTATTAAAGAAGCAATAGGAACCTCCGTTTAATAGAAGGAATTTTCATTTTTATAAACATTCGAATTATAAGATTAATTTATTATTTGAATAAATCCTCAAATTCATCGTCAATTTCTTTAAATTTCTTTTCCACATCTATGACATTCTCCATTAACTGAAAGTTTTTACGACTAAGAAGAGAAGTGCTATGCAATGTCAATCCCTGGTTTTAACAAAGTGAAAATCTTCGCTAATCTGTCGTTTTTCCATTTTATTGTTCACTCTCCCTTTTTGCCCTAATATAGACTTACCATCAATTAAAAGCAAAAGACGAAATGTGAATTTTTAATAGCCCCCAAAGTGAGCAAAACAACTGGTTTTAATGATAAACTTGCTATACTTTGTTTAAATGCTACACCTCTTTAGTGAGAAAAGTGAAATTTAGTACTTTTTTAAAATCATTTACCAAATTGTCTAATTTCCACAATTCTTTGGTTACATTAAATAGATCATTACTGCTTCCTCCACAAAACTGCCCTTAGTTTAATAGAGTTCAATATTTTGAATTTTTGCCTTTCTATTCATCTTCCTTAGAGCAATCATTTTTTATATATTAGTTCAAGTGACTTGTGATGTGAAGTAAATGGAGTACAAATACGATAATATTGACCTTACGAAAATCTACACTTATAAAGAGTTACCCGACAAGCAGTTATCAAGACCTAAATTTAAAATAGTTAAATAAATTAAAGGCCATAACATATTTTATATGGCTAATATGTTATGACCTTTCTTATTAAACTAACGCCCCCTTTAGTTTAACTGTAGCGTTTCACAAACTTAACCTGTTTTAAGGGATGTTTCTTTTTTAAAATTATTAATGGTATCCCTTTGCAGACCAAAAAGGCTCTCTTATTTACGAGAGAGCCCTTCGACTACTAGGGAATTTTTAAGTTTAATCATAGACAACCTTTAGAGAGTCCACTTTATACCCTTCTGCAAGGGATTGGAAATTATCCTGAGATTTTTGAGGGCTTGTTTTTGATAGATGTAATATCCCCTTAGTTCCATTTACTTCAATATAATTGACTAGATAACCTTTTTTGACATATATATACCACTTGTCATCTAGATGTAAGAGTGTAGTCTCGTTCGGTTTTTTCTTTGCTTCTTCCCATTGACTCTTTAACTCTTCAGGTACTGACTCGTCAATATTTCCTGTTGTCATACTAGGCTGTTGTTGTTGTCTACCTTGCTGATAGTCTGTGTATCCTTCTAAATTTGGGGTGAATTTTTTCGTGTCTACAGGAACATTTATCTCCAGTTTCGTAGGAGATAAATAGTCTACAATTGCTCCAGCAGAGTTATAGGTTTCAAATTTCACCAATATCCCTGTATCCTTATCGACCCATAATCGCATATTTTCTATACTCTTTCTATTCTGGACCTTCGCCATCAGAACAATCGTATTATGACCAAGCAACTTTTCATTTTGTTTTTCTATCGTTATATCATTAATATTAGCAATATAATTCCCTATCATTTCATCAGGGAATAATGATTCCTTTGCAATTCCAATAGGCGGTATATCTCTATTTGAGAGTATAGTGATGTCACCGTATTGGTCTATGTCTAAGAGCTTTTTGTTATTTTCTGAATCACCTTTCGTACTACCAGGGAATGTCATGGTTGCATAATATTTAGCCTCTTCATTCAAACGCCAATATTTATCATTTTGATAATAATTTAAATCACTTGTATTATTATTAAACTCTCGAGAAAACCCACCGTTTTGATGTAAACTAAGTTCGTATTGCACGGTTACATCTACTGGCTCTCCTCCACCACCATAGTGTAACTGAAACTCTCCCTTAGCTGTATCAAAGTATTGAACCGTGTTGAACATTTTTTCAAAGATTTCTTCTCTTGTTACCTTTGTATAATCCTCTTCCTTGGGAGTTGTTTCGTACAAAGTATCATTTTCTTCAATACTTATTGTTTCCTTCTGTACCTCTACTGGTTTTTCAATTTCAGAACTAGTGTAATTGTCTATCCCTATATTAACCAACACGAATAATATTGCTGCACAAACCACGACACTTAATACCTCTGGTACTCGTTTCTTAAGCGAATAAAAGTATCCCTTTCTACGATCACTGGTTCTCTTTGTACCCTCTAGAACTGACTTGATACTTGCGTTTCTATTAAAAGGAATGTCTTTAAATACTTTACTATCCATCTCTTTTTTCAGGTTTCTGAGTTTATCTTCCATGAAAAGACCCTCCTGACACCATGTTTTTTAAAAGTAACTTCCCTCTTTTAAGCCTAGTCTTCACAGTATTAATATTTGTTTCTAGGAGTTTATGTATCTCATCAATGCTCATTTCTTCGTAATAGAAGAGAATGATCACTTCACGATATTTCATGGGGAGAGACAAAACCAGTTCATAAAACTCTTGTCTTTCATCCTCTTCAAGGAAAGATTGTTCTGCTGATATAGAAGTATTTACTGACTTTCCCATTGCACTGTCAAGGAAATTCAATGTATGATACCATTTGCTTCTAAATTCATCCTTACATCTGTTAACGGTGATTTTGTAAAGCCAAGTCTTATAACTTGAATCTCCACGAAATCGTTCCAAGTTGTTGTAGCACTTAATGAAAACTTCTTGTGTAATATCTTCAGCTAACGCCCAATCCTTTACATATGTATAAGCTAACTTCTTTACATTTATCCAGTAATCATCTACTAGGACCTCTAATATCTCTTCATTCGTTAGTTCTCTCTCTTTTTCCAAACCCACAAGTTTGTTCACCCCCACATAAAATCTTTGTATAGACTTAAAATCTTTATAAAAAGTTTCATAAGTTTTAAATTTTTAATTGATGGGTTCAATCAATCCTAACGTTCAAAAATAATAATATATAAAAACTAATGCTTTATCCATTTCGGTCAGTTTTTCCACAAGTAAACCAGCCCACTTTCCTTAAAACGTAAAAAATATAAGTTGTTTTAGAGCTAATTATCAATTGAATGCTTTTGTTATTCGTATACGTCTGCATTACCTATGGTAAATCCTACGTATTTCTGAACGACTAGAGATATAAATGGGCATTAATATGATGATTATGCCCTTTGACCTAATTAAAAGTTTTGTTTTATTATTATTTATTCTGAAAAAACAATTTGTTCAGCAATTCTACTTAAAACTGAACTACTTCCACCGCTTATAGAATAGACGTATTTCTCATCAATAATAAGGACTTCTGATTCACCATTAATATCAATAAAAAATGCATCCCTACCTGAAATAGATAATGGTTTTGCATCTGGCTGTGCCGAACTTAAAATTTCACTAGCATTCTTTGCGGAGCCATACTTGTTTTCTTCTGTCGTTAGAATGACGGATTCCTCTTCGACAATAGGAAAAGTTGCTTTCACCAATATAACGTTATTAGTATTTTTAGTAGCTTCAATTTTAGATTGACCACTTTCCTTTGTTATATCATTAATCTTTTCTAAGGGTATAAAGGCATTGCTCGATAACACAAGTGATTTAATACCATCAATATTTTTTATAAGTTCTTGTTCATCTGTAGAAAAGGTTACTGTAACATCTTCATTCGAAGGTGTTGAATTGAATATATTCTCACTAACATTCGCTCTGGTTCCTGAGGCATTTACTGAACTTGTCTGATTACTACTATCTTGTGACTTACCAGTCAAATCGTTTAGAAAGCTATACCCAATGATACTCATCAGCAGAAGAGCAGCAATAGAACTAATATAGTACTGCAACTTATTACCTTGTTTGGTCTTTTTATTTAAGTTACGTAAAATCTTAAGTTCTTCCGTCTTAGATACATGAATACCTTTTAGCGCTTGTTCATCTACCATTTTTCTAAAACCTCTTAATTTATCCTCCACTCATGGTTCCCGCCTCTCATTGATTCCTCTAACTTTTTTCGAGCCCTAAATAAACGAGACTTAACGGTGTTGATGTTAATACTTAGAATTGAACTAATCTCTTCGATACTCAGTTCTTGGTAATAGAACAGGATTATGACATCCCTTAATTTAATGGGTAATGAAATCACCTGTTCCACTAGTTCAATATCCTCGACTTTAGAGATATAAGTTAACTCAGGGCTAGAATGATGTAATTTCTGTATATCTATCTTCGGTTTATAGATGATATTTCTCATACTCCATCTTCTTAAAGAATCTTTACACTTATTAACCGTGATTTTAACAAGCCAAGTCTTATAACTGCTCTCACCTCTAAAATTATCTAGATTGTTGTAACAAGCGATAAAAACTTCTTGTAATATATCTTCTGTTAGAGCATGATCGTGGACATACATAAAAGCAATTCTCTTCAATTCAGTACCGTACAATGCTAGAAGTTCAGCAATCAAATCTTCTTTACTCTTTTCCTCCATATGAGAACTTTCTTCCATTTCTATACCCCCTTCACATAAAATAGACGTTTCTAGATTTACTTAGGTTCATTTTTTCTTCAAACAAAAAAGTAACTCATGGTTGAGTTACTCCATTTGGGACAAGCAGTTAAATTCTTATTAAATAAAACTCCCTCAATAAACAAAGTGAAAACTCGCGTTTTCTCCAGTATTCTCAGTATTTTATAAATTGTAATTTTAGAGTTTAAGCTCGCTACTATGGTTGGATTTATCTCGTAAGGATAATTTTAGGCCTTTGAAGCAAAAAGACTGATAGCTCACTTGCCACTCAATTACAAAAATTGGTGGATGAGTCAAAATATGATCGCACTGGTGGATGTCCACATTTCTCATGGAGGTCAACCCTCGCTCTTGTGTGTTAATATCGGTTGGGTACAATTTATTGTGAAGTTTTATTCCGTTATTACCCATAAGGCCAATATTATAATGGTAGTCAGAAAAGATTATTCCAATGCTATATGACGTAGAAGTTTTGCCGTTTGTGCCTGTAATACCGATTAGTTTTAATTCATTTGACGGGTAATGATAATAATGTGAAGCAATTATTGCCATTCTCGCATCTTTCACAAGTATTTTGGGAACATTTATATCAACATCACGCTCAACTATAAGGGCAACCGCACCATTCTCCACAGCATCTTTAGCAAATAAGTTAAGTGTCGATCTTTAAGGAACCCTTTAATTTCTGGCAAACAGATAAATAAGTTACCTTGTGTAATCTTACGAGAATCCATTTGTAAACCTGTTATCTCGACGTCCATATTTCCTACCTCTCTCTTAACCATGAAAAGTTCCGCAATTTCTATAAGCTTCATATAAAACCTCCTAGTTAAAAGTCTTAAGTTATCATATGTTACAATATTTTACATAAAGCAGTGGCATTGATCTGCATCAAATCACCATTTCACTTTCTCATCCTACCTTTTTATCACTTGACATCATGTAAAAATTGGAACATACATCTTGACAAAAAGTACATACTAAAAACACCGTATATAAACAAGGAGCGATGTAAAGAGATGACTCATAAAAATAACCATCTTCCTTCTTCTGAATTAGCAAATTTGTGGAAGGTCTATATGATTGAAAACTTATTAATACCCTACAAGTTACCGATGATCAACACGTGCCAAGATGAAAAAATAAAATCGATTCTATTGTTCGCTTTAGACATTAGTAAGAAAGCAACTGAAAAAATAAGAAAGGTTTACCAGCTAGAAAGTCACCCTTTACCTACTGGTTTCACTAAAGAAGATGTGAATACTGAGGCACCTGCTCTATTCACTGATAATTTCTACCTTTTATACATACATGAAATGGGCAAATTAGGATTCAGATTAATACCACAGGCTGTGGAATCTACAGAAAGTAAGGACGTATTAGACATTCTTTATAGCATCATCACTGATTATAAAGTCTTGTATGAGCGTACATCACAATTATTGTTCGAAAAAAAGTTATTTCCTCAATCCCCTAAACTGCCAATACCTAAAGCAACAGACATCATAAATGATCAAAGTTATTTAACAGGGTGGCTGGGTAGTAAACGTCCATTGAATGCAGAAGAAATTTTAAAGATACACAGCACGGCACATAGGAATGCCTTAAGTAAAGCATTATTAACAGGTTTTAGTAAAGTAGTAAAGGATCCAGATGTAAAAAAATACATTGAGCGTGGAATTAAAAACACTAATCAAATATTAGGTGAAATACAACAACTTTTAATTAATGAGAATTTAAATCTTACAACCACTTACGACGAGGAAGTATTGAACTCTACAATATCACCATATTCCGATAAACTCATCTTAGTCCATGTAGCTCAAATGGGAGCTGGTTCAATCGGGATATACGGAAGTGATTTAGCATCTGTATTTCGACGAGATATTGGCATGAAATATATAAAATTTATTAGTGAAGCACTGCTTTACAGTGAAGATGGAATGAATTTATTAATTAAAAAGGGATGGTTAGAAGAACCACCAAAAAATGAATATTAACCTCTGGTCATATGAAAATAAACCTTCTAATATTGGAAGGTTTATTTAAGTTTGGCTACGTACCTTCAGCCCTCCAAGACACGCTACGAGCGAATGGCTAGTTCTTACTCGGCGGGAATCCCACGCGCTGTATGATACGACCTAGGCTCGGCCGCACACCTGCTCCGTTTGTACAATAAGAAAGCCACCAGGATTGGCAGCTTTTCCCCCTTTTCATTTTAAGGTGGAGAGGAATCGTAAGAATCCCTTAACACTACTATATATAGCATCTGGTTGAGTTTTAAACTCACTTGTCTGGATATTGGGCAACCATTGTACTCCAATTGTAAGTACACCTGCCTCTTTACCAGCGATTATATCAGCTTCACTGTCTCCTAGAAAAACAGCTTCCCTATGTGAATGTTTAGATATTCCAATGCTTTAAATATTCCCTCTGGGTTAGGCTTTGGAAACTCCACATCATCCCCAGTTACAATTACATCAAAAAAGGTATTTAATCCAAGGCAATCTAGAGATATATCGAGACTTCTTCTTGCTTTACCAGTGACTATTCCGAGTTTATACCCATTTGTTCTTAACTGTTCGAGTAAGGTCTTGATTTCCTCGTTATTCTGAACAATATTATGTTGATCCCTGTATATCTCATAATACAACTCAATGGCTTTATCATAATTATTATTCTTAAGATTTTTACGAATAATCCCAGTTTCAGATGGCCCGAACATTGCTATAATCTCTTCTGTTGTAACCTCGAGTTTATCAAATTTCTTAAATACACCTTCAAATGCTATGAAACACACTGGCAATGTATCTGCAAGTGTTCCATCAAAGTCAAAAATTACTGCTTTAATAAGAATCACATCCTATTATTTCTCTACTTATACATTACCTCTTTTACACCTAGTAAGATTTTTCCTTCTTTCACAAACCTGCCACGTTTGTTCAAAAAGGAATTCAACAAAAAAGGCGACTAATCTTTGGTGGCTGTTTAATTATTGAATCAAATTCTTTTTGGTTCATAAAGCATTTAACATTTTCTCCAATACTGATAAAAACACCTTCTTAAAGACCTTCTTAAACTAACCTACCTCTTATTCTAAGTATAATTTTTCAAAGTTTAACTGAACAATTAATAAAAAATACTTTATATTTAAGATAGAACAATATATTGATACCTTTTAAATTATAGTTATTTTCATAAGTATAATTTATATAGATAGGGGCGTACTATTTGGAGTTGCAATTGAATGTTTTAGAAAATGGATTAGATTTTATTAATAAATGCTTATATGAATTAGTAGACAGTGCCGATAATACTCATCGATCAAATATGCTGTGTTACACTTGAATGCGGGTATAGAATTAATATTTAAGGCACGATTAACAGAAGAACATTGGGCTTTTGTTTTTGAAGATTTAAATAAAGCTAACTACAGTAGCTATGTTGAGGGAGATTTTAAAAGTATTAACTTAGATACAGCACTTTATAGACTTCAGCATATTTGTAATATTTCAATAGCTGAGCGGTTTATACGTTCAATAGAGCGATTGAAAAAAACTCGAAATAGGATTGAACATTTTCATATTAAAGAAAATCAATATCAATTGGAATCTATTATTTACGAAACTCTTAGTTATATCGTTCCTTTTGTGAATAAAGAATTCTCTAATATTTTTAGCAGCAAATCCTTCTATGGAATATATAACCACCTCCATAAACAAGAAAAATATATTTGTGAAAGGTATAAGCGAATTAAGGATGAATTAACTACTAATAATTCTTTTAAAGTAGATTGTCCTCAATGCAATCAAGAAAACACATTCGATGTTGATGGAGAGCTATGTATCTTTTGTAATTTTTCTGGCAATGTAGCTATAAATAACTTCCTAAGGAAGTATGCAGCTATAGAAAAAGAAGCTGGGACGTTTACATATAAACAATATGATTTCCTTAAATTCTGCCCCTTGTGTAATAATGAAACATTGATAATGTCTTCTACTGAAGGATTATGTAAATGTTTATCTTGTAAAGAGGCCTTTTCTAAAGAAAAATTTTTAGAATGTGAATCTTGCAAGCGAGTCGATATTTTAATTGGTGAAGATTACGGTGAAAACGGTGAAATTACCGATTCTGGTTATTATTGTTATAAATGTATAATTGATTATTGATAATTGTTGATTGATCTATTTAAAGAAGATTTTCACTTAACATAAATGAACCCCTTCTCCAGTAAAAAGGAGGGGTTTTTCTTCTTGAAAAGTTGTAAACATTTGGCAAAGCACACAACAAAATATTCTCTAAAAATAAATCAAATTTCTTAAGTGTTACTCCGCAAATTGCCCGATTGGTGAAAAAAACTAATGACGATTGTTCAACTAACATACTCCTTTTCTACAATTAGAAAAAGCGATCTACCTTTTGGAAGAATCGCAATCGTTAGCTAAATATGTTACTTAGAATTGGAGGTAACAACATTAATAATATTGAAATAGATATAAGCACTTTTGATACATTTTCGTAGAGTTTAGCTCGACCTTTCCCTGTATACCATCCACTATACTGATATTTATTCCTATACAGTACAAATAATAAGATAAGAATAGCCATTATCCCTATCCAGCCAAAGGAATCTATGGTTCCTAATTTTGAATACACATAATTTATAAATGCACTTAAAATTCCTCCGATAAATCCAACTATAAGAACTATTCGTATTAACTCCAATAGTACCCTCATTAGTACCACTCCCCTATATTAATCGTATTTATTTTACCACACATTTCCAATTCCTTATTAAACTAACCTGCCCCGTTTGTTAAAAGGAGCTTCCCTTATTAAGGAAAGCTCCTGTTACAGAATTTATGATTTATTGAAATCCCCCTGTATCCTTATTATCACCCATCATATAGTTCGAACTATCCCCAGGTTTAGCATTAGGATTTGTAGGAATATGTGGGTAATTATTGTTTTTGTTTCGTCTTCTGTCTATAAAAAAGGAAAAAGTAACTATCATTAGAATCAAAATTATAAAGAACCAAAGCATTACGCTCACCCTCCTTATAATTTCATTTTACCATAAATATACATTTTTGAGATCTGTTATTCTTACATCCTTATTGAACAAACCTCCCTCAATAAACAAAGTGAAAACTCGCGTTTTCTCCAGTATTCTCAGTATTTTATAAATTGTAATTTTAGAGTTTAAGCTCGATACTATGGTTGGATTTAT